>RFFU01000024.1 GCA_003697085.1 Candidatus Hydrogenedentota bacterium
GATCGCGTGGGTGCCCGGGAATTGGGGAAGAAGCGCCGGATGAAGATTGATGAGACGCCCTTCGAAACGCTTTACGAACCACGGTGTCAAGATTCGCATAAACCCCGCTAAAACGATCAAGACACACTCCCGCGATTCTATCTCCCGTGCCATAACCCGCTCGTAAGACTCGCGGTCCGAAAATTCCTTCGGTGAAAAGGTGAAGGTTTCGCACCCGGCTTCCCGGGCTCTTTTAATTCCCAAACAGTTCGGTTTGTCCGAGAGAACGAGCGCGATTCTCCCCCCCAGCCGGCCTTCTGCCTGGGCATGCAAAAGCGCTTGCAGATTCGAACCGCGGCCCGAAACGAGCACGGCAATCCGTTTCGTCATCACAAAGAACTCGGAAGGGCGGCGCCCCGATCATTCTTCTCGCGCAAGAGCGGGTTGTCTCCTTTTTTCTCTTCCGGCGGCAACCGCGTCAGATCAAACCCGATTTCCCGCATCGGTTCCTTCACGAAGGTCCGTTCCCCGATCTTCGGATGGGGAAGAACCAGTTCCTCCGAATCAATTCTCATAACACCATCGTCGTCTTCCATCCAGAGCAAGTCGATGTCGATCGTTCGGGGAAGATACTGCGATTTTTCCTCGATACGGCGCCCTAACTTCCGTTCTATCTCACGAGTGAATCGAAAAAGATCGTCGGGCGACAGATCGGTCTCCCCGAAGAGAACGGCATTCAAATACGCCGGCGATTGGGGATCGAGATTCCCCTCCCGATCGATCGCCGGATTCTCCAGAAGGCTTGAACAACGGATTTCGAAGATAGACTCTCGAAGCATCGATACAGCCCGCTCGATATTCGTCTTTCGGTCTCCGAGATTGCTTCCGAGGCCGATCCAAACTCGAAATCGCTTTCCTCGATGAACCCTCACTCTTCGTTTCCCGCTCTTTCTTCCGATTCATACACAACGACCACTTCGGCCGACGCGGCTTCCATCCCCAATGGGGGACGTATCTTCCGCACTCGGACCTCGATTTTCCTCAACGCGCTCCAACGAGAAGCGATCGTGCGCGCGATATCGTACGCTAGTGCCTCGATCAGGCGATATCTCCGCGAGTGAAAGACTTCCCGAGCCGTCGCCGCGACCGCCGAATAATCGAGGATTTTGTCGAGAGGCGCATCGTCCCGCGGGACCTCATCGGTCGTCTCGAGGAAAAGGTCGAGTTCAAAGAGACCTCCGTGCTCCGCTTCGAAGTCGTGCACCCCGTGACGACCGAAAAGACGAATTGAACTCACGTTCACAGTATATCCCTTCCGTGACACTTGCCGCTCTCCGTTCGCTTACGAACGTGGATTTTCGGGAAAGAGTACGTCTTGCATCGAGTACAGCCCGGGCGGACGATTCTTCAAATAGGCGGCGGCCCGCAAGGCTCCGCGGGCGAAGGTGTCACGTGAGGAAGCCTTGTGGGTCAGTTCGATCCGTTCTCCCCCTGTCGCGAAAAGAACTGTGTGTTCTCCCACGATGTCGCCTGCGCGGATCGCGTGAACACCAATCTCCCCCTCCGGTCGCGCTCCGATCATCCCCCTCCGTCCGAAGATCGGTTCCGCCGCGCTTCCCTTTCGCGCTTCTTGGATTTCCCGGAGCAATCTCATCGCGGTTCCGCTGGGGGCGTCTTTCTTCTTGTTGTGATGCATTTCCAGGATCTCGATATCGTATGCCTCCCCCAAGGCGTTCGCGATCATCGGAGCGATTCGAAAGAGAAGATTGACTCCGACCGCCATATTCGGCGCCGCCACGATCGGAATCTTCATCGAGGCTTCCTCGATCGCGGTCGTCTCTCTCTCGCCCAATCCCGTCGTGCCGACGACGTAACCTATTCCCTTTTCCCGCGCCGCCGTTACATTTTGGATAACGGCCCCCGGAGCCGTAAAATCGACCAGAACCTCCGCGCCTTCCAACGCCTTCTCGATCTCCGCCGTCACGGTAACGTTCAGTTCTCCGCACCCCGCAACCAGCCCGGCATCTCTTCCGACCGCAGGATGCCCGCGCGCTTCGATAGCCCCCACCAGAAGAAAGGCCGGATCTTCCGCGCACAATGCCGTAATTCTTCCCCCCATCCGTCCCCCCGCTCCGGCAACTGTTATCCGCGTCATCTCTTCACAACTCATATTCCATTGTTCCTTTCCTCTGAATCTTTCCTCTTCCTCAACCTAAATCAGATTCCACCAATCCGCCGCTCCCGCGGTCGGCCACGGAACCGTACCGGTTTCGTTCTCGGCGAAACGAGGAGACTGTCCTTCCGCCATCTACTCCTTGATCCACCGACTCAGCGCCGTCACCGTCTTCTTCACCGCTTGACCGTTTCCATAGGGGGATTTTACCTTCTTGCAGGAGTTACGAAACCGGGTTGCGAGGATTTTTTTCATGGCGGCAGAAAACTCCTTTTTCTCCGGTTCCACGAGAAGAACCGATGCTGCGGATTCCCAATCGGAATAGGAGTCATCCTTACCGAGAAAAACAGCCGGAAGATGGAAATACGGCGTCACGAAGAACCCTCGCCGATGGTTGCCAATCCAGGCTTCGGAATGCTTCATCGCCGAATAAACGAGTTCCTGATCCCAAAACGGTACCAAAGCCGACCGCTGGGGGTGGAGCAGGCTGAAGGATTCCATTAATTTGATCCCGGCGGCGGTCCGGTCATTGAAAACCGGTTTCACGAGAAAAAGAAAGGAGTCCGTATACTCCTCGAGGACGGCGAAGACCAGCCGCAACATCTCTTCGAATCTCCTCCCGGAGCCCATGACATCGATAAAGAGCGGTCTCTTTCCGAGGGACTTCCCGAGTCTTTTTTCGAGCTGGTTCCGCGTGAGATATTTCAACTCAGTAAGAGGATCGAGTTCCCAGGCGCCGACAAAAGCCGTCCGCTTCTTGGGAAGATCGCGAAGCCGTTCGGCGGCTCCCGCGTTCGGAAGAAGGTGATAGTGCGACATCTTTGAAAGCGCATCGTAAATCGATCGGGGAGTTTCGTTCGTCGGTACAGCCAAAGGATGCCTCAAGACGATCGGGATATTCTCCGTCGAGGCCGCCAGGGCGGCGGCAAGATATTCTCTTCCGATCTCCGGAAGCAAAAGAAGCGCGGGGGAAACCAATCGATACACATCGCGAAAACCCGCGATCGCCTTCTCCATCGGTTCAGCAAGGCGGCCCCCTCGCTGGCGAAACGTGTCGAACGGAACCTCGAAATGAAGATCTGATTCTTTCCCCGCGGAAGGAATCGCCCGCGGAGCCAGGGGGCGTGACGTTCGTTGCGCTTTAACGAGGCGTTTTCCCGTCGCGACGAAACACCACTCCCACTTTACACCAGTGGCTTTCCGCGACAAGTCGAAGGCATCTTCTGCGCCCCGATTCCCGGAAACGAATACGATCGTTTTTCGGCGCCGGACTTTCCTCTTCTCCTTGCCTTTTTTCTTCTCCACATTCCCATCCTTCGTGTTCTCGCTGCCGTTCTTGATGAACACCCGTTCCGCACATCTTGCCCCCTCCCCGCCCCCAATTCTACAGAAAAAAGGTGTCATTCTTACATTTTGTCAATTTCACCAGGAGATAACTCCTTATATTAGAGACCTTGGTTTCCAGAGAATTCCGCAGGCGGGAGAAACCGCGGTTCACTCTATTCTTCCGACGGGAGAGTCTAAGCGGGGGTGCATGGCCGAAAAATGGGCACCTTTTGCCGTATCGTATCCATCTACTCCTGGCCGAAACTCC
>RFFU01000025.1 GCA_003697085.1 Candidatus Hydrogenedentota bacterium
ACGGGCATCGATCCGAAAACGGGGCAAAAGACCTGGGGATATGTCATCAAGGGGCAGGATCCCGTCTTTCAATTCATGGGATTTCTCTATCAGAACGGCGGCGAGTTCTACAACGAAGAAGAGACGGAAGCGACCTTCAATTCGCGCGAAGGGAAAGAAGCTTTGAGGTTCCTCGTCGATCTCCATCGCGTCCATAACGTCTCCGGGCCGGAGACGATGAACAACTGGCTTTGGAATACCTTCGGGCCATTCTTGAGTCCGAAGAACAAGTATGCGATATACGAAACGGTCCCGGGAATGATCAAGGCCGGGGCCATCGATCGGGCGGGGAGAATCGGAGTTTGCACGCTTCCGAAGCGGAAGCGGCGCGGGGGACTGATGGGGGGCTCGTTTCTGGCGATCAATAAGAAGAGTTTGCCGGAAAAGAAGGAAGCCGCCTTCCAATTGATCAAATTCCTGGGCCAACCCCAGTGTCAGAAGTGGCTTGTCAAGCAGACGGCGAGTTTGAGTCCGCGGATCGATCTTTGGGATTGGGATTATCTCAAGGATCACCCGGAATGGAAGGTGGGGATGAAACAGTTCGAATCGAGTTTCCCGACCCCGAGCGCCGTTTGGGGACGGACGTACAATATCCTCGGCGAATACATTCAGAATGCGTTGGTAGGGGATATGACGCCGGAGGAAGCGTTGGATCAGGCCGCCAAGGAGGTGAATCGCCTTCTGGAGGCGAACACGGCCGCGACACGTCGGGATCCCGCGGAAGTCAAACATGAAATATCAGTTCTCAATCTGATGTTTTGGGCTGTGATTACGATAATGATCGTCTTTCTCGTGATTTGGGGTTGGGTGTCACATCGGAAAAGAAACGTGCGGTCGGCGCTGATAAGAGAACTGAAGACAGCGCGTCCGTGGTTTGTGTTCCTTTCGCCCGTGTTGCTCTTCTTGGCCGTGTTTCTTGTTTATCCTCTGTTGGATTCATTGCGCCTGAGTTTCTTGGCCTTCGACGGCATCAACCCGTTGGCGGTTATGGGCTTCAAAAACTATACCTTTGTCCTCCAAAACGCCAAATTTTGGAATGCGGTTTGGAATACGATCTATCTCGCCCTCGGTGGGCTCCTGATTATGATTCCCCTGGCGGTGGTTTTGGCGGTTTTGATCAACGAAAAGGTGATGGGAAAAACCTTCTTCAAGGTCGTTTACTTTATGCCGGTGATTACTTCTTATGTGGCAATATCGATTGTTTGGCAGTTGATCTTGAATCCGGGTGAGACGGGAATACTCAACAATGCCTTGAGCGTTCTCGGAATTGCGCCTCTGGGGTGGTTGAGCGATCCCTCGCTGTCGAAACCGGCCATCATCATTATGGACACGTGGCGTTGGTTGGGTTTCGTGACGATGATTATGCTGGCGGGGCTCCAGGGGATTCCGGAGTCGCTTTACGAGGCGGCGCGAATCGACGGCGCGGGCGCCGTCCAACGTTTTTTTCACGTAACGCTTCCTCTTTTGAAACCGGCCATTACCTTTGTCGTCTTGACCCATTGGATCAGCGCTCTCCAGGCCTTCGATCAAATCTACGTGCTGGGAGGGGTTCGAGGAGGAATTCAACGATCGTTCCAGACGATCGTATCCTATCTTTACGAGGTGGGTTTCGTCGATCAGCATTTCGGGGTCGCATCCGCTATCGCGTACATACTCTTTTTTATCATTGGTGTGATTACCGCGATCAACGCCTTTTGGTTGAAACCGCATAAAGGAGTGGAGGAACGGTGAACGAAGAGGGAGAACTTCACAAACTGGAAAAGAAAATTCGTTCCATCGCCCTGCACCTTCTCCTTCTGCTTGGGGCCGCGACGATGTTGGTGCCGTTCTGGTGGATGGTTTCGACCTCGATGACCGAGAATGCGAATTCGGAGCTGAGCAATCCGCCGCGCTGGACGCCGTGGAGGAGCGGCAATCGCGCGTTGGCGAGTGCTTCCGGAGCCACGGTGAAAGTCCTCGGGAAGAAGGGAGGAGAGACCGTGGTAGCCCTTCTGAATGACGGTCGTCGCGATGTCGCTTGGGCGACCCGGCGACTGCAACCCGGAGAAACGGAAGTCCTGCTTTTGGATGTCGGGATCTCCACGATGTTCGACCGTGTGGAAATCCTCTTTCCCGGGAATGCCGAAAAACTTCCGAAGGTGGCGTTGGATTTTTGTGTGGAGAAAGGAAAGTGGGATACGACGGCCCGCATCGTTGCGTTGCCGAGGGAGCTGCGGGAGAAGAGAGGGGTATTTCTTCTCGCTCCGCGCGTGCGCGCTCGATTCATCAAAATGATTCTCGAGAATCCAGGGGCTTCTCCCGCGCGGTTTTTCTTGGCGGAAATTCGGGCTCACGAGCAACTGAAACCGACGCTGGCGAACTACAAGGAAGTTTTGAAAGTTACGGAACGCGACAAGGAGATTTACGGCTTTCTTGGAAGATTTGGGCGTTACTACGCGAATTCGGTTTTCGTGGCCGGTCTTCTGACGCTGACGAATCTCTTTTTCTGTTCTCTGGCGGGCTATGCCTTCGCGAAGGGACGGTTTCTTGGGCGCGAATTCCTTTTCTATGGAGTATTGGCGACGATGATGGTGCCGGGGCAGGTCACGATGATTCCGGTTTACAAGTTGATGACAAACTGGAAACTTTTGGATTCTCTCTGGGCGCTCATCCTGCCGGGATTGACGGGAGCCTACGGCGTCTTTCTTTGTACACAGTTCATCCGCGCGCTTCCCGATTCCTTGATGGAAGCGGCTCGCATGGATGGATGCAGTGAATGGCGGGTGTATTGGGAGGTGATTGTTCCGCTGTCAAAACCGGTCCTGGCGACGTTGGGAATTCTCACGTTCCTCTTTCAGTTCAACAGTTTCCTCTGGCCGTTGATCATGATCAATGACGAAAAATGGAAGACGTTGCCGTTGGGGCTGGCGACGTATCGCCAGCAATATACGGCGGAATGGGGGAATATGATGGCTGCTGCCGCGATCTCGATCATTCCGATTCTTATTGTGTTCATCGTGCTTCAGAAATACGTTATCAAAAGCATGGCTCATGCGGGTATGAAAGAATAGCCTTGGGAAAGGAGAGTGGCCATTGGGGTCGGTTGTTCTGAAAAATATCAATAAAGTCTATGAAGGGGGAGTGCAGGCGGTCAAGGACTTCAATCTGGAGATAGAAGATCGCGAGTTTATTGTTCTCGTCGGGCCGTCGGGTTGCGGAAAATCGACGACGTTGAGGATGGTCGCGGGGCTCGAAGAAATCTCATCGGGGGAGTTGTACATCGATGGGAAACTCTGCAATCACGTTCCCCCCCAGGATCGCAACATCGCGATGGTTTTTCAGAATTACGCGTTGTATCCGCACAAGACGGTCTATGACAATATGGCTTTCGGCCTGAAGATGCGGAAATTTGATCGGGATGAGATCGATAAACGGGTGAAACAGGCGGCTGATATGTTGGGCCTGCGCCATGTTCTTGATCGAAAGCCCGCGGCGTTGTCCGGGGGGCAGAGGCAGAGAGTCGCCGTGGGGCGGGCGATCGTTCGTCAACCGAGCGTCTTTCTCTTCGACGAGCCCCTTTCGAACCTGGACGCCAAACTTCGTTCCCAGATGCGGACGGAATTATCGAAACTGCATACGCGCCTTCAAACGACGATGATCTATGTGACCCACGATCAATTGGAAGCGATGACCCTGGCGGATCGAATCGTCGTGCTCAAGGATGGGATAACCCAACAGGTGGGAACCCCGCTCGAAATCTACGAAAATCCGGCCACGATCTTTGTCGCCGGATTCATCGGCTCTCCTCCGATGAATTTCGTTCGCGGGCGAGTTGAGACGGCGGGAGAAGCGGTTCGTTTCAAAACTTCGGGGATTGATGTTCGTTTTACTCCTGACAAGGCGAAGAAACTTCAAGAG
Source organism: Candidatus Hydrogenedentota bacterium (assembly GCA_003697085.1). GTDB lineage: Bacteria > UBA8481 > UBA8481 > UBA8481 > J006 > J006. The sequence continues at coordinate 3,937 of RFFU01000025.1, forward strand.
GAAGGTTATGTCGGCAAGGAAGTGATCTTCGGAATTCGGCCGCAAGAAATTCATGACCGTATCTTTTTCCCCGAAGCGTCGGAAGATCACGTCGTGCGGGGGATCATCGATGTCGTGGAACCGGTCGGTTCGGAGACCTTTTTGCAAGTCTCGGTCGGAGAGAACTTGATTATGGCCAGAATGTCCGCCTCGGAAAAATATGTTTTGGAACGAGAGTTGGAACTGGTCTTCAATATGGATCGTGTTCACGTATTCGACATTTCCACGGAAAGGGCGGTTTTCTGAGTTCGGGAAGGGGAGACGACCGCCCGGAACCATTGCCCTGGATGCGCGGTGTGAAGAATGTTTGATTTTTCGACGGAGACCCTCCGTTTCCGATCAAATCTAACCCCTCTTGTCGGTGGGACCATTACGATCTCGCTTATGCTTCTTCTCGGCGTGTACGTGCTCAAGAACCCCACCGACACTCTGATGGTCCTTCCGATTTTCCCCGCCCTGGTGGTTCTTGGAACGACTCTCAACGGAGCGGCGATCGGCTGGGGCGCGCTCCTCCTGGGCACACTCCCCTTCCTTTATCGCTCTTTCGGGGATTGGCACATCGGTCTCGTTGGCGGTGTGATTGTTCTGGAGATGTACATCGGGCTGAAGGGGGCCCAATTCTTGAGCGAAATGGTACGAAGACGTCATCGGGACCGTGTATTGGAGAGAAATGCGCTTTCCGAGGAAATAAATCTTTTGAGAGAAGCCGGAGAAAAAGAGGAGAGTCGAGTGCAGGCTCTGGAGGAAAAAGGGAGGCGGTTTCGGAGACTCGGAGAGATCGCCGGACGTTTGGGAGAGAGTTTGGAGGAACAAGAGGTATGCCGGCGGATCGCGGACGACACAGGACGGTTGTTTGCGGGAAAGTTCGTGGCGCTTTTTATGAAGAAAAGAGGCCGGTTTCTTCTACAGGCGACCGCGGGTGTTCCTTTGGAGAATACCGAGCCCGAGGGTCTGGCGGAAGATGAATTCAACCAGATCGTTTTGCGGACGGGGGTCGGAGTGACGGTGGCGGATGTTCGGAGGGATTTTCGGTTCCGGGCGGAGGGGAAAAGGGGTTTCCTTTCATTGGTCGCCGCTCCCGTGATATGTGAAGGGGCCGTTGAGGGGGTTCTTCGCGTCCACGGAATAAAACCGGATGCTTTTCAAACCGACGATCTCCGACTGGTCACGCACATCGCTCAACTTGGTTCGGTCGCGATTCAAAACGCTAGGCTCTTTTCGAAGACCGAGGAGATGGCGATGATTGATGGATTGACGAAGCTGGCGAAACGGTGGTACTTCAACGACCGTTTTCAGGACGAATGCCAAAGGGCGTTGCGATATCGTGGAAAAATCAGTCTTCTGATTACGGATATCGATAAATTCAAGAGTCTGAATGATAATTACGGCCATCTCTTCGGGGATAAAGTTTTGGCGACCGTGGCGGCGGTGGTGAAAGAAGAGCTGAGAGCGATCGATATCGCCGGTCGTTGGGGAGGGGAAGAGTTTGCGATCGTTCTTCCCAATATGGACCGTCGCGGGGCTTGTGAGGCGGCGGAACGAATACGAGGAAAAGTCGAACGGGAGGTTGTAAGGAGAGTGGCAGGCGATAAGCCGGTGACGGTGAGCATCGGCGTGGCGACGTTTCCCGATGATATCAGGAGAACGGATCGACTATTTGATGCGGCGGATGCTGCTCTTTACAAGGCAAAAGCCGAAGGGAGAAATCGCGTCGTCGTCAGCGGGGAGGACCCGTCCCGCGGAAAGAGATAACGATGAATACGGAAACGAAAGGAATGAAACGCTCGGCGTTTCTTTGGCTGATTGTGCTGGGAGGAGGAGCGACGGTGTTGGCTCGCCATCACGGGACCTTCCCGCTCGCGATCGCCTTGCTGGTGATGTTACCGCTGATTCTTCTCCTGGAAGGCTTTCGATGTCGGGAGAACGAGGCGGCCGCGTTTGCCGTCATCTCGTTTCTTTTCCTGGGGGCGACGTTTTTCGTCGGGTTCAAGAAACAGTTCTTTACCTCGGAAACGTTTCTCGGTACGGCGGTAACCCTGTTTTTACTCGCCCTCTCCGCTTTTCTTCCCGTGTTCCTTTTTCGAGTTCGCGCGGAAAGATTGAGTCGAGATCTTCACGAAAGAAGTATGAGTGAGCGCAAGCGGGAGAGGGACCGTTTGAAGGAGAGGCGGACGAAACTCCAGGAACGGATCCGCGTGCTTCAGCAGGAGACGGAGTTCATACACAATTCCTTCGAAATGATGAAGGCGATCGTGAGTAGTTTGGAGCCGAGCGCATTGTGGGAGGCCGTGGCGGAAGGGCCGGGGCGCGTCTGGGAAGTGGAGGAAACGCGTCTCTTCATCGAAGGGGTGAAGGGAGAAGAGTGGAGGGAAATTGTCGCTCGCCGCGGCTCGCGAAAACAGAGCGTGAAGCTAGGAACAGTAAAGGAGATTCCAAACGAAGGGGATTCCCTGGAAGACGGAGAAATCCGTTTGGAAATGAAAGGGGAAGGGCGGAAGTCCGGAGAAGTGATGTGCGCCTTTCGATATCGCAAGGAATCGAAGGCCGTCTTGATTCTTTCGGGAATCTCGGAAGACGAGATGATGCCGCGAAGCAGTTTCGAGGAAAAACTCTCATTGTTGATCCGCGAAATAGCTCTTGGAATTCGAAAGGCGGAACTTTATCTAAAGATTCAGGAATTGGCGATCCGAGACGCTCTTACGAATCTTTACGTTCCGTGGTATTTCAAACAGCGGCTGGACGAGGAGTGCAAGAGGGCAACACTCTACGAGAGGGAAGTGCCTCTGATAATGATCGATATCGACCACTTTAAGGGCGTGAACGATACGTATGGCCACTCAACGGGCGACGAGGTTTTGAAGAAGGTTGCCGAAATTATTCACGCCAGTCTTCGGGAAGTGGATTTTGTCTCACGTTACGGCGGGGAGGAATTTGCGGTGATTTTACCGGAGATCGATTTCGAGACGGCGATGATGATTGCGGAACGGCTGCGGAGTTCGGTGGCGCAATATGACCGGTTTCCGACGGGTCGGGTGACAATCAGCGTTGGAGTTGCGGCGTTTCCTCGACACGCGGATTCTTCTGAACACCTGATTTCCGCAGCCGACGCGGCGCTTTACGAGGCAAAGAAGACCGGGCGCAATCGCGTCTGCAGCGCAGTACCGTAAGAAAAGTTGAAACAAGCGCAAGTAGCGTCGGCACGATTATTTTACAACCATGATTTTTTCCAGGAGTCGTTCGCCTGAACCCGACGTAATCACGGCGACATAGACCCCGGATGCTAGGGGAACCCCTTCGTCGTTCGTGACATCCCAGTGGTATCGGCTTTCGTTGTCACTCTTGGAGAAGGTCGCTACCTTCCTTCCCGCGACGTTGTAGATCACGATGTCCACGCTTCCCGTGAGCCCGTCGAAGATGATTCCGCTCTTCGGA
>RFFU01000026.1 GCA_003697085.1 Candidatus Hydrogenedentota bacterium
CTCGGCAAGTTGTATCGATTTTCTCAATCCCTTCCCCTTCTCAATTTCGGCTGTTCCGAACAACACTCGCGGCCAGATCGGTTTTCCGCTGTCTTTCTTCGGCCAACCCTTGAGGCCGATCAGCTGAGTGAGAAGTGCTGAATCGAGTTCCAATTTATCGAGATCCGATTTGATCTCCGCCATTGGTTTCCTTACAAAAGCGACGATCTCATCGCCGCGTTCACCGAGCCTGGTGAAGATGGTCGGTTGATGACGGAGATACCTGAAAAAGCGTTCCATTGCCGCGCGTGCGGGGGAAACGATTCGGCGACCTGAACCTCGGATCGACCGTCCGGTCCATCCCCGCGCGTGCGGGGGAAACATTTCTACCCCGTCTTCGAGTCAAATCCCGCCTAATTTTCGCTTTTTCTTTATTTCTTCTCTGTTTTCTTCTCTTGTGATCTCTCGTGTACTCTCGTGGTGAAATCTTCTTCGTGGATTCAGGCTCTCCATGAAGGGTTGACCCGTTTTCTGAAGTCCGTATGATCGAGGTGTGCGTTTTATGCGCCCGTAGTTCAACTGGATAGAACATCTGACTTCGGATCAGAGGGTTGGGGGTTCGAATCCTCCCGGGCGCGCGTATTTGCTAACCGAAGGGCCCAACGTTCATCAACACGAACAAATCCTTCCAAAAAACCGAGGATTCGAAGCCGGTCGAGCGAGCAGCCCGACGGCTGCCGAGCGCCAGGGAGGGCGCGAGAGCGAGACCGGCGGGGCCGGAACGGAGGTCGCAGGAAGCGGCCGGAACTCCTGGATCCCGGATAAGGCCGCTTCGCGCCCTTTCCGGGATGACGAAAGGAATGTCATTCCGAGCCCCTCGCATTCGCTCGGGACAGGCTCAGCGTGGAATCCCCTCCACGAGGTATTCCGCGTTGTGGGGCCAATACCCCTCCCCTCACCCCAACCCTCTCCCCAGAGGGGCGAGGGAGAACGAGGCGGTTGTCAGCTATCTCGGGGGATTCCTCGTCGGGCTTCGGCCTTCTCGGAATGACACCGCGGGGCGGCCCCGCCCGCCCATGCACACGCAGGTTGGAGAACCTGCGCTACACTCCACACCGCGCAAACCCGCCTCCCTCCGCGGGATGAGAAGCCGCGCTCCATTCCGACGCCCCCGGCGGCCGCGGACGCACTCGCGCGGTTTTTCTCTCCCTGAGTGCCGCCGTTATTCGCTCCGTGAGGACGAACTCGGCACGATTCCGGTCGCCGGTTCGCTCTTCTTCGAGAAGGACTCAAGGAGTTTTATGAGTTTCTTCGCGGCGGAGGGCATCTCAGGTTTCCTGCGGATCACGATATCGTCAACGGTATAATCAGCGCCATAATACCGGTGGTTGTTTCGGTTTGTCGGACTGATTCTGGCTCCATCGAGCGCGACGCCGGCGAAAAGTCCGCGGGAACGGGTATAGGAATAGATCGTACCCTTCAAGGCGACGTCTTGTTCGACATCGGCGTTGAAACTTTGCGGGCCGGCCGTAACGTGCATATCGGCTCCGATCGTGAATTTCTGTTTGAGAAGCGCACGCAATCCTTCACGATCCATTACTAGAAGAACGATGTCCATCGATTGTGCGCCGATCTGCAGCCCCCAACTACCGCCCTTGATCGTGTAATACGCAGGCGGGGACCAGGTGCCATCGTCGTCGCGGACGACAAGCACTCCTTCGCCGTAGCGTGCTCCAAAGAAGAGTCCTGCCTTGACCACGCCGGGGAAGATCACGATGGCGCGGGCGCGTTCGAGCAACCCGTGGGGAATCGGATTTCCCTCGCGTGAAATCGCGGCCTCCAGAACCTCGGCGGCATCCAATAACTTCTTATCGAAGCGTTCTTTCACACTCTGCCGAGCCGCTGCCGGAGGCACCGCCGAAAAAGCCACGACGCCGAAGACGACCAGAAGACCGAAGACCCGAGTCAAACGTGATCCTGACATAGAACACTTCTCCTTTTTGTAACGATATCTTTCCGAAACAAATTCTACCTGCGGATTTCCCGGAGAGAAGAGAAATCTGTCGGCGTGTTGGATCTGCGTGGGCGGCGGAATTTCGTCACGATCCCGGTACCGGGAATCCCGGCACGGAGCGAGGCTACTCGAAGACGACGAAGAAAAAACAGAAAACCAGAATCCCAATAAACATCCTGCACCATGGCGTGAAAATTCATTGTTTCTTCTTCCCGCTTTACATTCACCACGATTCGGAGAGACTCGTTTCTGCAACCGATGAGGTATTTTTCTCAAAAAGGCTCTGTTCTTCCGGCGGGGATTGTGATGCTGTTCCTCGTTGCGGCCGCATGCGGAACTCCGTGGCGCGCATCCTCGAAGAACGGCTCTGCGGACGCCGTGACGGTCGAGGTTCGTTGGAAGAACGACGCCGACATCGATCTGGAACTCTGGAAGCCGCTGCCGGATGGGGGCGAGACGAAGGTGGCCGATTGTGCCGACCTTCCCGGAGCGGGGCCGGATCGTGTGACCGGCGGAAAGACGGGAGAGACGTATCGCTTTCTTCCGCCCTATGATTCCGGCGTCTTTCTCGTCGGCGTTTCCTTCTGGGCTCCGGGTCCGAGCAAGGAGACGAAGGCGGATGTCGAGTTGTTGGTGCGCCGCCGTGGCCGCCTCGTCAAACGCCTCAGGAAACGGCTCGACGACGACAAAGCGGACCTCTGGTTCCCGGTCCAGGTCGATCTCCCCAGCGGCAAGATTCGGGTCGTTGACCGGCTCACGTATCAGGGATTGTAAAAATGTAAAAATGTAAGCCCCAGGGGGTTACTTTTTGACATTTTGAGAGTGGACGTGGCGGTGCCAGAGTTCCAGCATCAGAAGCGCCCAGAGCCGGTTGGCGTTGTTGCGCCTTCCCGTACGGTGTTCTCGAACGAGGTCGCGCACGGCCTGCGGCCGGAAATACCGCTCGATGGCGGCATTGGGAGCCAAAATCGTATCCTCGAGGTAGCCGGCGAGATCTCCGCGAAACCAGTGCGACAGCGGCACGCCGAATCCCATCTTTCGGCGATAAAGAATCGCCTCGGGCAGGATGCCGTTGTGGGCCTCCTTGAGGATCTTCTTGGAGTCACGGAAACCGAGTTTCCAACGCGGGGGCAAGGATGCGGCGAACTCCATCACGGCGGTATCGAGGAGAGGGGAGCGCGCTTCGAGCGAGACGGCCATCGAGGCGATATCGACCTTGACGAGAAGGGTATCGGGGAGGTAGCAGAGAGTATCGGCGCGAAGAACTCTATCGAGCGCGGCGAAGCGATCGCGCGGTTCGGGGCCGAGAATTTCGAGCAGATAGTGATCGGCGTCGTAATCGCCGAGCGAGGGGAGAAAATCGGGGGAGTAGAGCCGGAGCCGTTCCGCTCGATCGAAAAACGCGAAGAGAGAGAGATTGAAAGCAAAGGGGGAGCGGACGCCGGCGTGAGCGAAGCGGCGGAGGCGCCGAACGAAGGAGCGGTTCGCGGAGCCTTCGGGGAGCACGGCGGCGGCGGTGTCGGCCAGGGATCGAATCGGGCCGGGGCAGAGAGCGCGGTAGAGATTGTGAAAGAGCAAAGCGCGGTAGCGGTCGTAGCCGCCGAAGAATTCATCGCCGCCGTCGCCGTTCAACGCGACGGTGACGTGACGCCGAGTCAGTTTCGAGACGTAATAGGTCGGCAGTGCCGAGGAATCTGCGTAGGGCTGATCATAGTGCCAGACGAGTTTCGGCAAGATTTCGATCCCCTCGGGCTCGACGATGAACTCGTGGTGGTCCGTGCCGAAGCGTTCGGCGACGATGCGGGCGTAGTGGGTCTCCGTAAAGTCCCGTTCGGGGAAACCGATCGAGAAGGTCTTGACGGGTTCGGAGGAGGTTTCCGCCATCGCGGCGACGACGGCGGAGGAATCGACACCGCCGGAGAGGAACGCGCCGAGGGGGACGTCGGCGATGAGGCGGGCGCGGGTGGCGTCGAGGATCAATTCGCGCAGGCGTCGGCGGGCATCGTGATAGGAAAGCGAGGTCTTACGGAACCAGGGCGGTGTCCAGTATTCCTCGATCCGCGCCGGTTCGCCCGGCGACCATGTCAAAAGAGATCCGGGAGCGAGTCGTTTGACCTTCCTGTAGATGGTTCGGGTCCCGGGAATCGACTGATAGGCGAGGTAGAGTTCAACCGCTTCCGGGTCGATCTCGTCGGGAAAGTGCGGCAGGAGGCGAAGGGCCTTGAGTTCGGAGGCGAAGAAGATTCCGGCATCGTTTTCATAATAGAAGAGCGGTTTTTTTCCGATCCGGTCGCGCGCCAGCAACAATATCTTTTTGGAGTCGTCCCAGACGGCCAGGGCGAACATGCCGCGGAGGTGTCGGGGCAAGCCCTCCCTACGGTCCTCGAAGAGATGGACGAGGACCTCGGTATCCGAATGCGTGCGGAAGGCGTGGCCGTTCTCCTCGAGCCCGCGGCGCAATTCCCGGTAGTTGTAGATTTCCCCGTTGAAGGCGACCCAGACCCGTTCGTCTTCGTTCGGCATCGGTTGTGTTCCCCCGGCGAGGTCGATGATCGCCAATCGCCGATGACCGAGGCCGCCGTGGGAGAAGGTCCGGTAGCCTTCGCCGTCGGGGCCGCGATGGATCAGAGTCCGGCTCATTGCGCGCAGGAGCGCCTCGTCCGCCGGGCGCGGTTCGCGATGAAAGATTCCGCAGATTCCGCACATCGGTCAGCAGGATACGGGAAGGACGGTTCGAGGGGGGGAAAAGGTTGGAGAAACGGGCGGCGTCGAAGCGACGGTGGTTCGAGGGAGAGGCGAGGATTCGAGAAAGGCGGCGGCCTTGATTCGTGTCTCCCGAGCCTCGCGTTCGGGGACCGAATCGCTGACGATTCCGGCTCCGGTCTGAAGAAGAAGCAACCCGTTTTCGATGACGGCGGTGCGGATGACGATGTTGAGCGCTGCGGCGCCGGTATGATCGAAATAGCCGATGGCACCGGTATAGAGTCCCCGCCCGATTCCCTCGATCTCGTCGATGATCTGCATCGCCCGGATCTTCGGACAGCCGGTGATCGTTCCTCCGGGGAAGACCGCTTGAAGAATTTCTCGGAAAGAGACGTCCGGTCGTTGAAGCGCGACGATCTCCGAGACGATGTGATGAAGATGGCTGTAGGTTTCGACGGCGAGGAGCTCGGAGACATGGACCGAACCGATCTCCGCGACGCGTCCGAGGTCATTCCGTTCCAGATCGACCAGCATCACGTGCTCTGCGCGTTCCTTCGGGTCCGTCGGTAGCGTCGCGGGATCGCGGTCGTGCGGATAGGTGCCGGCGATGGGCCGGGTGGCGAGCCGAAGGCCGTCGCGGCGGAGGAGAAGTTCGGGAGAATTGCAGACGATTTCGCGCCGCGGCCCGGCGATACTTTCGGGGAGGTCGATGTAGGCCGAGTATGGTGAGGGATTGGCCCGTGCCTGGTGGAGAAAGAGAGCGAAGGAATCACCCGTGAAGGGTGCGGTGAACCGGCGGGCTATGTTGGCCTGAAAGATGTCTCCCGCGGCGATGTATTCCCGGCATCGCTCAACCCATACGGCGTATTCCGCGTCCTCCGGAGTAACCCCCCACTCGCCGATGGAGAAGAAATCTTCGAAGGCGGCGGGAGTATTGCGGATTTCCGAAATCAATTCCTCAAGTTGCGGGAGAAATTCTTCGTCGGACCAAAAGGCGTTTCGACGATGGTCGAACGCGATCAAGTCTCTCGGTTCCAAAAGAACGAGGTCGGGGAAGAGTCGTTGAGAAGGAGGAAAGGGGGGAAGAAGCGCGGAGGAGCGAAAGGCGTCATAGGAGAGAAGAAGGAAATGTCCGGAGGAGAAAGGGGGAGATGGGGAAGGGATGTTGTTCGATGAAATGGCGGATCGCGAGGAGGTCGATGGTTGTGGAAAACTCTCCAGCAGATCCCAGCGGTCGATCAACGGCGGGCCGCACCGCGCCAGATAACTCCACCCCGTTTTTCCGGGAGAATAGAGGAGGAGATTGAATCCCGCGGATTCGCGGAGGGCCTGGAAGAGCGCGAGCGGATCGAGGGAACCGATCGACCCGCGTCCGAAGGAAAGAGGTCTAATAAGTGACATGGACGGAACGAGGAGGCTTTCTTGCGCCGATGAGTCGCAGAGTTTCGGTGGCCAAAAGGGAGCCGGTAAGACGTAGAAAAAGGAGTGGTTGACCGGGGCGCGCGTGAAGGCGAGCGTCGGCGAGCGCGAGCGCGATTCCACTTTCTTCCCGCCCGCACCAGGCGAAGAGCGAAGTGGTTTTCGATGAAGAAGGGCCCCACTGTATTTCGGCTACGGAGAAAGGGAGCCGGGGATCGTTCTTCATCGAGATGTCTCCGATTCCCGCGGCTTCGAGATAGAGCGCCGCCCATTCGGTGATCCCCGTGTCTCCGGAGAGAGTGACCTTCGCCTCCTGGAGGCGATTCTGACCGAGAAGGCCGATCTCAGGAAGACGAATCTGGCGGGAGAATCGTGTGAGTCGTTCCGTCTCGCGGCTCGAGTTCGATGGCGGGGACTCGAACTGCGAGCCCGAGGAAGACGCCTCTCGCGGCGGCGCCCCCTCGTCCGCACCGCCGATCAAGAAATCCCTCCCGCAATCGCCGGAACGATCTGAATCTCATCGCCGTTCGAAACCGGCGTCGCGAGTCCCTCGCAGAAACGGACATCGAGGCCGTTGACGAATATGTTGACATGCCGCTGGAGGTTTCCGTCGGATTGTAGCACCAGTTTGGGCAGTTCAGGGTGCCGTTCCGCTACGCGCTCGAGAACGTGTTTGACGGTCGTCTGCCCGGAAAGTTCAAGTTCGACGACCGCTTCGCCGCCCGTCGCGTTCCGAAAGGCCGTCGGGATTTGGATTATGAGGCTCATTTTTCTGAAAGGGGAGTCTAAATCGAAAAAGAGTCTTTGAGAAGATGCGGTCAGGATAAATTGTGGGCGGTAACAAAATTCGGGAGCGGAATTTCTTTTTGAAATCCGATCTGCTCTTAGCGTTCAAAAAAGGTTCGAAAGGATAATTCTTTTTCGGAGGCTGATTTGTCCTTGGGACCGTCGCCGGGGAGAGAGCTGATCGAACTTCGATTTCAACTTTAGTGACGATTATATGTCGTTTCGTTTTCTTGTTTCTCCTCCTCCCTCTGCCTTTTTTCTCCGATTGTTCGGTCTCTGATTTATGGATCTCGGTGGCCGAAGAGCAAACGACGGCCCCTTGTGTTTCTTCGTCCTCTGTATTTTCGTTTTCGACTGTTTCGGCATGCCTCTTCCACCGGTCAGCGAATGATCGCGACTTTGTGAACGGCTCGGCCTCCCTTGCCTTCCAGAACGATCAGGTAGATCCCGCTTGAAACATCACGCCCGTTTCGGTTCTTCAGATCCCACCGTGTCACCTGTCCCGTTCCCCCTCCCAGATC
>RFFU01000027.1 GCA_003697085.1 Candidatus Hydrogenedentota bacterium
CTTTGGGGGCCTCCTTCCCCTTCCCCTTCCCCTTCCCCTTCCCCTTCCCCTTCCCTCTCCACTTGCTCTCCGGTGAACTCTTGACTTTTCTCTTTAGTTTACTGTATAGCAAAGAAGTATGAAGGTCACTGCCCTGAAACTCCGCCAACACCTCGGGGAAATCCTTGCTCGGCTCGAAAAGACAAATGACCCGATTCTAATCGAGAAACGCGGGAAGCCCCGGGGTGTTCTCATCTCGTTCCAATCCTTCCAAGAACGCTTTATTGATCAGCAGGATATCGAACGGCGCCAAGCGTTGATAAACCTCTTCCGCCATCGCCCTCCCCGACCGAAACACCGTTCTCTTGCGGCGCTTCGGGCGCTTCGGTACGGCGAGTAATCGAGGTTGTTGACGCTTCCGTCGGAATCAAATGGCTGATCGATGAACCAGGTCATTCAACGGCACTTTCGATCTTGGAACACGTTCTTGCCACTCCACGGAGATTTGCCGTATTCGTGAGCATTCGAGCCTCTCTTTAAACTCCTGGCATTGCTCTTAGCGGCCGATTCGCCTTCCTTGGATAAAGTGCGGCGTTCCCTCCCCCGTCCGGTTTCCCATCTTCCTTTTTTCTTCCTTTTCGTGACGTGTTTTCGTATATTTTTCCCTGGAGTTCAGGCGGAAGTCGCCGGAGACCCGGAGGAAAAGCGATGGATTTCGAGAAATTCGAATTCGAGAAGGGAACGGCCTTTATTCTCTCGGGCTCGATGGAAGTGGGACGTTTCGACCGGTTCCTGCATGAAGCGCGGGCGGCCCTTTCCCCGGAGTCGCCGTTCCTTCTCTGCGATCTCGAAAACGTCGATTTCCTCGATTCCAGCGGCATTAGCGCGCTGATCGAACTCTTCAAGATCACGAAACTGTCCGGCGGGGAACTGGTCCTTGCCGGTGTTCGCGACTATCCCCTGCAGATACTCAAAACCGTCCGTCTCGATCAGTACATCAAGTTCTTCGAAACACGACAGGAAGGTGTCAAGTATCTTCTCTCCTCGAACGGTTCTTCTCCACCGACGAATCCGCAAACGACGGAAGAATCCTCGGCGCAGACTTCCTGATGAACCTGGCTGAACGGCTTAGCCGACTCTCCAGCCCACCGAAAGAAGATCTCGAAAAACAATCCGCCTCCCGCCGAAAGCCGTCGAGTGACAAGACCGTTCCCGCGACGCCGCCGGATGACCTCGAGGCGCTCTTCTCCGAACTCGACCGCATCAAGCAACAGGTCTCTCTCCGCCGCTACGAACGCCCGAAGACCGACGTCTATTTGGAGGAACGGGAACACCGTTCGATCGTCCACCAAAAGGCGCTGCAACAACTGATTCGGGTCCTGGCCACCTCGACGGAAATCTCCGACCTCGTGGGAGAACCGATTCCACGGGAACAAAAATACGCGCGTCTCAAGGCGATCGCCCGGGAGGAGATCCCCTCGATCCTGGCCCGACTCCACGCACGGATGACGGAGCGGGAAAAGAAGGAACTGTTGCAAGACTTCGCCGATGAGGTCCTTGGTCTTGGACCGATCGAGCAGTTGATGCGGGACAAAACGATCAGCGAGGTGATGATCAACGGTCCGGATTTCGTCTTCGCCGAGCGAAACGGCCGAATCGAACTCACACCGCTGCGTTTCTTTGACGAGGAGCACCTGCGGAACACGATCGCGAAGATCTTGGCGCCCACGGGCCGTCGCGTGGACGAACTCTCCCCCTACGTCGATGCGCGCCTCCCCGACGGCAGCCGCGTCAACGTGGCTGTTCCCCCGATCGCCGTGGATGGTTCTCTCGTCACGATTCGAAAATTTCCGGACGTGCTTCTTTCGATGGAGGACCTCCTTGACAAGAATTCGCTCGTCGAGAAGATGGCCGTCTTCCTCGAATGCGCCGTCCAAGGCCGCCTCAACATCTTCGTCTCCGGTGGAACCGGAAGCGGTAAGACGACCCTGCTCAACGTTCTGGCCTCCTTCATTCCGGAACACGAACGGATCGTGGTCATCGAGGATTCCGCCGAGCTTCAGATTCACAAGACCCACGTGAACGTGGCGCGGCTGGAGGCGCGACCACCCAACATCGAGGGACGAGGCGAGATCACCATCCGCGACCTCGTGCGGAATTCGCTTCGGATGCGTCCTGATCGGATCGTCGTGGGAGAAGTCCGCGGAGCCGAGGCGTTGGAGATGCTTCAAGCGATGAACACCGGACACGACGGCTCGCTTTCGACCGGACACGGGAACTCTCCCGAGGATATGGTCAATCGTCTCGAGGCGATGTGTTTGACCTCCGGGCTCGATCTCACCGAGACGGTCATTCGGAAGATGATCGCGGGAGGCCTCGACCTCATCGTCCAGCAATCCCGCCTCAAGGACGGCACGCGGAAGATCGTCCAGATCGCCGAAGTGGCTGATTACGTGGACGGTGTCATACGACTCCATCCGATCTGGGAGTACCATCCGAAAGGCGTCGATTCGATGGGCCGGATCTTCGGACGTTTCCTCTGGACGGGAACGATACCGCGTTGCGCGAAGAAACTGGTGGACGAGGGCGTTCCCCTTCCGTCGGAGATCTTTTCCAACTGAACGTCTCCGTAAACGTTAATTGTTTGCGGTTCTGAATTTTCTTGCGGCCAATCTTCTCTTAGTGGATATTTGCAGGTATCTGAATTATATCTTCTCAAGATTTAACATTCCAAAGAGCCTACATTTTTGCGGAGAGCGCGGTGAATAGTACGATTTACAATTATTTGGATATTATATTGGAGTCTTCCCGGGTCCCCCCCGAACCTTTCGACCGACTGGTCGTAGTTACCCACCCCTATGACCTGAAAACATACTGGAAGCAAAGGAGGCTTTGCTCGAAGGATCTTGTTGTTTCCACTTTTTTTGGGCTTCCCGACTTGTTGGCAGACGCATCTATTCGATCCTTTGAATTGGGGAGTCTCACGGAACCCGATGACATCATTCCGACATATTTGAAAGGGAAAGTTGCTGTGGGGAAAATATCAAAATTATTTGATGAGAAGATAGCACGCCCCGCGCTGCAGCAGAGCGGTTGGCCTCCCTTTGACTTATTTTCGTCTATCTTTTCTTTTAACGGAAGTTGGTATTATTTAAACTTGAGCCTTTTTGTTTCAGCATTGGACCGTCTATTCGATTATCATCGGCCGAAAGAAGTTGCGTTTTATTCTTCTCAGTGCGATGTATCTGCTCCTTTCAGTAAACTCGGTTTTCTAATGCTAACCCGTGCCGTCGCCGCCAGGCGGAGAGTTTCGTTTCGTTTTTTTTCCTCTTTACCACCAAAGAGTGTTGCGCTTCCATTCCGAATGTTTTCCTTAATGAAGTCGTTTTTCGGCGATCCGAAATTTGCCCTTCAAAAAGTCTTATTTCACCTTTCCCTCCAACGATCACCTTCCGGAAATAAAGCCGCTCTTCTCCTCCTCGGAAGTCCCCATCTTCTTGGCGACGCTATACTGTCTCCTTCTCACTGGGACCTTCTCTTAATCGACTCTTCCACGGGAAGAGGCATCAATTTTAAACCGAAACAAAAAGTTAGTGTAGACCGGCTTTTAAGGAGTTTCAAAAACACGATGAGTTCTTTTCATTTCTCGCCCCAATATTTGCACGCGCCCGAAATGGTTTCCGATGTGATAGCTGATACTTTTTACCGGTATTTTCGCTGTTCTCTCACCGCACTTCTTTCGACACTGGATTATTCACGGATATACGGTGAAGAGTCAAATCCCAGCGGGATCATTTGGGAATTTCCGCCTGTTTGTCATCCGCACGGGGCTGTATTTCTCGCCGGACTTCGTGCTCTTTGGCCCGAGATACCCGTGTGGGGATGCCAAGGGGGTGGAATTGATGGACTTCAAGACCAAAAGGGAAGATTAGAGGAGGTACAATTCAGATATTGCAATCGCTTTTTCTCCTTCGGACATAATCTCGAAGATTTGATAGAACTCGGCTATGATCCCGCTTCTCTCCCTACAATTATTCCTTCTGGCTGGCCAAAAATCTCACCCTCTCTCAAGCGAATCAAGCGAAACCGCCGTCCGGTGGACCTGCTGTTCCCCCTGACGAATATTCCCCACTACGCGATCGTCAATCACCCTTCGGTAACGTTTATTAATCAAATAAAAATATTGTCCCTCCTGGAAAATTTCGTGGATAAAACCATCGTCGCCAAACCTTATCCCTTTGCCAAAGATCACACGGCCTGCTCTGTCATAAACCTGCTTCGAAAATTGAAGCACGTTCGTACGTGTTGGGATATGAGCCTTTGCCAGTGGTTGCGACAATATCACCCGCAAGCCATCGTTCTGGAAATTTCTTCGACCCCTCTTCTTGAAGTTCTCAGCGAAGATGCCGAGATTCTCCTCCTACACGATCCGGTCATTCCCTATACAAAACATGCTCTTTCGCTGTTGACCCGTCGCGTCCACTACTGCTACACACTTGAGGAACTTCTCGACACACTGCACAAATGGCGCGCGGGCGAACTTCCCCGAAAGCGCGATGACAGTTTCTTCAAAAAATATGTTTTCCGCCCCGATTCCAAGGAAATCATTCAACAAGACATTGCCTCGCACCTCCTGAAAACGCACGTTCGCTCTACTCCTCCACGGAAAAATGGACATCTCAGACGAAAAAACGGTTAGCAGTTAAGGCAAGAACACGCCATAATTTAACCGTTTATCTCTCCACGTTCTTCACACCGCCCATGTGAAACAAAAAAACGCGGGAACGTTTTAGCCCGAGTTCAACACTTAGGAAGCAATTATAGCTCTAATCTGCGATTAGAGGGCGAGTAGGAAAAAAGTCTGTACTACATTTTGGCTTCGGAAAGTGCGTTTTCGGCCGACTTCGGCGGCGCAAGACGCTTCGGCGGCTGCAGGCCTAAACGCTGCAGGAGAACTTGAAGAGACCTTTCGGGCAGGCTGACGCAGCTGATTCGGATAGTGCGTCCCGTAGAGGTGGGCAGGATGACATCTGTTGCCTTGAGCCGGCGAACTTCACCAAGCAGGGTTTTCACACTTGAGCCGAGGCCGGCCCGTTCGCTCCATTTTTGAATCGTCTTCCACACCGCATAGCCGAGAAACGCGATGAGAATATGCGCCTCGACTCGGCTCTGCTTCTGATGCCAGATTGGGCGTAGATTCAGTGATGACTTAATCGTCCGAAATGAATCCTCGACGTCAGTCAGATGCATATACTTTCGCCAGATCTCGGACGCGCTCATTCCAGTTGATTCGTTCTCAAAAGATATGCCCCTTCGGACAGCGCGGCCCATTCCCGATGTTTTTTGAGTCTTTTCCATGTCACCTTCAGACCGTTTGGACGACCGGCGGCCTTGGTTACGTCTATTTGAAAGAATCGAGCCGACCGGGAGTTTCTCTGGAAAAGTCTCCCTATCTGCCGATTTACCTTGTCTGAGTTCACTTTCTTTTTCGCTCGTCTCAACCTTCGCTGCAGTTTTCAAAGCCCCGCTTCGATTCGTTTCTCAAATCGCTCATGCATTGCTTTCTCTTTCGCCCTGCGGTCACGGCTTCGGCATAGCACGAACAATTCTTCCTCACTCGGACCGGCGCAGACCTTAACTTCCAGCCCATCAGAAACCTATTCCCCGTCCTTTGAAACAAATTCCTCTTCGTATTGACGAAGCATCGACTTCGGCGTCCCGACGATATAACCGGCCTCACGCTCCTGAAGAAATTCGATGTTCTCTTCGCTTACCATTCCACGGTCCATCACCCATATTCTTTTTGCCTTCCCGTGGCGCTCTTCCATCGTTTCCACAATCTCTTCCACCGTCGTCGAATCATTTCGGTTCCCCCCGGAAAGCCTCGTAACCGAACGGCAGGCCGCCCGTGGTTGTCATCAGCGCTATGCATACTTGTTTGCAATCGAAACGTCGATCCCGGGAATAGCCACGCTGCGCCAGTTCATTACTTTGCGCCTCTCCTTCAAAATAGGTTGATGTAATGTCGTACAAAACCAGTTCATATTCCGCATTCAACAGTTCGCCGAAGCGTTTCTTCAGGTGCTGCTCAATCCTGACCTTCCGCGGAAACACCGTGTCAAGGGCACGGTACAGTCTCTGCGCATAAACTTGTTCGGAATCGAGATTCAGCAGATCCCCAAGCGATGTCTGCGGATACCAATCCTGCGCTGTATGTCGTTCACTTCCCGGGGAACAAACGCGTCCAATAACCATTATCCCTACAATATACGCCCAGGAGATTTCCTCTTTCCCTTCCGGAATCAGGTTCAGAAAGAGTTTCTCCAGACCCAGCGCGCGCCACGCGGAAAGCGCGAGCCATACGTCCCCAAAATCCCTTGTTTTCTCAACGCGAACACCGTTGATTCTCACATGGACAAGTTTGGGAACTTCTTCCGTATCCTTATCGTTTTCGCACTCAAAAAGACTCGCCTGGTGGAGCGCTTTCAGCACCGGATCATCCGGCTGTTGCTCTAGGTGCGCCCACCCTTTGCGCTCAGAAGGAGTCGATTCGCCCAAATACGCGACCGTTCGATGACGCGGACCTTTGGACGTACGCACCGTCTCTGTCAACGCCCAATACGAATGAGTCTTTCCGTCTTTTCGCCGTTGATGCCGCTTCAAAAACATCTTTCGTATCGTTTCCTTGGTGTCAATATGAAGGAATCGACGTCTTCAATTCAAGGGGGTAGGTCTGTACTACATTGCTATCCGATTTCTATTCTGCCTTCCTCGCCCTCTGAATCGCTGTTCAGCGTTTTCCACAGCCCAAAAAAAGTCGTTTTTTCGGCACAAGTGTTGAACTTGGGTTAGCCTTCCTTCTTTTGCGTTTTTCGGCACCTCTGCGTCTCTAAAATTGATTCAGCGATCAAGTTCGCACGCGACCGCCACAATCATCGTCTCTCCCGCGATGGTTCGCTTTGCCTCCCCTTGCAAAATTCTCTTGCTCGCTCGATATCATACTCGATCGCCTTCCTTAACTCTTCGACGGAGGGGAAGTCTCGAACCGGCCGCAGATATTTCAAGAAGGTCACCTCCCACATTCCCCAACCCGGATCGTCAAGTCCGTCCAGCAGATGAATCTCGAAACGCCGCTCCTTTGAATCGAAAACCGGTCGATCACCGAGATGACAAACGGCAAAACCCCGAGGTGTTCCGACCACGTAGATACCATCCGGAACCGCTTCCGGTGGAGGAACAAGATTGATCGTCGGAACAAGATCCTTCTTCCCGATCCCATCCCCACCCACCTTTTCCGCCGAAACCGAATAGGAACGTCCCAGGAGCCGCTCCACTTTCTCGAAATCACGTTCCAGCAAGGCCGCGCGGACTCCCGAGGCGCTGACAATCTCACCGTTCTCTCTTACGACTCCGACCGTCTCGACACGGCGTTGCGGAGGATCAGCCAGATGCCGCGGCTCTCCCCGCCGCTCCTTTCCGAACCGGAAATTTTCTCCGACCACGACGACCCGAACGCGAGTCAGAATATCGAAGAGCCTCTCAGTAAAATCCTCCGGCTCGAGGGAAAGAAGCCCTCGGGTCGTCTCAAGTTCCACAATCCAAGTCAGTCCCCATGCCTCCAATAAACGCTCGCGACGGGTCTCCTCCAGCAGCCGCACCGGTGACTCTCCGGCTAAAAGCACCTTCGGATGCTCGCTGAACGTTACAAGCCCCTTTTCACCCGTCTCGCATAACGAGCCGAGCCGCTCGACAAGCGCCCGATGACCCCGGTGGAGACCGTCAAAGACACCGATCGTAATCCCTTCGATTGGCAACGTGAGCCCCCGCGGCACATTCAGAAGATCGATACGGATTTTCCTCATTTCAATGATACACGATGCATCGCGGGAGAAAATGTTTCCCTTGAACACGACTTTGTGCGCGCCGATCACCGACAGTCGTTAAAACGGGGAATTCCAAAACGACACCCTCGCGTAGTCGGGCCAAACCCTCTCCCGCGGAAAAGCCCATTCCAGGCCGCGGAAGGCAATCCCGATGACCAATCACAACGGAAGAAGAATGCGGCGTTCCAACAACGCTCCGCCGTACCCGATCACCGCAACTGCAATCAATTTTCCGGTTTCATCGAGAACTCCCGTTCTCAGTCCCACCGGCTCCCGCGGACGTTCCAGAAAATCATCCGCACGAATTGGAAGCCCACGCCGAAGGCTGAGTGCCCCCCGGCTCTTCAAACGGAAAACCGGTTGGTCCCGAAAGATAATCGAGCCGTCCCGAATCTGCTCCCTCCAGTTCTCCGGCGTCAAATCTCTTGTGGAGATGGTCGGCTCGAGCGATCCGATGCCGAGTCGCCGCAGTTCCGCCGTGCACGCTCCCACTCCAAGGCGCTGTCCGATATCGTGAGCCAGACCTCGCAAATACATTCCCTTCCCGCAGACGACGAAAAAGCGTGCTTCCGGCGGCGAGAACGAGATCAGGTCCAATTTGTACACCATGGTTTCCCGAGGCTGGAGCGGCGGCTCTTCGCCACGCCGGGCCAACTCATAAGCCCGGCGGCCCTTGACCTTCACCGCGCTGTATCGCGGCGGCGTCTGAAGGATTCTCCCGGTAAACTCCGGCAAAACCGCCCGAATTTGCTGTTCCGTCAATCCCCCGACGTCCCTCTCGCGCACAACCGTTCCCGTCGTATCGTACGTATCCGTCTCGACGCCGAAACGGAAAACAGCATCGTAACGTTTCGGAAGATCCATAATGACATTCGAAAGTTTGGTCGCGCCGCCGATCATCAGAACGAGCAGCCCCGTAGCATCGGGATCGAGTGTTCCCGCGTGACCGATGCGCGTCTTCCGCGGAAGCATTCGCGAGACCTTCCGCACGATATCGGCGGAGGTCGGTCCACGCTCCTTATCCAGAAGAAGCAACCCGTCCGGCGCCGGCTCCCGCCTCACGATCTCCCGCCGCTCGTCCGTCACTTTCGTACTCCCAAACGAGCCAAAATTCTCTTCCTTGCCTCCTCAATATCGCATTCCAATGTGCACCCGGCGGCGGCTTTGTGCCCTCCCCCTCCAAACTCCGCCGCCACAGCGGCGACATCCGTGTCATCCTTCGAACGAAATGTCACCTTCACCTTTCCGTCAACCGTTTCCCTTAATAAAACCGCGACACGAATCCCGGCCACCCCACGCAATGTTCGAATGATCCCCTCCGTATCCGACTCCCTCGCGCCCAATTCCTCGAAATCCCTCCGGTACAGTTCCGAAAAGCAGACTTCGTGGCGAAGTTTGCTCCGCTCCATCGCACGTCCGCAGAGCCTTACCGCCGCGTGCCGCTGATTCTCGAAAAGATTCATCGTCACCTCAAATGGAGAAACCCCCTCTTCGAGAAGCCGCGCCGCCCGCCGATGACACCGCGCATCGGAATTGGCCTGCTGGAAGGACATCGTGTCGGTCACAAGGCCCGTGTAAAGCGCATAGGCTATGTCCCGGTCCAATGGCTCCTTCATATATTCCAGAAGTTCGCCGACCATAACAGTTACGGAAGCGGCGGACGGATCGAGCCAACGGGCGATCGTCGCCGCCGAACCGATCCCTTCGTGATGATCCACGACGATCCGTGGGAGCCCTCTGACCAGGTTCCAGGCCGCCCCGACACGTTCCGGGGCGGAGCAATCGAGGATCACCCCGAGGTCGAAGGAGGCGAATTCCGGCGGTCGCGAAAGAAGCGCGAATCCGGGAAGAAAAGAAAGTGTTTCCGGAACGGCATCCTCATTGACATAACGAACGATTCTTCCGGTTCGCTCGCCCCAGTGGACCAAGGCAAGAGCGGCCCCAACGGAATCTCCATCGGGCCCCTTGTGGGAAGTCAGAAGGATCCGCCGGGAAGACGTCAGCGCCCGGGCGACGGAGGCGAGCCCCTCGGCGATCTCCTTCCTCTCCCCCTCACTCACCCGCCGGCTCCTCCCGCACCCCCTCCGCAAGCAACTCACTCACACGCTCCAATCGATCGAAGGTATCGTCCAACTCAAAATGAATCTCCGGAATAAAACGAAGACGCAGGTGCGGTTTGATGAGATTGCGCAAGTAGCCTTCCGCGGAGCGAAGCGCCGCCAGGGAAGCCTCTCTTTGGTCGAGATTTCCCATAACGCTGACACGTACGACCGTCTGCGAAAGGTCCGGGCGCGTCTTCGCGCCGAGCACGGTGACGAAGCCGAGTCGGGGGTCGCTGAGATCCTTTTGAATCGCCTTCGCGATTTCTTCTCGTATCAGTTGATCGACGCGTTTGAGGCGTCGCGAACCGCTCATCCTACCATACCTCCGTCTCAATTGTTTCGATCACGACATCGTATTGTTCCATCGCGCGGGAGAGCGCTTGAAGAAGACCGTCGATCACCTTCCGGGAGGATCCGACCACGGCGCAGGACACGATCGCTCCGTCCCGCCTGTTTTGCCGGCCCGTCTCGGCCACACTGACGCGAAACCGCGCGCGAACTCCATCGAGAAGTGGACGCAGACGCGACCGCTTCTCCTTCAAGGAACGGCAGCCCGGAAGGGACAGACCGACTGTTAGGACTCCTACCCGCGCACTCACGCTTCTGCGATCACCCGTCGAGTTTCTGGGCTTCTTCCCTTACCGCAAAGGCTTCCAGGATATCCCCTACGTGAAGATCATTGAAGTTCTCGATTCCGATCCCGCATTCAAAATTCGTCCCAACCTCGCGCACATCCTCCTTGAAACGTTTCAGACTTGCAATCCGACTTGTGTAAACAACCACTCCATCCCGGAGAATCCGAACGTTCGCGCCGCGGCGTATCTTTCCGTGAACAACATAACTCCCCGCGATTGTACCGACCTTCGATATCTTGAAGACCTGGCGCACCTCCACGCGGCCCAGCAGTTCCTCCTTCATCTCCGGAGCCAGCAATCCCTCCAACGCCTCGCGAATGTCTTCCACCAACTTGTAAATGATCTCGTAATAGCGAAACTGAACGCCTTCCCGCTTCAATAATGCTTCCGCTCCGGACGTCGGCCGGACTCCGAATCCGATGATCAGCGCGTCCGAAGCAGCCGCCAAATTCACGTCGTTGTCCGTGACCGCTCCCACCGAACCGTGCAGAACCTTCAGCGAAACGCGTTTATCCTCGATCCGCTCGATCGCGTCTCGAATCGCCTCCACGGACCCCTGAGTATCGGCCTTCACGACAAGACGTAATTCGTGCACCTCCTCCCCTTTCATCTTGCGATGGAGATCTTCCAGCGTCATCCGCTGAGCCTTTCGTGCCGTGTCCTCCCGTCGCTCCCGTGCTCTCTCCTCCGCAATCCTCCTCGCTTCCTTGTCATCGGAAACTTCCTGCAATAAGTCGCCGCAAACCGGAACCCCGCTGAATCCCAACACCTCCGCGGGGGAACCAGGCTCGGCCTTCTCTAAACGCACTCCCTCCGCGTCCATCAAGGCCCGCACGCGACCGTGAACCGTGCCGCAAACGAACGGTTTTCCAACAGCCAATCTTCCGCGTCGAACAATCACCGTTGCGACCGGACCGCGGTTCTTATCCAGTTTCGCCTCGATCACCACCGCTTCCGCCGGCCCTTCCACGGGAGCCTTCAGCTCGAGAATCTCCGCCTGAAGAAGGATCATTTCGAGAAGTTTATCGACGTTTTCACCTGTCTTCGCCGAAAGTTCGACACAAATAACATCTCCTCCCCAGTCCTCGGGAACAAGATTTCTTTCCGCCAGCTGTTGTTTCACCTTTTGAGGGGCCGCGGAAGGAAGATCACATTTGTTGATCGCAACGACAATCGGAACTCCGGCGGCTTGCGCGTGATGAATCGCCTCCTCGGTCTGCGGCATCACGCCGTCGTCCGCCGCAACCACCAAAACAACGATGTCCGTCACGCTTGCTCCCCGCGCTCGCATCGCCGTGAAAGCCTCGTGTCCCGGAGTGTCGATAAATGTGATCGTTCCTTCGGGAATCGTCACCTGGTATGCCCCCACGTGTTGCGTAATCCCTCCGGCCTCGCCCGCCAGAACATTCGAGCGCCGGATGAAATCGAGCAGGGCCGTCTTCCCGTGATCTACATGCCCCATCACCGTTACCACAGGACAGCGAGGGTGACTCGGATACTCCTTCCCCTCCGCCGCTGTCGCCAGTTCGGAGGCCTTGAAGAGTTCCTCGCGTTTCACCTCGAAACCGTAATCGTTCGCCACAACTTCCGCTACATCTAGAGCGATCCGCTGATTGATCGTCGCCATAACTCCCAATGCCATCATCTTCTTGATCAACTCCGGAACCGGCCTCTCGATCTTCTCGGCCAGTTCCTTCACCGTCAGCCCTTCACGGATCACGATGGAAGGTTTTTCCGGGGTAGGGGGTTCCTCCGGAACCTGTTCAGGCCGTTTCTTCTCCCGCGCTGGTTCAACCCTCTCCCCAGGCTTTCGCTCCTTCTCCTTCCCTTTACCTGAATCCGAAGTTTTGCCGGTCGTTTTCTTCGGGCGGGGCCCCTCTTTCGCCTTCGGCCGTTTCGGAATCTCCGCCGCCACCTCCGACCGCGCAACCTCCAAAATTTCAGGGCGAAAGACCTCGATCACCCGCCGCGCATCCTCCGGAGAAAGAGACGAAGCGTGGCTCTTCGCAACAATGCCCAACTCCGGAAGTTTCTCCAAAATTTCTTTGTTCGTCACCTTTAGTTCCCGGGCTAGTTCATAGATTCTCATTTCGTGCTCTCTCTCCTTCTCACCGGTAGCGCTCCACAAGCGTTCCGATTTCGCCCGGTGTGTATTCCATCTCCTGAAGCCACCTGTGCAAATCCTCGTTCTTCAACAGACGATCAACTTCTTCGGCGGGCATTGCATCGAGGTGGGCGGTCAATTCCTCGATATTCCCCACACCCGTGCCATCCGGAAGAACAAAAGGCGGCACGACCTTTCGCGGTTTCTCCTCGATCGGAAAAGTAGGAGCGTATTCCCCTTCCATCTTCCTCATCTCCTCCTGAACCTCCTCCCATACCTTCCGCACGCGCTTCTGGATATCTACACCGGCGTCACCGGCCAGTTCGATAAGAACCGCCGTTTCCGCGGTCGCCAGATTTTCGAGACTCCCCAATCCTGCCGCCGCGAAAGCCGGCGCCGTCTCCGCGCCGATTCCAAATCGCGACAACACTTCCTCCGGTGTCGAACCAAATGTGATCTCCAGAAGGGATTGAGCCGTCTCCCGCGCCATCTCACTCTTTCCGCGAATATTGATCGTCCATTCCGTCAATCGCGCGGCCAGACGCGCGTTCTGGCCCTCCCGCCCGATCGCCAATGACAATTGATCGTCCGCGACGACCACGTCCGCGATCCGTTCGTCCTCCTTCAAAACTACTCGCTCGATCTCCGCCGGCAAAAGCGCGTTTCGAATGAAGACGGTGGGCTCCGGATCCCAGTATACAATGTCGATCTTCTCTCCCCCCAATTCCTTCACGATCGTTTGAACACGGATCCCCTTCTGCCCGACACACGCTCCGACCGGATCCACCTGCGCATCCCGGGAAAAGACGGCCACCTTGGAACGAAAACCGGGCTCCCGCGCCAACGATTTGATCTCCACCGTCCCGTCGTAAACCTCCGTCACCTCCATCTCGAAGAGCCGACGCACAAAGTCCGGATGCGTCCGGGAAAGAATGATCTGCGCGCCGCGCGCCGTCAAACGGACATCGCGAATCACAGCCTTCACTCGATCCCCCTCACGAAACCGTTCCCGCGGCATCAGATCCCTTGCCGGCAACAACGCCTCCGTCCTTCCGATGTCCACGATGATATTTCCGCGCCGAATGCGCTGAACCTTCCCGTGGACCATCTCCCCTTCCCGGCCCTTGTATTCCTCGTACGTCTTCCTCCGTTCCGCCTCCCGAATTCTCTGGCGTATGATCTGCTTCGCCTGCATCGCCGCCAGCCGCCCGAACTCCTCTCCCGAAAACCCTTTCTTCTTCTTCTTTCTCTTGCCGTCCAAAGCCGAGATTTCCTGCGTGATCTCCACAACCACCGTGTCTCCTAATCCGTATCCCTTCGCCGCCGGGTCTGAACTCGATATCTCCGTGAACGGATCCGCGACCTGATCGACGACGGTCTTCCCACCGAAAATGCGAAACGATCCGTCCGGTCGAATCTTCACCGTTACCGCCATCTCCGTATCAAACTGCTTCCGAAACGCCTCCGCCACCGCTTCCTCGATCGCCTCTTGGACGACGCGGACTTCTAGCCCTTTTTCCTGCGTGAGTTCTTCCAAGGCGTCCTGAAGGGAAGGAGGGACGAACTTCTGCTTTACCGCCAAGATGCCCCCCGGGCCGTCGAAGGAAGCGCATATGCGTTTTCGCACCGCAACGCTCCACCCTCGAATTTAAACTTTGTTTCAACCATCCTTTTTCTTCCCTCTCCCTTCTTCCATACATAATTGAGCCCCCTTGCCCCCTCTCCTCCGCGGGCCCTCCCCTATTTTCCCCCTTTCAATCCGATCTCACCCCCCCGTCCGTCACGGAACGCAAGGGATAGAGAAAAAGGGCGGGGGTTTTCCCCACCCTCTCGATCGCGAATCTTGAGGTTTGAGGAAGATATTAGATGACCATTTTCCACCGATTTCAAGAAAAAAAGCCCCCGCCGCGCAAGAAGTTTTCCGGGGCGGAAAATGGGAGCGGGAGCCTTATTTTCCTTTGGAACCCCGATGTCCTCGTTTCCTTGCCGGGCAACGTGCGGGCGGTCGGCCGCTCGCCCTACGACACTTCCACGAACGGGAGGGGCCACACTCTGTATGCAAGAGAAATGGAACGCGGATTCTCTAACCATCAAGAGTACCGATGAAATCTCCCTCCAGGCGCGAACCTCTCTTGCCGCCGGTTTTGTTCCACGATACGATTCTCCGCGGTGAGATTCGAATGATTCACTTTTTTTTCAGATTTTCCTCTCTCGACGACCCGTCTTCGCCTCTGCCGAAATTTGCCTTCGTTCCTTGGTGGCGTCGGCGAGTCGTACCGTGAGTCACACGGTCCGAAATCTTCCTCCCCCTTTCTCCTTGGATACCCCCATCCTCATTCTCGACCCTTCTCCCTTTCATTCCGAAGTTCTTCTGCGACTCCTTCAAAATGCAGGATTCTCCCGAACCCGAACACTCGCATCACCGGATGGATTCCCCGCCGAAACGGATCAGGATTCTCTTCTCTTCCTCGATGCCGATGCCTGGAGTGAAATGCCGGAAAAGACGTCTCGTTCCCGCGTCGTCGTGACCGGCTCGGAAAAGAAACCCGAGACTCTTGCGGAGGCGCTGCGAATCGGTGCCGGCTCCTTTTTGACAAGACCTTATACCGCGGGAAATCTCCAGACCGCTCTTCTCGATATCGCCCTTCTCCGCGAAGTCGAAGGGAGTGCGGAGCCAAGGAAATGCCGCTGAAATCGATGACCGGTTTCGGGCAAGCCTCGCGGACCGAGGAGACGTTCTCCGTCTTCTGCGAAATTCGTTCCTGGAATTACCGCGGCCTCGACCTCCAATTCCGTCTTCCCGAAACCTACAACGCGCTGGAACCGATCCTTCGATCCGAGTTCGCGCCGGTCGTTGAGCGTGGTAAAGTCATCGTCGGCGTCCGGCTCACCGGGGCCTCTGTCGAAAGCCGCATCGTAATCAACGAACCGTTGGCGCGCGCTCTCTCCGAAACAACACGCCGGATCGCGGAGGAAACCGGCGCAACTTTTACTCTCTCCCCCCGCGATCTCGTCTCTCTCCCCGAAATGCTTGATGTCATCGACTCCGCCAGCGACGCGGTCGCTGAACTCATCCGCCATACGGCCAGGAAGGCCCTCGAAGTCTGGGATCAATCGCGGATTTGCGAAGCGGCACGCTTGCTTCCCGATATGAATCGAAATCTCGAGATTTTGGGCGAGGTCATCGAGGTGATCCGAGGCCGGGCGCCGGACGCGCGGGAGGAACGTCGCGCGAAACTGATCCAAACAT
The DNA here is from genome assembly GCA_003697085.1 of Candidatus Hydrogenedentota bacterium. GTDB lineage: Bacteria > UBA8481 > UBA8481 > UBA8481 > J006 > J006. The sequence goes on from RFFU01000027.1 coordinate 15,954, forward strand.
TGCGCGAAATCGCTCAGGATCACACCGTTTCCCTCGACGAGCAGCGTCTCGAGTTCGAGGCGGCGCAAATGGCGGAACGCGCCGACATCAATGAAGAACTCGTTCGACTCGATTCCCACTCCATCGCCGTCAAGAATTTGCTTGGCGCCGGTCCAACCAAAACCTCGGACACCTCCTCCTCTTCGGCACGCGGCCAAAAAATGCTTTTTCTTCTTCAGGAACTCTTGCGCGAGATGAACACGATCGGCTCCAAGGTCGGAGACCTCGAGATCGTTCAGGCAGTTGTTCGAGGAAAGACGGCCATCGACCGCTTGAAGGAAATGGCGGCGAACATTGTCTGAGAACGCGACGGTCTCCGTGAACACCTCGGCCCCCCGGACCTTCCAAAGCCCCGCCGAAGACGCCGCCTTTGCCGAAAAAGAGGACGCGGGGACGAACGCGCGGCGGCAAGGACGCCTCTTCATCATCTCCGCGCCCAGCGGCGCGGGAAAATCCACCGTCGTCCAACGTTTGCTTGCTTCTGTCGACAATCTGCGTTTCTCCGTCTCGACCACGACCCGCCCGCGCCGTCCCGGAGAAATCGACGGCCGGGACTATCACTTCACGGATCGCCCGACCTTCGAAGCGCTTCGGGCCGAGGGAGAATTCATCGAATGGGCGGAGGTACACGGAAATCTCTACGGCACCCGCCGCTCCACCGTCGAAAAGACCCTCGAAAACGGCATCGACCTCCTGCTCGATATCGACACCCAAGGCTGCCGCCAGATTCTTGAAACGATGCCGACGGCCGTCTCCATCTTCATCATGCCCCCCTCCCTGGAAGTCCTCGAACAACGCCTGCGAAATCGCGGAACGGATGACCCCGAAGTGATTGCCACGCGCCTGAAGAACGCTCGCGCCGAAATTGAAGCCTCGTCGATCTATCGTTACATCGTCATCAACGATGATCTGGACGCCACTGTCGGGAAGATCCAGGAGATAATCGAGATCGAACGACGGCGAAACTCCTAATTCCTCGATCGGAAACACATCTCTCCCCGACACCTTCTCCTCTCCGACATCACCGGTGACCGAGCATTGCTCTCTCTTGTCTTCCTTTTGCCTTCTTTTTTCTGTGCCATTCCGCGTGTTTCGCTTGCTTCGTGGTTTCCTCACTTATCGTTTTTTGCTCATATTCCTTCGTTTTTCATTTTCCAAGGTCGAACGGCAAGTTCGCAACTGCAAACGACTAACGGTGAACAAACATTACTTTCCTTTTGCCTTTTGACTTTTGCCTTTCTCCCTCTTCGGTGCCTTCCGTGGTCCCCTCTCCCCCCCTCCTCACCTTTTCCCTTTCTCTCTGTGTCTCTGCGCCTCTGTGGCAAATCCTTTTTCCGTGTGATTCCGCGTCTTCCGTGGTTCCCTCCTTTCCGCGCTATTTCGTGTGCTCCGTGGTTCCTTCGCTTCCGTGTCTTCCGGGGGTTTTCTTCCGGTTGTCATCCTCCGTGACCGGGAGTAGAATCCTGCGGCTATGCTGGTCATTCCCGCCATAGATATCATGAACGGAAAGTGCGTCCGTCTTCGCCGCGGCGAAAAAGATAGCCGGAAAGAATACTCCGGAGATCCCGTCGAACAGGCGAAACGGTGGGAGGACGCGGGTGCGCAACGAATCCATGTCGTAGATCTCGATGGAGCCTTCGAGGGAACGCCGAAACACGGAGGGTTGATTCGAGAGATCGTCCGCGCGGTGAAGGTTCCGATCGAGGTCGGAGGCGGGATCCGATCGAAGGACCTCGTCCGCCGTCTGCTTGATCTCGGCGTGGCCTACGCCATCATCGGAACCTTGGCCGTGGAAAAGCCGGACGTTGCCGCGGAAATCGTGGAGGAAAATCCGGGGCAGATATACATCGGTATCGACACTCGAGCCGGCGCCGTCGCGACGCGGGGATGGGTCCAGACCTCGAACGACACACTCGAGGAAACAGCGGAACGCGCCTGTGAATGGGGGGCGCGCGGAATCGTCTTCACGGCCATCGAACGCGACGGAGAACAGGTCGGACCGGATCTCGAGGCTGTCCGGGCCCTGACGAAACGTTTCAATATCCCCGTCATCGCTTCCGGAGGTGTAACTCATATCGACGATCTGTTATCCCTTGCAAAGATACCGAACGTGGAGGGCGCTATCGTTGGAAAGGCTCTTTACGAACAACGCCTCGATCTTGTCGAGGCCATCAAATGTTTGGAGGAAGAATGAACGCGTCTCCAAAACTGAAACTCGGAGCCGGTGCGGGCGAAAACAACCGCGGAATCTCGAGGGGGGCCGTCTTCTCAACTTGTAAGAGTCCGCCCGAGGAAACAGCGTACCGCTCGAGGATCTCACATCGAATACCATTCGGTTAAAACTGGAAGGAGGAAGAAATGGAAAAGATCCGTGGTGAATACAGAATGCTTGTGGAAAGGGCGAAGGAGGCCCGAGAAAGGGCGTACGCCCCCTATTCAAGATTTCCGGTAGGAGCCGCATTGCTGTGCGAGGACGGAACGATCTACACCGGGTGCAACGTCGAGAACGCTTCCTATGGTCTCACGTGCTGTGCGGAACGGACGGCGATCTTCAAGGCGGTCTCCGAAGGTCATACGAAATTTCGGGCGATCTCGGTCGTTCTCGATTCCACCGATCCTTCCGCCCCCTGCGGAGCATGCCGGCAGGTGATATTTGAATTCGGCCCGGACATCGATGTCGTGATGGCCAATGTCGGTTCGGAATCCGTAGACGTCGTCAAGATAACCGATTTGATCCCTCGCGCCTTCGGCCCGTCCAGCCTTTGACGCTTCCGAGGGGAAAGGCGAGGAGAAAGAAAGCACAAAAGGAGAAAAACCGATGAAGATTCAACTGGTAGACCTCTCTCGACAACACGAACCACTTCTCGACGAGATTTTGGCGGCCTGGCGCGACATCATTCACCGATCCGGTTTCATCCTTGGAAAGGAAGTGCGGGCCTTCGAGGACCATTTCGCCGAATTTTGTGAGGTAAAAAATGCGGTCGGTTGCGCCAGCGGAACCGACGCCCTGATGCTGGCTCTCAAAGCCCTCGGCATCGGACCGGGAGACGAGGTTATCACCGTCAGTTACACCTTCTCCGCAACCGTAACGGCTATCGAATTGACGGGAGCCACGCCGCGGCTCGTGGACATCCGCCCCGACTCCTATACGATCGATACACGACGGATCGAAAGCGCGATCACCGCCCGCACGCGGGCGATCATCCCCGTCCACCTCTACGGACAACCGGCGGATATGGATCCGATCCTCGCCATCGCAAAACGAAAGCATCTTTTCGTCGTCGAAGATTGCGCCCAGGCTCACGGCGCGCGTTACAAAGGGCGGCGCGTCGGAAGCCTCGGCACCGTCGGAGCCTTCTCCTTCTTTCCCTCCAAGAATCTCGGTTCCCTTGGGGATGCCGGCGCCTGTGTCACGAACGATACGGACATCGCAGAACGGATACGAAGGCTCCGTGTTCACGGTCGAAAGGATAAGCACATTTCGGTGGAAAAAGGAACCAACTCCCGGATCGATACCCTCCAAGCCGCTGCGCTCGATATCAAACTTCGCTATCTCGACGAGTGGAATTCCGAGCGCGCTCGGGCCGCCGCTTGGTACGACGCCCGCCTCGGCGAAGTCGACGGCGTCACCACCCCGGCCCGTCTCCCCGATCGCGACCACGTCTATCACCTTTACGCTGTGCAGGTGGACGAACCGAAAACCGTTGCGGAACATCTTAAGGCCGCCGGCATCGGCTTCGGCTTTCACTATCCCGTTCCCGTCCATCTTATGCCCGCCTTCGAAAACCTCGGCTACGGCCTCAATTCCCTCCCCGTAACCGAACGCGTCAGCCGGCGGATCCTCTCCCTGCCGATCTATCCGGGAATGAGCCAAGACGAAGTCGATACGGTCTGTGAAGCCGTCATCGAGGCTCTACGGTGATCCGACATCCCCTTCGGCTTCATCTCCCGCGAAATTGACAAAATGGAAGAATGACACCTTTTCTGATTTTCGTGGTGAGTTGTGGCGCCGCATATTCTTCCCTTGTTCCCCACGGCGGTACTCCCCGCCCGCCTCTCGATCTAAAACGCTACGCTTTGGCTTCCAGTTTCGGGGAATACCGGAGTCGCCATCTTCATGCCGGTCTCGATATCGCCACCTCCGGGAAAACAGGTTTTCCCGTCCATGCGTGGCGAAGTGGGAGGGTCGTGCGTATCCGTTCGAGCAGCAACGGATACGGAAACGCAATTTACCTCCAGCACAGCGATGGTTCCCAGACCGTTTATGCGCATCTTGAAGGATTTCCGAAGCGCTTCCAACACCTTTTGCCCCGGCCTCCGCATCCACTCGGCGGCGACAAGAATGGAAATCCGATGCAGGTCTATCCCAAGAATCCCCCGCACGTCCGAAAGGGGGAAGTCATCGGTTACACCGGTGAATCGGGTGCCGGGTTGCCCCATCTTCACTTCGAACTCCGTAATGCGCTGGAACATCCCCTAAATCCCGTTTCCGCCGGGTTTCCCGTCGAGGATTCCGTTCCTCCTCGCCTTCTGGCAATCGGCTTCGAACCGGCAACGGCTTCCGCACGGGTTGCAAACGATATCGGAACCGTCTTTACGAACACGAGCGGGATTCGATTGGAAGCCGCAGGCCCCATTCGGATTCTTCTTCGTGCATATGACGAAGACGGAGCCGGCGGAGGCCGGTTGGGCCTGACCTCCATCGACCTTTTCGTTGATTCCCATCCGTGGAGTTCGATCCGGATGGAAGAATTTTCGTATGAGCGGATCGGCGAAGTCGGCCTCGTTTACGATCATTTCAGAAGCGGTTTCTCACCGACAATCTACACCTATGATCTCACGGCTCCCAATGACGCCGCGATGGTCGTCACCTCGCGCGGTCCGGTGCCCGCGGGAAGGAAGCCGTTGAAGATCGAGGTGCGAGCGCGGGACTTGGCGGGAAATCAGTCCCGTTTTTTTTCCACCCTTCTTCCCGTCCAACACCGCTCAACCCCCCCCACCTCCCAACCGAATCTTTTGTGGGATACAATCTCGCTGACACCCGCCGGAATTCTGGTGCGTAATGACGACCGTTTCCTTCGAATTTCAAAAACAAGCCGCGGCGAATCCGGAACGTTCCGCTGGAAGATTCTTTCGGAGAAGAGGTCGAGAAGCGATCCAACGCTCCTTGAGCCCGACTCGTTCTTTCCGTTGACGCTGGTTGGAGAATTCCGTGCGTTGCGTCTTCTTCTCTTCCAAGACTCCTCCTTCCCCCTCCCCCCCTATGCGGTCGCTCCCCCTTTTTTCCTCGGCCCCTACGGTCGGACGGCGCGGAGAAGTGGGAAAATCTGCGTGAAGCGAATCGGAAGGGAAAACGGATTGGCACTCCTGAAGAACGGCGAATGGAAATGGATTTCCGGCTCCCGAAGCGACTCCTTCGGTACGAGCGCTCCGCTCCCCTTTCTTGCCCCCGTCGTTCCCGTGCGTGACGAAACTCCGCCCGCCGTGAGATGGTTCTCCAAGCGGAAACGAAGGATTGTCATCCGCGACGATTTCAGCGGAATCGATCCGGAAAGCATCTCCGTGAGAGAAAATAAACAGAGTGGAAGGGTTCTGGACGGGCGGTATGATTCCGATCATCATTGGTTTATCATTGGAGATCGCACGATTCCACCGGGGGGAATTATGGTGACGGTCCGCGACCGCGCGGGGAACGAAACCCGAGCTCTCTTGGGAGGAAAGGCCCGTTGAACGAATGCCTTCGTTTTGAGAAGCGACTTTGGATTCGAGTCTTCGCCGCCGCCCTTTTCCTCTTGATGTCGCTCTCCGAAATCCCCGGGGCCGCCCGAGCCGCTCAAGAGGCAACGGAATATCCACCGCCTTCTTCCTCCGAAGATTGGCGTGTTCTTCCGTCTCCTCGCGTGACCTTGCTCGAGGCCTTTCCCCGATTTCTCGTTATCGGAACGGAAAACGGGGCGGTGATAATGACATCCGAGGGTTTCTCGGAATTTCTCGCTTATCAACACACCGTCGTTGATGTCGATGTGATCGGCGACACGATCTATCTGGGAACCTTGAACGGCGTTGCGATTGTGCCGGACCGAGGGAGCGGAACCGAACGCTTCTTCGGCCTTCCGAAAAAGCAAAGGAACCGGCTCATCACCGGGCTCATCGCCACTCCCGGCTCGGAATCGGAACTCCTCCTCGTCGGAGATTTTGGAACGGTACGGTTCGATTCAAAAAAGGGATGGGCATTCGGTGAGAAACGCCTTTTGACCCCGATCATCGCCGCAACGGGGCCGGCCCCGGACATTCTCCTCGTTACCGAACACAGCATTCTTCTTTATCGGCTGTTGCGAAATGATACACTCAAGATCGCTTCGGATGAAGAGTACCTCCAGGTACGCCGCTTTCGTGATAACGAATGGGCCGCTCTTCGCTCCGATGGCTTCGTATACGCCGGGCGCTTGGACGTTCCCGGCGTGATCCCTCTGCCACGTCCTCCGGGCGGCAATATCGTCACCACGATCACGACTGATCCGCGCAACCATCCGGGAACGATCTGGGCGGGAACATTCCGCGGAGGGATCCTCGAATCTCATCCAAAAATCGATGAACCAGACGCTCCCGCGCACTCGCCCCTTCTCCCTGTCACTGATGTGACGGTCTCCGGTCTTCCCCTTACGGCCTTGGCGTTCTTCAATGGGCGTCTTTACGCGGGATCGGAAAGTGGCGGTGTGACGATTTTTGAGAAGAGCGGAACGTATTACCAGCCGATCGGGCGGCTCTTGGCCCGTTCGGCCCCGCTTCCGAAAAACAAAGTCATTCCGTCACCAAAGAAACTTTTCTCCCGGCATTCCCTCAAGAATGTTCTGGCATCGAGAGAAACCCTGTTCCGGAACGTCGGTTCCCTTCTCCGCACTCTTCCTCGCTCGTTCATTTGGACGGGGGGAGCCGGCCTTGCAATTCTGCTGCTTCTGTTCATTCTCCTCCGGGGGCTTCACCGCAAGTCCTCCGGAGGACCTGTATTGATCGAGAAAAGAAGGCAGAGCCGGCGCCCGCCCGATCTGCCGTCCCGCGACCAACTCTCCCCGGAATTGGGAGCCTGGGCGCGGCGGCTCGAGGAAATCACGGAGCAAATCAACGACCTCTCCCGCAGAAAAGCCCTCGGAGAAGCTCCCACTGAAATCCTCGCCTCTCTTGATCGACTGAAACAAAATTTTGACGAAATCGATTCGAAAATGAGAGCGCGCTGGGAAGAATGCCGGAAACAGAAGAACGAGATCCGAAGTGAAATCGACGCACTCAAGCACCAAGTCGCTTCCGGAAAAGGCATGAATACGAAGGAAGCACGGGAGGTTTTGCGCCGGTTGGAAGAACGCATGCGGCTGCTCGAAACGGATGAACGTTATCTCCGTTATGTCTTTGAGGAATAGATTGGCCGCGCCGGGATATGAGGCGCATGGGCGAACAAAAAAGGTCAAGGTTTCGTGAAAAGGCAGGCTCTCTTCTTTCCCCTTGGGTTCCGAATTCTTTTTTTTCTCGTGCTTTTCTTCGGTTTCGGCTCGATCTTCGGATGCGGAACGCCCTCGCCTCCGGGAATCCCCACTGTGGAAAATCGACGGGAGTGGGAGGGGGTCGGAATATGGGAGATACCGGGCGACACCGACCTTCTCGAAATCGTTCGGGGACCGACGATTGTTGCTTTGGATACCGTCGTCACTTTCGGAGGATTGCAGTGGCGTTTCGTGGATCTCGAACGACTCGAACGCGGATTCGCCGGCGCGTGGCCGGGGATCGAGGACTACTGGGTCGCGGTGCGGATCGTCGTCTCCCAGGATACTCGTATTCCGAACAGAAATCCTCTTCTGATACATCCAGCCGCCACTATATGCTTGCGGGATTCGAATAACGAAATTCATTCTCCCGTCAAGGTCCATCAACGCCTCGTTCCGCGCATCGACCTTCCCCTTTTCATCGATTCGCACCCCCGGAATCTTCCGATCATCTTCTCGCTTCGGAAGAATGCCTATCCCGTCGCGTTGGAGATTCTCCTTCCCCCGCGGCACTTCACTGTATCCTGGGATACGAAATCATTGGCGCCGCTCTGGAGAGTATGGAAAAAGAAACTGGAACCGTTCCCCGGTTCCGGTTCGCGAACCTGGGAACTCCGCCTTGAACGAACTCGTTTTCGCCATCCGCTATCGGATTCCTCGATCTTTGATGTCGAACTCAATATCCGCAACATCTCCAACCGCCCTCATACTCTCTCGGCTCTCGCTTCCTCCCGGATCTACGCCGGATCCGGGCGCACGTTCTTCCCCGTTTCCTTCTCTTCGGATTTCCCACTTCAGCCGGGACGCGACACCACGGTTCGAATCACATTTTCCGATATTCCCACGGCGGAAGCGCTGGAAATGATCGTTCCCTTCTCGAAAAATCCGGCGCGGTTTTCTGTTCGACCCGGACTCAACTTTCCACGTTTGACGCCGGTTAAACAGCCCTTCGTGTACGGAACGTTACAGGTAGCCCTCTATGCCATCAAGGAGAACGGTCGCAAGGTTCATCTTGGTTTTTCCATTCTCTCCTCCTCGCCCGCCACCATCGGCCGTGTTCGCATCACCGGACAGTCTCTTTCTGGGGGAAACATCGCGGGTCGGCTCGATCATCCGATCCCCTTCCTCTTCCCTCAATCCGAAGAGCGTCGTTGGGTGACGTTTTCGGCTCCGGTCTCGTCCTTGTTGGTCAATATTCCCAACCGGCCGAAAATACGGATTACATGGTAGAGGTCGTGATTCCCTTCTCGCTCTCCAAATCCCGAGCCCACTAAACGTTTCCCCTCTAAATCCGAACCGCATGCCGGCGGGCACGACGGCCGAAAAGGATCCTGCGGCTCTGATCTCGGCGTTGTTTAACCTTCACCCACGAGAGATTCCAACGTCGTGCTTTCCAGCATTCTGATGTGCCTGTCCCGAACGTCTGTCCACTGATCGTGCATCTTACACGGATGAAGCGGATCGCATTCGTTTGCTGAATCAAAGATGCAGTTCTTAAAGGATCGCAAATCCTCGATCGGATCGAGAATATCCATGAGGGTGACCGTTCCCGGATCCCCTTTCAGCCGGAAACCTCCTCCCAATCCCTTTCGACTTTCCAACACGCCCGCCTGAGCCAAACGGCTCATAATCTTCCCGAGATAATTGGCCGGAAGGTCTAATTCCCGAGCCAGTTCCCCCGCGCCAACATATTTCCTTTCTCGCATTTCCGCCAAACGAATCATCGCTCGAACCGCGTAGTCCCCCGTCCTCGTCAGCATCGCTTAATCCTCCCATATGCTTTTCATTATTTTGACAACCTTCCGCCTCCCTAGATTCGAATTTCCTCCGAAAAGCGGCCATCCGTTTGTCTTTTTCACACAATCACACATTCCAACTTTTTTCCAATCCCATTTTGAAAGTCTTATTTCTACCACAACCAGGATAACTTTCCAAGAGAAAAGGTAGGCGGCGCAAAGCGTCTTCAGAGAGAATAAACCTTCTCTTCGACAAAAGTTCTTTTGTCTGAAGAGCCTTGTACGCTGTCGCGTTAAGAAAAGAAATGTACAAATTTGTTTAAAGCCGGTCGTTCCCGTTACCGATACTCAAAAAAGGAACAAAAGGGAAGGGAGGAAGCAGATGGCCGACGATACGGTATCGGTGGTTTTGATCGACGAGGAACGGGCGAAGGGTGCGATAACACTCGAGGACGGAAAACGATACCCGTGGACGGCGGTAAGAAATAAAAGAGGGGGCTGGATCATCGTGCTCCACAACTCATTTCCAAAACGCGGAACCACTCTTCCTCGACTCATAAAAAAGAAGATTCTCCGTCGTCTCTGCGGCGCGCGCCTCGCCGCATAATTCCCATTCCGTCGCCCCGAATCGCTGGAGGCTGATTTCAGATCGACCTCTACCTTTCGATCCTTCGGTTCGCGCTCCGAAGCCGCCGCGATAACGTGCGGGCCATATTGGTCAATAACACCACCTGCAAGGCGGTATCTTGAGCAAAGAGATCATAAAGGGCATCACGGTCAATCCGGAAAAGCAGCACATTTGTAACCGCCGTGACATTGGCGGAGCGGGGTTCGTGATCGAGAATGGCCATCTCTCCGAAGAAGTCGCCCTCGTACTGACTTTGTAACGTATCATCCGCCGAAAGATGCGCCAACGGCCTGCGTCCTCCGTCCACGCAAACCTTACCATTAAGAATCAAATACAGTGCGTCTCCGGGTGTCCCTTCGGTAAGAATTCTTTCTCCCGCCGAATAAAATTCCGGTTCCCCGATCTCACCGATCTTTCTGAGCTGTTCCGGCGTCAAAGCCAAAAGAAGAATGCTCTCCGCAAGTCGTTGTTTAACCAGCCTATTCTCACACCCCGCCATCATCCCTGTTCCTTTCCACCCCGCCCGCTCCTCCCTTCCTCCCTCCGCGCTTCGCCTTCCTCTTTCTCTCCCGCCTCCTCTTTTCCATTCCCATTCGCGGCTTCTGAAAGGATCGAGCAATACCGTTCCGTCACCTCACAATCCCTCCAGAACGCATCGAGGCGATAATACCGGCGAATCTCGGCCGTGAAAAGATGCAAAACGATATTTCCAAGATCGAAGAGGATCCATCCCGTTTCTCCACTTCCGTGCCTCTTGCGCCGCTCGCTCGAACGGGCCCAGTCCCGCACCTCAGCGGCGAGAGCCTCGAGATGCCTCCCGGACGTTCCGGTCGCCACGACGAAAAAATCGGCGATCGGCAAGCGCTTCGCAACGTCATAAACTTGGATCTCTTCCGCCTTGCGGTCTCGAAGAAGTATCAATAGCCCCCCGAGGCTGTCGTCTTCCAAGGAAAGCCCCGTACCCTTCCCCTGTTCTCTTACGCCTCTTCCTTTTTTCATCTCAACGCCAACGCCCGCGGGCATCGTGTCCCAAGATCACGGTTGCATCGGACCCGGGAGGCGACGCCACGTTCTGCAGGAGTCCCACGCCCAGAAGCGCCCGTATCTCTCGCGCCGCACGCTCGTCTCTTGAACGAATCACCGTTCGCTCGTAACGGAAATTGTCCGCATTCGTGGTATCCGTAATACGAAAGCGCGGCGGCAAAAGTTGGGCGGCGGCCCGCTTTGCAAGACCAGGCGTTCCGTCCCCGTTGAGAATCAACACGCGTACGGTTCTTCGCCGGACCCCAGCCTCCTCTTTCCTTTTTTTCGGCATTTCACGTGAAGTCTCCTCTGCGGTAGGCTCGGAAACCTTCACGATCACATCCGCCGGACCGGTCGCCGCCAACACTTCCAGGAGACGGGACAGTGTCTTAACAACGAGGGCCCGATCCTTCCTTATTCGCCGTGGCAGCGCTGCGTTGATCAGTTCCTCGCGAACGGCAGAATCCGCCGCCGTCTCCTTCATCCGCCGTCCCAGCCCCAGGAGAAGGAGGCGGAGAGAAACGGCGCGAGCGGTACGAGGATTTTCGAGAAGCACTCGAGAACGAGCTCCATCCAACAGACGCTGCCCCGGCTCGATCCTGTACGTCAATCCGTCCTTCGGATTCACATACTGCACCAGCCGCTCGACGGTTACGGTGATTCCTCCGAGCGCATCGACGAGACGAATGCATTCGTCCGCCGTAAGAAAAAGACGTACCTCGTCGGTTGGCGCGGGCGACGTCTCCCGCAGCGTGAAGCCCGCCCCGTCCGCTTCCGCACAGTACGAACGGCCGTCGACTGTCACGAGAATCCGTTCCGCCCCCTGAATGTCGCTTTCCCCGAGAGCCGAATTCGAACGAAGAAGCCGCACGACGGTAAAGAGAAGAACCGAGACGCTGATCGAGATAACCGCCACCGAAAAGACGATCCTCTTGGTGCGGGCCGAGACACCGGAACGCGAGCGGCGCGCCGGACGTCGCGGCGCGGGATGCTGTTCTCGAAGAATCCGCTTTACCATCCCGCCGCGATCCCGGAAATGATATCCTCTTTTACTCCCCATTCCCGCGCGCCCTCGAGCAACCGCGGGTGAGGACGAAGGTTTCGTTCGCGCAGTATCGCTATCTTTCTCTCGAAAACCGCTCGAACCGCCGTTCCCCGATCCTCCGGAACGGCCTCCACATCGGGCCAATCCTTTCCGACCCGATCCGCAACGAAGAGAATCGTTTCCAATACCGACATTCCCGAACGCCCGGTCGTATGATAACGCACGGCTTCGGCCACGCGATCGTCACGGGGGCCGAGACGGTTTGCTTCGATCCGCGATGCCGCAAGCCTCCCATGCAGGAGAATCGGAGCGTTCCGCTCGACCTCGTCCACCACCTCGCCGCGAGATTCAAGCAGAGAAAGAACGATCCGCGAATCCAGCGCGCGATAGGCGTCGTGCAGCCAACCCGCGCGCGCGGCCAGGGCGGCGGAGGCTCCCCAACGTTGAGCCAGAGCCGCCGCCGCCGCCGCAACCTCGGTGCGATGGCGCCGCAATCCCTCCGGCTCCTCTTCGGTCGCGTAGAACCCGTAATATTCGATCAGCGAAAGGACACCGTCCGGAACCCATCCCCGCACAGAGTCACATTGCCGCAGGTACTGTCGGATGCGAGAAGAGGAGATCTCGATAAGCGGCCCCTTCAGTTTATGAACGCCCCTTTGCTCCCTCCCCTCCCTCCGGCTCCTCTCGTCCGTCTCACCGCAATCCCTCCGGGCGAAGCCCCCGATGCCGTTCGCGTCGTCCTGCTCCGTGCCGGGACGGTTCATCACGAGAAAGGAAACCCGGCGGCGCAACTCATCGCCGTCCTTCCACTGGTCGAGAGACGCAAACGCATCCTGCCCCACGATCAAAAAGAAGTCGGCATCCGGATTTTCCCGCTCCAACTCCCGAATCGTATCGATCGTGTAGGAGGGGGCTCCCCGCCGTATTTCTCCATCCCAGACAGCGAACCGACGGTCGAAGGCGGCCGCCCGCCGTACCATCTCCAACCGGTACTCGCCGGACACCTCCGGAGGCCGGCGGGACTTCAAAGGTGATTGCGCCGCGGGAACAAGGAGAACCGTGTCGAGCGAAAAGGACTCGATCGCCCGCCGTCCGAGAATGAGGTGGCCGTTGTGGAGCGGGTCGAAGGTTCCGCCGAGAATACCGATCCGCCGACGCCGTTTCTTCCTCAATCGCGAACCTGACCGTCCCCCCGAACGACGTATTTCGTCGTCGTCAATTCACGCGGCCCCATCGGCCCTCGGGCGTGGAGTTTCTGGGTTGAAATTCCGATCTCGGCTCCCAAGCCGAACTCCCCCCCGTCCGTGAAACGCGTCGAAGCGTTCACGTAGACCGCAGCGGAATCGACCGAGCGTGTGAAACGTTCCGCGGCCGAAATCGACTCCGTCACGATTGCGTCCGCAAGGTGCGAGCCGTAACGCTCAATATGGTCCACCGCCTCCTCCACCGACTCCACGACCCGAACGGCAAGAATCTTCGAGAGGTATTCCGCCGCCCAATCTTCTTCCGTCGCAGGCTTCGCCGACGAGAGAAACGCGCGACTCCGTTCGCACCCACGCAGTTCCACCCCTTCCAAGACCTTCTCGAGGCGAGGAAGGAACTTCTCCGCAATCGCTCGATGAACCAACAGCGTCTCCATCGCGTTACAGACACCGGGCCGCGAACACTTCGCGTTCACGACGATCCGCTCCGCCTTCTCCAAATCGGCATCCGCGTCGATGTATGTGTGACAGATCCCCGCACCGTGATAGATGACAGGCACCCGCGAACGCTCCACAACTCGACGAATCAAACCTTCTCCGCCGCGCGGAATCACCACATCCAGTTCCCCCTCCAACGAGAGCAGATCGTCTACGAAGGAACGATCTGTGGTCCGAACGAATGAGACGGCCGCGGCGGGAAGCCCCCGGCCGTCAAGCGCCTCGGCGATCACATCCGCGATGGCGGCGTTCGAAGAGAAAGCCTCCTTCCCTCCGCGAAGAATGATCGCATTTCCGGACTTCAATGTCAGCGCCGCCGCGTCGGCCGTTACGTTCGGCCTCGATTCGTAAATCACCGCCACGACTCCGATCGGGACCCGCACCTGCTCGATCCGCAGCCCGTTCGGCAGAGTCCATCCCGAGACGATCTCGCCCACCGGATCGGTCAAACCCGCAACGGTACGCACTCCCGCCGCCATCTTCTTCACACGTTCCGGAGTCAGCGTCAGGCGGTCCCGAAAGGCCTCCGTGATGCCTGTCGCTCGCTCGAGGTCCCTGCGGTTGGCGGCCAGGATCTCCTTCTCCCGAGCCTCGAGCGCGTCCGCGATCGCGGAAAGGGCCTCCTTCCTCTGTGAACCCGTCGTCTCCAAAAGGATCCGCGCCGCGGCGCGGGCTTCCCGTACCAACTCCCCCGCCGACGGTATCTCCGATCCTTCTTCCTTCTCTCCTCTCGTCGAAACCACGTCCATCATCTCCTACTTTCATTCCGCGTTTTTTCTCCCGCGCGGATCTTAAACGAAAAAACGCTACACCAAAAACGAAAAACGATAAACGAGAAACAACGGGCACAGGCAGTTCCTTGTTTTTTTCCACGTTTTTGTCTTATGGAAAAATGAGGAACAAGGACCGAAAAAGGAAGGCCTTTTGTACTTCTCCTTTTACTTTCCGATTCTTCCCTTTCCTTTTTTGCGGAAAAGGAGGATCGTGCCGCCGGTACTGAAGGTGCTTGGGCGAAAAAAGACTTGTTTTCCGGTGAGGAATCCATCATAATCCGACTTTATGAATCCGATTTTGATCAAGGATCGCGTGGAGGCGGCTCTTCCCGGAAGCCGTTGCTTCGTCCAAGATTTCACCGGTGAAGGAAACCACTTCGAGATACGCATCGTCTCCGCTTCTTTCTCCGGAAAGAGCCTCGTTCAACGCCATCAAGAGATTTACGCTCTCTTCCAAAAGGAATTGGCATCGAACGAGATTCACGCCTTGAGCCTTCTGACCGTAACGCCCGAAGAGATCGGCGAAGAAAATTCCAAATCAGAATGAGATGTGAGATCGGAATCGCGTAACGAGGAAAATGTGGAGAAAAAGGAGGTTGAAGGAATGAAGGAAATACTCGAGAAGATCGAACAAAAGGTGAAGGAGCATCCCGTCGTTCTTTTTATGAAAGGAACTCCCGAGGAGCCGCTCTGCGGGTTTTCCGCGGAAACGGCGCGGATTCTGCGCACGCTCGATGTCGAGTTTCATGCGGTCGATGTCATCGGAGAGCCGGAATATCGCGAGGCCGTCAAGGCCTATTCGAACTGGCCGACGATCCCGCAGTTGTTCATCGCCGGAGAATTCATCGGCGGTTGTGACATCACACGGCAACTTTACCAGAGCGGTGAACTTCAAAGGAAACTCTCTTCTCTCTCCACGAAGGAGAAGGAATAGAACATCTCCGTGGTGGCGGATGAAGAATCCGCCTCCTTACACGTTTCTCGACAGAGCGAGAGGCGCCACTCATTGAAAAGGGCGCGTCACTCTTCTTTTCCCCCTCTTCCGGGCGGGGACTCTCCCGCCCGGTGAAGGGGACCCGTGATCAGCGGTTCGAAGGCAGAATCACCGCCAGGACGTTCTGCGGATAGAGATTCGCCTGCGACAACGCGGAACTCGAAGTCTGTTGGAGGACTTGCGCACGAGCGAGATTGATCGTTTCCTGTGCCACATCCGCGTCGATGAGCCCGCTGATCGCTTGAGTGTGAGCATCGGCCTGGCTGTTGAGAAACGTGTCGTTGTTTTGAAGCCGCGTATCGGTCGCTCCAACGTTGGCCGATTCGTTCGTCACGATATTGATGGCGCTGTCCACGAGTGCCAATGCGGCGGTGGCGCCGGTTTGCGTCGTGAGATCAAGGTTATCGACTCCGAGTGCGGCCGCGGTCATCGTTGCGATATTGAGTGTGATGAAATTGTTGGCGTCCGCACCCACCTGAAATTTGAGTGTGGCCGTTCCCGCCGCGTAATCGCCGCTCAGAAGACTCTTTGCGTTGAAGATGGTGTTGTTGGCGATCGAGGTAATGTCTTTTTGAAGCGAACTGTACTGCGTCTGGTTCGCGTTCCGGTCCGCCGTTGTGGCGGAACTGCTGGCGGAACTCAACGCCAGCGTCCGAATCGTCTGCAGATCGCTCAGGATATTCTCCAGCCCGCCTTCCGCCGTCTGAACGAGCGAAAGCGAAACCTGGTTGTCGTTTTCGAGGCGCTGTAAGGAACTCAACCGCGCCTTCAGTCGCTCCGACATCGCGAACGATCCGGGATCGTCACCCGGCGAATTGACCCGTAAACCGGTCGCCAGGTTCCGAGTAGAAGTCGTAAACAGGTCCGTCGCGAACTCGAGTCCGCGAAAGGCGGCCAATGCCGCCAGATTCGTTTGAGTCAAGACTGCCATGGGTACCCCTCCCTGGTTTTTCTCCGGTCGCGACCGTTCTCTTTTGCCGCGATACCGGGATAGTCTCACCGGCCGTTCCGTGGCCGGTACTCCGTTAGGTTGTCGTTCTTGATTTATCCGAGAATATCGACCTCCTCTCCCTTTCCGGCCTCCACCGCGCGTTCCGTGCCCGCCTCGGCCGCTTCCTCACCGCGCCCACCGGCCAACACATTTCCACCGGCGACGACATTTCCCAGCGTCCGGCCGGCTCTCGCCAATACGCCGGAATCAAGGTTCCTGGTCGATTGTAGGGCTGTTTGGTTCGCCTCGATGACCGCCGTTTCCGTACCCGTCTTTCCGCGGGGATCCGCGGTCACCGGATTCGCGCCGAAAGCGCTCGCCAATACCGAATCTAAACGCAGATTGCCTGCCATCTTTACTCCCTCCCTGGTTTTCTATCGCATCCCGGCCGTCTTTTTCTTCAGCCACGACACGATCCCATCCTAAAACCGTCCGTGTTCGACCTTCCCCGCGCCCGGAATCGCCTCCGCTTCTTCTACCCCTCCGAGAAAAATTTCTCTTCGCGCCGGAAATTCAAGGAACCTTTATTTTCTCCGGTTGGTAAATTGAGACCGGAGACGTTCCGCAATCCAACGCACGGAATATCCACGAAGGAGGAATGAATTTAACGGAACGGAATTCGATTCGGACGCTCAATCCGTTGAGCCTCACCTCCCCTCCCTGAGTGGTGGAGTTATTATGTTTTTCTCTTTGTTGAAGCTTATTATATTCGCGTCTCCCGAAAAGTCAAGCCTTTTTCCCTCAAAAAATCACCCGCGCCGCGAAAAACCGTGGAATACGCGCAAGATGAAAAAAAAATGAAGAAAGGAGAAGAAAAAACCACCGGGCGCGCGGCTTCTCGTCCAGGCCGTTCGCTTTGGATTTCAAGTTTCCAGCATCAGGTTCGTTTGGTGCCTTTTTATCTGGGCGGTAGTGGACTCGAACCACTGACCCCTTGCATGTCAAGCAAGTACTCTAACCAGCTGAGCTAACCGCCCGGTGTAATAATCACGATTGGATTCTCGAATCCATTTGGCCTACTGTCAAGGCCAAAAGACATCTTGACATCGTCGTGAGGAAAACGTACACTTAATTTTTGAAAGGATTGTTCGCGCGAGGTTAAGAAAGAGAAATCGCGCGGTTGTTCGGAAAACAAGGAGGGGTCTTATGGCCAGAGAAGATCGCTTTGCGGCCTTCGCGATTCTCAAGGGGTTCGATAACCTTCCCTTGACGAATCCAACCGTTACAATACGGAAATTCCGCCAGACAACCGCCGCCGCCGTCGCGAAGGGGTTCGTCAACCAGAACATCGTGCCGAAAGTCGAGCCGGGAAGTACGAGTTTCTTCACTCGTATCGGGCGGCGCTTCGACAGGAAAGCCTGAAGAAAATGCTTTCCCTCCCTTTCAATCTTCTGCCGTCTTATGAAAAATTCCTTCCCTTCCTGAAAAGACCCTTTCTCCCCTTGAAATCTTTACGACGGTTCTGTTATATTTTGGTTGCAGGATGGTTGCCGGAAGCACGAAAAAGGCCGGCGAAAGAAAGGAAGGTGCCTTC
This sequence comes from Candidatus Hydrogenedentota bacterium, assembly GCA_003697085.1. Classification (GTDB taxonomy): domain Bacteria; phylum UBA8481; class UBA8481; order UBA8481; family J006; genus J006. The sequence continues at coordinate 33,952 of RFFU01000027.1, forward strand.
CAGACGAAGGGCTTCCAGGGAGGGAAGAATGGATTCTTTCAGGATGACGAATGCGTTCGATGGCACCGCAACGGCCGAAGAGGGTGCCTTTTTCGCATTCCCGCTGGATTCCTCCATCGCGGACCGGGGACTTCGTTTCGGTCCCGACGGAAATTCGCTCCTCCGCCCCGCGTCCCAAATCCGATCTCTCGAAAGCGGGGGGTCCCGATGGCTGTAATCGACGGATTTGCAAGCAAAATCGTCCTCGGAGGAGCAGATAACGTTCCGGTGACAAACCCGGACAACATCGCCCGCCTTCGCCGCCGCGACCTCGCCCGCTCGATCCAGGGGACCCAAGCGGAGCGGATAACGAACTTCGCCCAGAACGTCCAACTGGCGGCGATCACGCGCGTCGGCCGGCGCGTTGACATCATCGGCTGAACGAGAGACTCATTCTCCTATTGGTTCAACAGTAAATTTTGTGGGCGAGAGATCGCTGTTTTTCTTCGGCAAGGAATGAGGAATTAATTTACGGGAGAAATCGAAGCACGTACTCCTTTCGAATTTCGATGTTCGTACCTCGAATTTCTTTCGGATTTCGATATTCGGGTTTCGATTTTTGCCACTCTATCACCTGCGAATTCCGCCGAAAAACCTTTATTGTTATGTCCCTATGCCTCTTCAGGTAAGGCGATTCGAATTCTTCCCAACGCTCCTTCCTGCATCACGGTCACTTCCCCTTCCTTGATCATCTCCAGGAGTGCAAGAAACATCCCGATGATCAAGGGCTTCGAGCGGCTTGAGCGGAAAAGTTCCTCAAAGACCACCGAACGCTTCTCCCGCAAGAGACCGCGGATTCGTATCATACAATCCTCGATGCGCACAACCTCTCTGGCCAGTTCCTGAATCTTCTCCTCGGACGCGCGCGCCAAGACAGTCTGAAAGGCGGAAAGGAGCCGGGTGAGATCGACCTTCAATTCTTCCTCGGGCTCCACGGAAACCAACGGCCTGTTCCGCAGAAAGATTCGTTCGCGCGATTTCTTTCTTTCTTCGAGCCGGCGCGCGGCGTTCTTGAAGCGTTCATATTCCTGGAGCAAGCGAATCAGTTCCTCGCGTGTCATTCCTTCCTCTTCTTCGTCCGCCTCCTCGTCCCGCGGCAACAACTCCCGAAGTTTGATCTGGACGAGCGTGGCGGCCATAACGAGGAAATCGCCGATGGTGTCGAGGACACTCGGCTCTTCGAACGCCTTTTCCTCGAGATGCGCGACGTAGGAGACGAACTGGTCCGCGACCTCCGCCACATTGATCTCCTCGATCTCGATCTTCTTCTCGCGGACGAGGTGCAGGAGAAGATCGAGCGGACCGGCAAACCGATCGAGTTCGACGTGGCACCCGGCCCAGCGCGTTCCATCGGGAAGTTTGATTCCTTCGGGAAGCCGGATTGCGGGAGCCGATTCGCTCTTCTCCCCCTCTCGCCTCCGCGCGTTCGAGATGATCTCGGATCCGATCGGGGTTCCCTTCATTTCATCAGCCCCACTGCGTCTCGAACCCGCGCCATCGTTTCCGCCGCGGCCGCCCGCGCGCGACGAGCCCCCTCTTTCAACACCGCCTCGACTTCTTCATCCGTGATTCGCACTCGGCGTTGCCGGTACGGCTCCAACGCACGAGCGTAATTCTCCAGAAATATCTTTTTGCAATCCACGCAACCGATGCCCGCCGTGGTACAAAGTTGCTTGATTTCCTCACACCGATCCTTCGAATAGATTTCGTGATAAGGAAAGAGATTGCAGTTTTCGGGATTTCCAGCGTCCGTGCGTCTCTTTCGAGCCTCGTCGGTCTTCATCTTCCTCACCCGGGCCTCGACCTCCGACCATTCGGCCGAGAGTTCCAGCGTGTTTCCGTAAGATTTGGACATCTTCCGCCCATCCGTTCCCATCAACCTCTGCGCCTTTGTCAATAGCGGCTTCGGTTCGACCAGATCGGACCCACGGTAGGTGGCATTGAAACGCCGTACGATCTCACGGGCCAACTCGAGGTGCGCCACCTGGTCCAGTCCCACCGGGATCTTGTCCGCGCCGTAAAGGGCGACGTCCGCCGCCATCAAAACGGGATAGGCCAGAAGGCCAAGGCGCTCCGACGCTTTCCCCAGTTCCGCTATTCTGTCCTTATACGTCGGACACCGCTCCGCCCAGCTTACGGGAGTCACCATCCCCAACAGCACGGCCAGTTCCGCGTGCTGGGGAACGTGAGACTGGATAAAGAGGGTCGTCTTTTCGGGATCGATCCCGAGGGCAAGCCAATCCCGAACCATTTCCCGGCTCCATTCCCTCAACTCCCCGGGATCAGTCCGGTCCGTCAGGGCGTGAAGGTCGGCCACAAAAAAATAACAGGGGTATTTCTCCTGCAGGCACAACCAGTTCCGGATGACACCCTCGAGATGCCCGAGGTGAAGCCTTCCGGTCGGGCGCATTCCGGAGACGACGACGCTCTCACCGCTCATTTCGCTTTACTCCCTTTCCTTTCTCTCGATCATCTTTCAAAACGTTTGAAGCGTTTTTCTTCTCTGTTCTATTCCGCGGTTCGGTCCCCTGATTCAGCGTCCTCAAGGTAGGCGATCGGAGCGCCGGCATCGACAGCGCAGGCGTTCTCTATCGCAAATTCCTTGAGCCTTCCGTTCTGTCCCGCCTTCACTTCATGAAACAATTTCATTGCCTCGACAAGCCCGATGACCGTGTCCGCCGTCACCTCCTGCCCCGGTTCGGCAAACGGCGGCTCGGTCGGTGAAGGCGCGCGATAGAAGGTTCCGCCCAAGGGAGCCGGGATCGGTGTTCCCCTCGGTTCCGGCGGCCGCAAGGAGGCTTCGTCCCGCGTCGATTCCTCGTCGACCGGAACCGAAACCGAAGCCGGTCTCCGCGCGGCCGATCCGCTCTTGACCAATTTGATGCGGAAGTCCTCCTCGCCGATCTCAAGCCGCGTAAGACGTTTCTTCCGCATAAACTCGGTCAAGAGTCTCAAGCGCGGTTCGAGCGTTCGCCCGCGCGGGGGACGGTTCCGGGGATCCTTCCGGTAACGAAAGAAAGACTGGGCTACCGGTCCGTACATCGCAAAGGTCAAAAGATCCTCTTCCTTCTCGAAAAGCCCCTCCGTCTCGAGAATGCGGCGGGCTTGGTCCGCCTGAGGGGGGAGGAGGAGTGAGGTGCGGCCCGCAAGAGGAGTAATACCCGAAAGGAGGTCCGGGTTGATCTCACCCGGTGGGCGGCCGTAGAGGCCGCGGAGATAATCGCGAACCTCCCTCGAAATGAGCGAATACCGACTTCCCGAAAGAACATTATGAACAGCCTGAGCGGCGACCATCTGGGAGATCGGCGTAATCAACGGCGGCCATCCGAAATCCTCTCGGACCCGCGTCACCTCCGCCAATACCTCGTTCAACCGGCGGGCGGCGTTGAGTTCCTTCAATTCAGTGATCAACCCGCTCATCATTCCGAACGGAATCTTGTGAACCGTCACGGAAGCCTGATCATTCCCCAACCCATCCGAATCGATGTCCCTCTGAATCGCGATCGCCTCGGTCTTCTTCGTGTACGCCTTGAGTGCCTCAGGGTCGATCGTCGTTTCATATTCGTCGTCGTCAAGGGATTCGAGTATTGCTTGAACGGACGGAAGCGACGCAGCCAACGACATCGGAGCGACGGTACAGTCGAGTCCCGAGGCGCCGGCGACGATCGCCGCGCCATACGCGACAGGGGCCATCCCTCCCGCCGAACGTATGTGCAGCGCCACCGGTATCTCCTTCGCCACCCGCGATACGATCTCCCGTACGGTTCCCGGAGTCAGGATTCCGGTGATGTCAATGAGGCAGACGGCGTCACACCCGAGTTTCTTGAGACGGAGGGCGTCCTCGACAAACCGATCGTTCGAGTGGACCGGACTTTGGGTATAGATCAGCGCGCCTTCGACGCGGATATCCTCCGCCTTCAGCGCCCCCACCACCACCTCGAGATTATCGACGTCGTTGAGCGAATCGTAAACGCGCGCCAATGTGATGCCGTGCGCGGCGACGGCTCGCGAGAAGATCTCGATGATATCGCGCGGCATCGGATGATATCCCAAAAGATTCTGTCCGCGCAGCAGGATCCGCAGAGGCGTCCTCTGGAAGGTCCGGCTCAGGGCGGCGAGTCGTTCCCAGGGGTCCTCGAAATTGATCCGAAGACAGGAATCGAAGGTCGCTCCTCCCCAGATCTCCGCCGCCGAAAACCCGACGGAATCCATCGCGGAAGCCAACGCGATCTGGTCGCCCGTCTTCATCGGAGCCTTCTTCAAAGCGTGGGCCGAGTCCCGCAGCGTTGTATCGTAAATCTCGATCCGCTTCATTGTGACGGAATCCTACCCGAGAGCCCCGGGAAAAGCAAACGATGGACGGAACCGGCGGCGGAGGGAAGAAGCACACGGGCGCGCGGAAAAAGGAACGGGCAAACGCGGGGCTTCAGTTCGCCGTTGCGGTTTCCGAAACCCGTGCGAAACGGGCCAGCACCTGTCGCAGATGCGCCAAACCGCGACCGGTCCGCGCCGAGACGGGAATCCAATCTCCGGCGGGCAGACGCTTTCTCAACTCCAAAACCCTCCTCACGGCATCGACTTTGTTCAAAACCCGCACGATCGTTCCCGCCCTGGCCCCTAACTCCTCCAGAATCCTCTCGACCGTCTCCACTTGTTCCGCGATCCGGGGATGCGACGCATCCGCGATATGCACGAGGAAATCCGCCTCGATCGCTTCCTCCAACGTCGAGCGGAAAGAGGCGGCCAGTTCCGGAGGAAATTTCCGGATGAAACCGACGGTATCGGTCAGGAGAATGAAACGGCCGGGACGAAGTTCAACTCGTCGTGTCATCGCATCGAGCGTGGCGAAGAGTTTGTCGCCCGTCACCAGATTCGATCCGGCCAAACGATTGATCAAGGTGCTCTTTCCCACGTTGGTGTATCCCACAACGGCACCGACGGGGAAGCCGAGCCTTCCGCTGCGTTGAAGGCTGCGGCGGCGTTGAATCCGAGCAAGCCGTTTTCGAAGAAGCGCGATTCGGTCCGAGATCTTTCGGCGGTCCACCTCGATCTGTCGCTCCCCCGGCCCACCC
>RFFU01000028.1 GCA_003697085.1 Candidatus Hydrogenedentota bacterium
AGGCCGAGTTCCGGGGCTGCCTCGAGACCGTAGAGGAGATGGTGAAAGATACGGTAGGAGGCGACGAGAATGAGGAAGAAGACGACGCCTCCCAAGAGGAACATGGCGTTTCGGAAACGGCGCATCGCCGGATCGGGGTGGAAAAACGAGTTTTTCAACATCCGCAATTGACAGGAGAGGAGGGGGAGGAAGACAGAGAGAGTCACGGCTTCACGGAAGTGTCTTCTTGCGGAACGAGCCGGAGGAAGGCGTCCTCGAGGCAGGGAGCGCCCTTTTTCCCCGCGGCGTCGCTTCGATCGAGGAGTTCGGCGACGGTTCCTTCCGCGACGAGGGAACCGTGATCGAGAATCGCGATTCGATCGCAGAAACGTTCCGCCGTGTCGAGGATGTGGGTGGAAAGGAGAATGCAACTTCCTTTTTCGGCCTCGGAGCGGAGAAGGGAACGGACGAAGCGTGCCGATCGGGGGTCGAGAGCGGTCAAGGGTTCATCGAGAATCCAGAGTTTCGGTTCGTGGATGAAACCCGCGATGAGCATAAGTTTTTGTCTCATTCCTTGCGAGAAGGATTCGAGGAGGCGGTTGGCGTCATTCTCGAGTTCGAGTCGTCTCAACAATGACCGCGCAGTCTCGCGCCACCGACCGTTTTCGGGAAGATTCCAGAGCGAGGCCACGAACGCGAGGTATTCCCAGGCGGTGAGGCGTTCGTAAACGTGAGGGCGATCGGGGAGAAAAGCCGTGATCCTTTTGATTTCCCGAGGGGCCTTCTCGAGAGAAAAGCCGAAGGCCTCGACGGCCCCCTCTTGAAGTTGGAGAAGACCGCCGAGGATCTTGAGAGTCGTTGTCTTTCCGGCGCCATTGGGGCCCAGGAGGCCGAAAATCTCCCCTCGGCGGATCGTGAAGGAGAGACGGTTGACCGCGACGGTATCCCCGTAACGGAAGGTCAGATTAAGACAGGTCAGCAAGGGGGGGACGCGGGATCAACAGGGATCGGAGAACTCGTCGCACGCCGGATTGCAACTGGAGACGCAAGGACCGCCCGGACCGAGAGGATCACAAGAGAGAAAACCGACCGCATAGCAGTTACCAGCCGGATGGGCGGCACAATCGCAGGAGCAATCGGCCGCCATATTCGAAGGAGAAAAGTATCCGATCTCAGCGCTTCCGTAGAATGTCAATTCCGGCTTTTCGTATCTCCGCAAGGTCATCGGCACGATGGAACAACCTCCTGATCCCTTTCGAAATCGCGCTCGGATTTCGGGTTATCGTGAAGCGGCGTCTCTTCCTTTTTCCCGAAGGAAGTATAACCGGTCTTTCCGTACAACGCCATCGTCACATAACAGCGTTCCAACGGCGGTTCATAAAAATCTCCCGTGGCAGCGTAATTTTGGCCGATACAAATTCGACACCGAGACAAAAGCGAACAAGAGGCGCAGCGACTTATATTGTGAAAATTGATATTATGCATCTTTCCCCCCTGTTCGTTCCAAAGTTTCTTCAAGGAGGTGTCTTGGATTCGCCCGACGCTTTTTCGAACTTGGATACACGACAGGACCTCTCCATCGGCGGTAATCGCGAGGGAATTGATTCCTTGAGTGCAACCGATTGGTTCGGAATACTTGTTTTGGTTTTCTGGAAGGCTCGCTCCGGGCCAAACGCTCTCCACGTAACGAATTTGTGCCGGAGTAAGCATATCCTTTACGAAGTGCCGCCCGCAATCGGAATTGATGATGAAATAATCTCGGGAAACATGGCATCCCAATTCCGAGGCGAGAACGCGTAGTTGTTCGATTTCGTGAACGTTCCATCGGAATAAATTGCATTTGATCGTCACGGGAATCCCCGTGGCTCTTACGGCTTGAATTCCCGCGATCGCTTTTTCGAAAGAGCCCCGTATCCGCGTCACCCGCTCGTGCGTCGCCGGTGACGCTCCATGAAGCGAGATTTCCATAATCTGAACCCCGGCCTCCTTCAATTCCGGCGCCCGTCGTTCCAAATTAAGGGCGTTTGTCTTGAGAGAAACCGAAAGGCGGCGTTCCCGGGCGCGCCGAATCAAGGTGATGAGGCCCGGATGCAGCGTGGCTTCCCCGCCTGTGAAGCAGATCGCCATCGCTCCCAAATCCGCTAACTCGTCGATGACCCGTAACCAATCCTCGGTCGTGACCCGGTCCTTCCGCGTTCGATCCTCGGGGCAGTCACGGACACAATGAAAGCAGGCGAGATTGCAGCGGTGAGTCAGTTCAAGAAGTCCGATTGTGGGAAAGGGATTTTTGAGAATGTACTTCTGATTGAACGTTGCGGAATCGACGTACCTCATTTTCTTCTCATCGCATTCATACGAGAACGATTCTACAACGAAAAAAGAGACATTTACAGTCGGAAATTAAAGGACCGGAGTTCTGCAGGTGCCCGAAAAAAGGGAGAAACCACAGAGCCACAGAGATCACAGAGGATGAAATGAAAAAAGGAAGAGACCCGAAAAAACCCGCGGATTCTCCGCATTCGCTTTTTTCTTTACCTTTCTTCCGCGCAGGGTAAACCCTTTCTTCAGGTTTTTCGCTACCGGAAAACGACCTTCGCCGGTCTCTTCTTTCCTTCTTTCTCCGTGACTTCTCCGTGTCCTCCGTGTTCTCCGTGGTTTCCCTGCATGCGACTTGCAGGAGTCCGGTAAAGGAGTTGGAAAGGCATAGGTCCGTGGTGAACCGCTTGGAGAGCGGAGGAACGCGACGCCGGCACGTGCCGCTTGCGCCCTTCGAGATTGCGAATGTGCGGTTCATCTGCGGTTCAGTGAATGATCGCGACTTTGTGAACGGCTCGGCCTCCCTTGCCTTCCAGAACGATCAGGTAGGTCCCGCTTGAAACATCACGCCCGTTTCGGTTCTTCAGATCCCACCGTGTCACCTGTCCCGTTCCCCCTCCCAGATCCACCACTTTCAAATGGCCTCCTTCGGCCGTGGCCCCCACCGTCGCCGGATTGAGGGTGCCGTCAAGAACGAGTTCGCCCGCCAAGGTATAGATCCGGAAGCGGACGTTGCCGGCGGGGAGCCGGTCGAATTTTATCCCGTAGGCATCGTTGGACGGGGAAAGCGAGGCGGTCGGCCCGTTGCTTCTCCACGGGTTGGGATAGACCCGCGAGGCCTCCACTCCCGGCCCGACCGGAAAACCGGCGGTCACCCCCCATACGGAGAGATGTTTCGTCAGGACTTCCGCGACGCCGGAATCCTCGTCATACGACGTTCCTTCCAGTTCCACCCAACGCCCGTTGTCGAGATAGGCGATCAGAAGATTGTCGTCCTTTGCCGAGGGAATGCGGAGACGAATCTCCTTCTTGAAGGAGGCGATGGTGTTCTCGTGAATATCCTCGGCGTCGATTCGAAGCAACGTTCCCGAGACACGATGGCGCCCGCGGGCGGCAAGGTCCTTGTCGGCTTCTGAGATGAGCGTATCCGGAACATTCCGGGAGATCGAAACCCAGACGGGAGTATCGACGGCGCCCGTCTCGATCGAGACGGAAACGGGGTTGGGCAGGGTCTCGGCTTCGCGGAACTCACCCAC
>RFFU01000029.1 GCA_003697085.1 Candidatus Hydrogenedentota bacterium
GAACAAGCGCGGTAGCGTCTTTTTCCGCCCCTACTCCTGCCTTCGCCCCCGTGCTTGATCCTTCTCCTTTTTGCCGTTGTGCTTGCCCTTGCCCCTGCCGTTGCCCTCCCTGTTACGCTGGCCGGGTGACTACCTACAAAATAAAATCGCACCCAAAAGACGGGGGGGGGCATGAGAAATTGTGGATAGGGTTAAATTTCTGAAGACAGGTATTCCTTGGAGCGAACCACGGACCCGAAAATGGGTGGCAAAAAACGAGACCACGGGGGGTTGATGACACTGTGACAAACACACCCTGTGGACAACAGTGCCCGCGCTCCAGTGGGAAGTGCTTCCTGAAGGTCCGGCGTTCTCGCCGCGACACGCTCTTCCCTTCAGAAAATCAGGTTGAACGACCCTTCTTTAACGAACGAATGGACTTGGCCGGTGTTCGAATAAGTTTTGAAGGTCTCTCCTCCCTCTCCGCGGCGCCGCTGTGTTTCCTCGATTCCATCTCTCACTTTTCCCCTCCCCTCATCCGAAAGCGTTCCTTCCGCTCCCTTCCCCTCCACCCTCTCTTCCTCTTCCTGCTCGCGCAGTTCTTTCCGCGCCTTCGCCTCCATCTTCTCAGCCTCGGCCGCCACCTGCCGATCCTTCGCCGAAGGCTTTGCCGGCGCCAGCGCCGCTTTCTTGATCGTCCGCGCCTTCTCGATCGTTCGCTCGGGATCGTTCGGAATGGGGGACGTGTCTATCTTCACTTCTCCGCCGACCGCGTACTTCTTTCCATCCGGTCCTACCTGATAGTCAAAATCGGGGGCTCCCTTCGCATACTGGCCGGCGGCCGCGAGATGCGCCTGCTCGTGCCGCCGAACTTCCGCGTCCCGTTCCCGAAGTTTCTTGACCTGCTCCTCTTCTTCCGGACTCAACTCACGAAGCGTTCCGTCGTCCGTTCCCGTCGAGACGGAGGCGGAGTGCCTCGCACCGCCTCTCACTCCCCCGCCGACAATCCCCCCCACTCCGACCGATATGCCCGAAATGCTCATTCCCACGGGACACGGACTCCTTTCCGAAATTCCACCCCGACACGGGGCCGAACCAATCCTTGTTCGTCTCTTCGGACGTTACCGACTTCTCCTTGAGTATTTTTTTTAAAATTTTTAATCCCCCCTCTCTGCCTCTAAAACCCTTTGTAAATTTAGGAAAATTCGCTGTATCAACTCTAAAATAAAAGAACAGGCATTCCTCACCGCGGGAAATTTTCACTCCACAATTCCGAATTACAGCACAACGAATCACTTACGTGGGAACAAGGTTCCGACGCCAAACCCTCCCAATAACGCCAACAGAGGCCTCACAGGAAGAAAATATCTCGGAATGGGATAAAGCCACATATGGAAAAACGTAAAATACAGAAGAACCCCTATCGCACACCGCCCTTCCGTAACCCTCCATGCCCTTCCCATTCCCACCAGAGCGAGCAGAAGCGACACGATGTTGGCAACGCGAAGAAACGCCTTCGCAATCGGAAAGCGATCCAATGACTTCATTGCCCCCGGAACATCCACCCAAGACCAAAATACTCCCTTGATGGCCCGGACGGTCCCCCCAACCGGATCTGAAAAGAAGCGGGCCCGGCCCTTTCGAAAATAAATCCGATGCTGCTCTGAAAGAGGATAATGTCGGTAAACATGTTTCTCCTGTTTGAAAATCATCGCTCCTCGAGGATCGTACGGACTTAAAAGCCACGGAAAATCGTATTGCATCGTCGCCCAAAGAAGAAATCCAAAGCCTCCTGAACGAACCGCCGTCTCTTCTCCCAACACAACCCGATTTCTCCAGGCCCATAACTGCATCGGAATTATCATGATGATCAGGCTTACAAAAATTCGCTTCCAGAATCGCGGGCGGTGGAAAAAGGTCGCAACCATCGCCAACAGATGAAGCAGTGCCGTGATCATCGTCTGATAGGGCAACACTCCCCCGAGAACCCCCTGCCATAAAAAGCCTCGAACGGACGAATGCCGTAATGTCCGGGTCCACTGTAGGTACCAGAGAAAAACGAGAACGGCGCCTATCGATTCCGTCAGAATGTATGCTGGAGGAGGAATGCTGACGGGATCGAATGCCCAGAGAAGACCCGCCAGGAAGGCCGCCCCTCTCCCCAACCGGCCCCCGAGAAATTCGAAAAGGAGCGGTGCCAGAGCCGCGGAAAGAATCGCTTGAACGATCTGAACCCCGCGAAGTTCGTTCCCCGACATCTTCAACATTCCCGTTAGAAAGAGAGGGTATACCGGAGGCCTCTTTGCGGTTGGTCGCCCCTCAATGTCGACAAATCCGACCCCGTTCAACATTCCCCGCGCCATCGAGAGATAGGTCACGGAATCGGAAGTGACCCCGGAATAGTGAACGATTGGGAGAATCAGTCTCGAAAGAAGCGCCGCTAAAAACAAGGTTGGTCTCGCATTCCGCAACGCCCAAACAACAATACGATTCCTTCCTTCACCCATCGACGATTCCTCTCGTCTCATGCAACATTTTCCCACGCTCTTCCCCAAATCCGACCGTTATCCTCTCTCTTCACTCGAAAATTGCAAGACCCGTCCTCTTTTGGTGCACGACAAAAAATCGGCATTATTGCCGGAAACATAGGCGAGAACGCCCTCCTTCGCCGGCCCCCCGAAGGCAAAAGGCGTGTATCGTGGGCCATTTATCTTGTAGGCAAGAATGGGGCGCAGGTTCTCCAACCCGCGGAGAACGAATCGTGCACTCCGGGGGGGATTCCTCGTCGGGCGGCGCCCTCCTCGGAATGACACCACGGGCGAATCGGCGATTCGCAGACTGGAGAGTCTACGCTCCAAATATTCTGTTCCCTTTTTCCTTTTGCCTTTTCCCTTTTCCCTTTTGCCTTTTGCCTTTTGCCTTTTGCCTTTCCCGTCCCTTCCGCATATTCCGCAGTCCAAAGATTCGAAAATCAATCCACGGAAAAACACTCCCGCCGTCCTCACAGTCCCGCAAAAAAGCCTCCTCCGTTTCCCCGCTCTCCGCCATCGCCAACAACTTCCAAAATCTCTCGATATGTCGTAGAAAACGTGTGCGGGCATATCCCACCGTCGTGCCGGCCTTCATCATAAACGGCCAATCGCTCGCCTGGGCGAGAAGAAGTTCTCGAACTGCTTGGTTTAGAATTCTTTCTCGATCGCCCCCTTCTTCCCAGAATCGCAGCGCCGCTGAACGCATCGCTTCCGATGCCCGATGCAACTCGGGATAGATCCAATCGTTGGAGGGATCGAGCCACACGGAGGAGAAACCGTGATTCCCCCAAGAAGAAAAGACTCCCTCACCCTTTTCCACCCGTTTCTTCCTCTTCAAAAGATCCCCCGGTGTCCGCAATCGAACAACGCTTTCCCTTGCTTCACGAATCAGACTCTCGAGAAATTCAGGCCCTTCGTACCACCAATGCCCGAAGAGTTCCGCGTCAAAGGGAACAACGATTCCGGTCTCTCGTTCCCCTCTTCGTCGCTCACACCATTTCAGAAACGCCCGCGCATGCTCCCGGGCCTTCTTCTCCGCCTCGCCGGGATCATAAATCTCCTTTTTCCGCAGAGGCGTTTCCAGCGAGGTCACGCGATGATATTTCATTCCGGAAGGAACTCCGCTTCCCAACGGATGCCTATACGGTCGTGCGTACCCGAATTCCGCTTCTTCCAAACCGTCTCGATGAAATTCTCGGTACACGCCGTCGGCCGGGTAACCGTCCCGCGCGGACCAGACAAGCCGTGAGGCATCAGGATCGCGCCCGAAAAGATACAGGCCGCTCTTCGAAACCATGAGCCCGGCGGGCCCCGGACCCCACGCTCCTTCGCATCTTCCTCTCTCTCCATATCGGCGGAGACCATGAAAATCCAGTACGGTGTAACGGATCCCGGCCTCGACCAACGCACGCTCGGCGTTCCGCGTATACCCGCACTCCGGAAGCCAAAATCCCGGCGGGATCCGCCCAAAGTGTTGTCTATGGGATTCCACTCCGATCTTCACCTGCGCCTCCACCGTGCTTTCTTCCACATCAAAAACGGGGAGATAGGCATGCGTTGCGGCTGTCGTCATCAACTCCAATCGCCCTTCTTCCTCCAGTTCCCGAAAGAGACTGATAATGTCTCCTCCGATCTCCTCCTCCCAGAAACGTTTTAGTTTGAGAAAACGCCGGTGATAGAAGCACGCCAAACGTTGCAACGCGGGAATCGCCCAAAAACGCTCGACTTCCCGCTCCGCCAATTCCACCCGCTCGTTGAGAAATCGCTCAAATCGTTCCCGAAAATATCTGTCCCGCATCATCGTCGAAAGCGTAGGCGAAAAGGAGAACGCAAGGCGAAACGGAACCTCTTCCCGATGGAGATTCCGGAAACACCTTGCCAAGGGAAGATAGCACTCCAGCATCGCCTCGTGAAACCAAATCTCCTCCAACGGATGCTCGTACTCGGGTTGGCGAAGAAATGGAAGGTGAGCGTGGAGGATAATCGAAAGGAAAACCGGCCGGCGCCGGGCGGCGCCCTTCACACCTCTTTCTTCGAGCGGTTCTTTCTGGTCACTCGCAATCCGGTTCGTATCCGACGGCTCTTGTCCGCCTTCACGGCCACGGCCGGAATTTCGAGCGCGCCGGGAGGCAAAACCAGTCGCATGGTAAATGTCCCGTCCGGCCTCAACTTCACCCGCTTCCCGAGTACCGTCACCTCCGCGTCAGGCTCCGTCCCGCCGAAAACGATCAATTCACAGTCAATCCAAAAGTAAAATGTGTCTTCGGCGGGGCCGGGGTGCGCCGAGACGAAATCCCCGAAACTCGACGGAAGATCGATCTCCCATCCCTCGACCGGTCCGCTTCTCCAATCTCCCTTCCCCTCGGGAATTCCCGCTCCCGATCGGACCCCCGCGACGGGCCCTCCGAAGACCGAAACCCCGGAGAAAACACCCCCGGGCGCGATCGGAAAAAAAGCGCCGGGAGTTTCGAGACACTTCTCCTCTGGAGAAACAGACCTTCGGCGGTCACCTCCTCGCGAAATCGTCTCCGAAACCGGCCGCGCCCCGCGGGCTCCTGTTCCCCCGGGAACCCCACGCACCCTTCCCAAATGAACTTCGCGTGCCGCCGGCGTTTTCTTTTCTTCAACCCCACCCCCTTTCGCTTCCGCACCCCGGACTTCCTTCCGTTTACCTTCTTCCGAACGAACCCGACCGTCGCTCCAAGGCTCCGGAACCTCCGGCGTCTCGACGACATTCGAGTGAAGCCACGGTTCGAAGCGGCGATCGTCTCCCTTCTTCTCGAAACCCAGATCCGCCGTCCAGGCGAGTCCCGATGTCGGGAGAGGGATATACCAGGAATTTATCCCGGGAAGAACTTCCACCTCGAAACTGACCGACTCTAAATTGTCCCGGCGGACACCGCGGAGTTTCAGCCCCGGTGTCTTCTCTTCGGCTTCTTTGCGCCACCTTTGTTCATCCTCGGGAGCCAGATCCCAATAAGCGTAGAGCCAGCGGGGATCGCGGGCCATCAGCACGAGGCGTGAACGGCCGTAACGCCGCGGCATCAGCCCCACTCCCGCTGACTCTTCCTTCCTTTCCATTTCCGGCGCCGTCTCAGCCTCGGCCGCCGATTCCTCTGGCGTTTCGCTCTTCTTCCCCAGCCGCACGCGCACGCGCCGCTTCCTCCCTGCGGGCCCGGGGGCCAACGAGGACCCCGAAAGATCGTCCGGAAGCGGAGCCAGCGTTTTCTCTCCCGCACTCGGTGTCGGAGGTGCGGAGGGACTCTCTCGCAATATCCTACTGCGGGACTTTCTGCCGCCTTCCGAATCGCTTTCCGACACCGAAGGCGGCGTTACTTTCGTCGTTTTCGACGCTGAAACGCGCGTCTCTTCCGCCTTTCTTTCCCTTGTCCGGGTCTTTTTGCGCCGCGCGCGCTCTTCGAGTATCTTCCGGCCCTTTTCCGCGGCTACCGCCGACGGAGCGCTTGTCCCGCCACTCCGAACGCGCCGACGTCGAACAGTCCGTTTCCGGACCTCGAGTTTCGCCAAAGCCGTCGCCAATTCTTCCTTCGTCATCCTCCAACGGCCCGGGATCTCCTTTTCCCGTGCCCGCTTGATCAACTCAGCCTTCGTCTCCTTCATCAATTCCGACTTCGACACCGCCGCCTCCTCACTGCCATTCCCCCCCTTCCCGCACACCACACCGATCTCCTTCCTTGAAACGCCCCCGACCAACCATCCCCACTCGCTTCTCCCGAGGTCATTAACCGAGGAAGCAGCCTCTGCGTCAAGAGAATAAGGCCCCCTGGCATAAAGTTGAAATTCCGTACCGTCCCTGTCTCTTGTACCAAAAAATCCTCATTTCGTTTCCACTACGGCTTCCTCTCCCCACATCGAACATCGGGCGCGGACACTCCTGATCTGAGAAAAACCGCTTGACTCTTCGACAGAGCCGAGTCCCCGCGCTGCATCCCCCTTTGTGATGAAAGGCGGACTCTCTAAAGCAAAGCGCCCGAACTGTGTTCTTCCTTCCTCTCTTGTTCCGCTGCCCGCCTGATCGGCGAAATCAGTACCGTTCTGACCCCATCACGAACTGAACCGACTAAGAATTACACCTAAAAGGGTATCCGGTTGCCAAAGCGGAGCCCCTTCCTCTAAATCATAATATCGTTCCGGATTACGAAAACTCTCCTTCACCGCCGTCAAATTTTCGACTCCGCATCCGTATTTCACCACGGTTATCTTATCCCCCAAGTACTCCAGATACCGCGAACTCATCTCGAGATCGGCGTAACTGAGCGCCAATTTTTCCCGAATGTTTTCTTCTGCCGCCCCCCGTTTGAAAGCCCCATCGCCTGATGCCGTTTCTCCTTCCTTCCCTTCCCGGAAACTTCTCCCCGAAGGTACCGTTCCTCCTCCCTCCTCCTCCGCCTTCAGGGTCGCGATAATCTCCCTTATGTTCTCGGCGTTGGTCCCGAAAACGAAAAGACTTTCAAGAGGAAGAACCAGTTTCTCGATCCGCTTGAAAATTGCCGGCTTGATCTGCGCAGCCTCGAGCAACTTCGCCAGGCGCCTTCTTCGGTTCTCCTTCGGTTCGATTCGTATCCCTCGTCCCACCGATTGCAGAACAAATTTCTCCGCATCACGTCCGACCCCGATGTTGATGAACAAAATCACGTTGGGCCGGTTGGAATCCCACCCTTCATAGAACGCCCGGGATCCCATCAAGACATTTATCTCGGAATCGTTGCGATTGATCCGGCGAAAAACACTCTCATTCGCGAATCCTTCGTTGATCTCGTATCCCTCGAGTTTCTCCGCGAGCCAGCCCGAGATGTCTCCGATCTTGATCAAGGCGAACGGCTTCTCCGTCGTCATCAGCCTCAAAATCATCTCGCGCCGATTGTCTGGAATCTTCAAGACCTCGAACCTGCCCGGCGTTCGGGCGTTAAAAACGTATTTCAGGAGATCCGCGTATCCCAAACCTGAAACCAAGCCCTCGTCGATACCGCTTTCCCGCTTCTCGAACAGAAACTTCCTCGCCCCCCCGAATTCCGCGAGCAATTCCTCCTTGGCCCTTCTCAACAAATCGATGCGTATCTCCCCTCGCGCCACCTTCTCCAATTCCCGGAAAAACAACTCCAAATCCGATCGTTCCACGTCCACCGAATTCACCAAGGTCAAAAGGAGTGGCCTGTGGTAGAGCGACGAATCGATCCTCCCGATCTCCTCGTAACGTTTTCTCAGGGAGGCCAGAAGCAAAAGGGTTTTCAAAACAACCCTTTGTTTTTCCAGTGCCGAAAATTCATCCTCTCCTCGAAACATCTTTATTCCAGCGGACGATACTCCAACGTGTTTGCCGTATCCCTCCTCTACGAATCGAGAAAGATTGAAATTGAAGACGCACGTCGCGAAATCCCTTGGGTCCGTGAATGTCGCGGAAAAATTGAAGAGAAATCGGTTTCTCGAAAGAATCGAGTACAGGATTTGTCGCTTGCTCTCTTCCCTGTCCCCCTTGTGCGCTTCATCCAGAAACACGTACCATCTTCCCCCGTTGTCATAGTCTCTGAAATCGACGATCTTTTCCTTTCGCTCGTCGGAAATCAAATCCGACCGGTAATAAAAAACGGTGACCTCGTTTTTCTCGAACGGCAAGACATTGTCCCGCTTTACGCTTTCATAATCCCTCAAATTCTCGAGCCTTATTCTTCCCTCGACATTCCAAGCGTTGAATTCCTCGACATGATTCCTGAATTGGTCCAAGAGATCGTCCCGGTGTGCCAAAAAGAGAATGTCTCCCGGCGGCAAATCCCTTTTCCCGATCAGCCTCCCCAGAAACTCGATCAGCTTGATGATGATCAGTGTCTTTCCGGACCCCGTGGCCATCCAAAAACTCATCCTGTTCAGGAATGCCGAAAAAGAAATTTTTCCATCGCGGACCGGAAAATCGTCCGGATACTCTAAAAGATATCGCGCCGCCCTCGCCTCCTGCTTCTTCCTCAGATCAAATACAAGTTCCTCCTCCCATCCTGTCAATCCTAGGCATTGTAACAGCGCCTCCCGGTCCGCACGCTTCTTCCGAAAATAGAGATGCAATGCCTTCAAGCCGCTTCGCAATGCCGCCCTCTGAAACTCGAAAAGCGACTTCTTTTTCGAAAACTTCCCAAGGTCCAATGTCCGCCATTGGATCGGCATTTCATTGAATTTGATCTCCTCCACTTTTTCTTGAATGTGAAATCTTCTCAAAACGGGAACCCGCCTATTCCCACCAAAGGAGCGGCTTGATAAGCCGATGATCCGGCTTCTCCGTATTTTCCCTCGATCCATCTTCAAAAACCACCGCCCTCTCCTCGATCCTTCGTATCCGTTTGCCGGTCAGATTCGAAATCGTTTCGGCGAGGTCCACGGCGGGGTACAGATTCTCCACGTTCACTTCGACCTTCTTTTTGTCGTGATCGATCTCCAACGCCGCGAGCATCTTTTCATCCTTGAGGAAGACATACTGTTGATACGGATCTGTCGCGGGACCTTTGAAGGGTTCGCCGTCGTCGTATCCGCATTTCGCCAAGGCTTCCTCGTACTGTTCGAGCTCGTAGTATTTGAAGAACCCACCGGCTCTTTTCGCGTTGTACTTCTTCTTCACGTTCTTCTTCTTCGAAATTCCCGAACCGTCATAAGCCAAAACCCGCTTCATTCTCCGAAGAATGACATCGTTGAAATGTTCGCCCATCTCCACGCCGATCCATCTTCGTCCCAGTTTCTGGGCCACGGCCGCCGTCGTCCCCGAACCCAGGAAGAAATCCATCACGATATCCCCTTCGCGGGAAGAAGATTCAATGACCCTTTCGAGAAGAGCCTCCGAGTTTTCCGTGGCAAACGACTGTGAATCGGAATAGGAGGGAATATCCGTCCAATCATCTCCCAATTTTCTCATATTCGACGGAAGATACTCCACCTTCCACCGATCGGCGCCGCATTCGAGGCAGGTCTCGATTTTCGAAACACCGAAAACATTCTTCTTTTCCAGATCGGCGTACTTGTAATTTTCCTTCTTCGATCCGCCGGTGAAATCGCTCCCCGATTCCTGCTCGTCAAAATAATAGATCGCGCCGCATTCTTCACATTTCAAACGAAGAAAGTGCTCCTTGAGCAGTCGATCGACCTTTTCTTGAACAAGCGAAAAATGCTGTCCTTTCGGCGGAAACAACCTCTTCCCAAGAAATCTTCTCTCCCGAGGCCTTCTCTCCCCTTGCTTCAAGAAGCCCGTCCACTTTACCTTGCTCGTATCCTTTTCGACAAAAAGGTCTTTGCGGAAAGAATCTTCCGATTTCGCATAATAAAAAAGACTCTCATTTTCCACCTCGAACTTGCCGGGAGTTCCCATCGACTGCCTCTTCCGTTTGAGTTTGATCTCATTCCGAAAATTCGAATCAAAAATCTCGTCCATCAAACATCGGACAATCCAGTTGCCGTTGTAATCACACCTCACAAAAATACTCCCCCTTTCGTGCAACCATTTCTTCGCCAGCGCCAACCTGTTTTCGAGCAGCGTGGCCCAATTCGCGTCCTTATAGTTCGTGCGGTAAAGAAAGAGGTCGGAAGAGCCGAGATTGAACGGCGGATCGATGTAGATCACCTGTATCCGACCTCGAAATTTCGGAAGAGCCGTCTTCAAGGCCTGGTAATTCTCGCTCTTGATCAGCCAACCGTCCAGGGATTCATCCAGATTCTCGAATAACCCCAGAATCTCGAGTTCCAAATCCTTGAAGTATTTCGTGTCCAGCGGAAGAAATTTGTATCGTTCCGAGAGGACACTGTCCCCCGTCGCGGCGGTTTCGAAAATCTCTTCCTCCCGGAACGTGTCATTCACGATTCCCAGTTCCTTCCATTCCTTGATCTGTTTCGCCATATTCCCGTGCTTGACGATTCGTCTCAGGAGGTTCGTATCGGTAATCCTCTCCAGGGTAATCACGTAATGCGCGTTCTTGACGAACTTCGGCTTGTTCCAAATCTTCACCAACTCATCTTCGAACTGCGAGATAAAATCGATGATCTTGAAGGCGATCTTCTTCAGGATCTGCAGTTGATTGACTCTCTCGGCGATCCACTCCGGCCCGCCCTCCCAGAAATACCGATAACTCCACAGTTTGAACTGCTCCTTCAAAAAAGCACCGGCATTCTTGTTTATGAAGAAATCGACCTCGTTCTGCTTCTCGAAGATTCTGAAAGCACGCCTCACCTCTTCTTCCGAAACGACCATCCCTCTCTTCTTTGCAGCCTTCAAAATCCCTTCGAGTTTCGTTTTTCTTCCCCTCTCGGAATACTGCACGTTGAACACGATCGTCCCGTCCTCCCGGATCTCGCTCAATTCGTACACGAGGGATCGCCGCTCGTTGGCTTTCTTGTTCTCTATCTGTGAGGCATCGAAATAAAATTTGAGCCCGTCGAATTCCACCGGCAGACTCCGGAAGATTCGATCCGTCTTGACGTAATAGAGCATCCGCGTTTTCCAGAAGAGGATGATGTCCCTTCTTGGCGTGTAAACTCTTTCGTAAACGTGGTCGTGAAAAGGCGTGGAACCGAAATAGATCGAACCGCTCTCCGTGAAATAACGTCTGAAAAACGAGTAGAGCTTGTCGAAAAGTTCATCGCGAAACGACGGGTGGTCCTTGAGTGCCGCATCGACGTCCTCCTTCAAGAGACCTTCGATTGCGCGGTAGTAATTCGACTTAATCCTCATCAAATTCACGAAACCGCCGCGTCCCTCGATCCGCACGCCGACGAAAACGTCCCACAAGGCTTTGTAGAATCTTTCTTCCTTCGTCATATTCAATCTCTCGCCACGCCCTCTTCCTCTTCCTCCCGCCGAATAACTCTACAAGGCCTGCCGCCTCGTGAGAATCATCTTCGCTTCTCTTCCCCACGTTTCACATCCCTTTTCATGATCTCGAACAGGATTCCGGCACGGCTCGAGGAAACGTGGGAAGAAGAGGCGTCTCCCTTCCGAGGCCGTGGCTGCATTCCCACGCAACTTCCCGGTTTTCTTCCCCGCCGAGTTATGGCATTCTCCGGTCCTATGAAGACTCTTTCCCGGGATGAAATCGTGGATCTTCTCTCGGCGGACCGCCCGCACTTCCTCGAACTACTCGAAGAAGCACGGAAGATGCGCGAGAAACATTACGATCGGTTCGTGACGATTCACATCCTTTCCAACGCCAAGTCCGGCCGGTGCTCCGAGGACTGCGGGTTCTGTTCGCAATCCGCACGGTATTCGACCGCGATCGAGACGTACCCGCTCTTGAAACCCGAGACGCTGCTCGAACAAGCGAGCAACGCAGCGGCCGCGGGAGCAGAGAAGTTCTGTATCGTCACGGCGACCCGCGCCGCAACCCGCCCCTTGCTCGATAAACTCTGCCCGACCATCTCGACCATCAAGAAAACCTTTCCCCATCTCAAAATCTGCACCTCCCTCGGCCTCCTCACCCCTGAAGCCGCTCAAAGACTCAAGGAAGCAGGCGCGGACCGCTACAACCACAATCTGGAGACCTCTGAACGATTCTTTCCCAATCTCGTGACCACTCACTCTTGGACTGACCGCGTCCGCAGCGTCGAGATCGCGAAAACGGCGGGACTCGAGACGTGCTGTGGCGGATTGGTGGGGATCGGCGAAACGAAGGAAGATATCGCCGATTGGCTCCTCGCACTCCATCGGCTCGACGTGGATTCCATTCCCATCAACCTCTTCGATCCGAGACCGGGCACGCCGTATGCCTCGGTCCGCCCGCTCTCAGCGACAGAGGCCTTGCGAATCTTGGCGTTGGCACGGCTCGTTCATCCCCATCGCGACATCCGTTGCGCCGGAGGACGGGAAAAGATTCTCGGGCCGCTCCAGCCCCTGGCTCTCTTTGCCGTCAATTCGATCTTTTCCAATGGGTATCTGACGACTCCCGGCCAAGGCCTCGCCGCCGATAGAGAAATGATTCGGGCCGTGGGTTATCAAATCCGCGAAATCCGGGAGAAAAGTGGAAGCGAAAGGATTGACGAAAATACCGCTGCCCCCTTCCCGAAAACCGGGCTTCAGTCCACTTCGACGAGTTCGAGCGACCGGCCCCTCAAAACCGCCAAAACCCGGCCTGAACAGGCGACGTCCCTAAGATCGTCGTAGAACGGCGAGGAAAAGAGAAGTTCCTTTCCTCGAAAAATCCTGACTCCCCTTCGCGCCGCCTCATCGATCTGAATCTTTACGGAAAGAGTCCCTCGGGCGGTCTTCAAAAGGAGAGGTTCCGCCGGACAATCCGTCGATACCCCCACCACTCGGGCTCCCGTTTCCCACAACAGAACCCGTGCATTTCCCACGCAAACTTCCGCCGCTCCGTCCGGTCGAACACGTACGCGTTTCGGTTCCGGGTCCAACCCGACGTATCTTCCGAGAAACCTCAGGCGGCCCAGACGAAGTGACTTTCTCTCGAAATGAAGCGCCGGAAAGAGTCGCACAGGACGCTCCGACATCCCGATCTCCCGCCCCCCGACACCGTCAAAGATGATCACACGAACGCTGTCACCGGCGGCGGACCGCGAGTAGATCGGAAGAAGGACCCACCGGGCATCGTACTCCTTCGCGGCCGCGACGATCGGCCGCGTATCCCGCCGTCCGCTTGCGTCAAGGGACGCCCCGTCCAGTTCCACCGGCCCCACGACACTCCGAATCCGTCCCGGAAGCGCCCAGGAGGAATCCTGCTCCCCCGTCAGAGCAGCCAGGAATTCATCGTCAAAGCGCTTTGCGAAGAAATCCGGGGCCCCCACGAGCGAAGCGACGAGAAACCTCTCGCTTCCGTCCCCCGAATCGGCCTTCCCGCCCGTCCCCTCCTCCGAGGTTCCTCCTCCGTACCCTCCGGAGGCCGCCGCTTCGAATGCGACGCCTTCCCTCCCGCCGGCCCCTCGCCCGGCGGGAATCACTTCATCCCCGGCCCGAACCGCTCCCGACAGGATTCGAATGGAGATGTGGTCCTTCCAGGAACGAAAGACCCGCCCCTCACCGACGATAACCTCCCCTCGGCGGAATTTGACCGGCCCATTCCTTGAAACGGAAGTTCCGAGGGGCGTCGCGATGGCCACACCGGACTGCACAAAAAAGACTTCTCCCCTCGACTCCGCCCTCAAGCGGGGAACTTTGACGACCGATGTATAAAGAAGAAGAGAAATGAAAAGGAGGTAGGCCATGCGGAAGAATGTGCGGGAATTTCTCGAGTACATCGACCGGCGGATTACGCTTCTGGAAGCCGAATTAGAACGGCTCGAGCAGGCGCGGGAATCCATCCTTCGGAACGGTTACCAAACCGACTCGACCGGAACTCCCATCTGCGACGCAACCCAGAAGGCCGTCTGCTAGGGCGCGCCGCCGGACCGAACGTCTCCATCGAATATCCGTCCGGATCAAAAGACCCGTAACCGCGCATCCCGGAGACGCTCCACCATCTCTCGCGCGAGACGAACCATACCCAACGGTCTATCCTTCCGAAAGTCTCCATGAAAATCCGACCCGCCCGTGAGAAGCAAGCCGTACCGTTCCGCGACGCCGGCCCAGTAGGAGCGCGTCGAATCGTCATAAAAAGCATAATACCCTTCCAGTCCCATCAAACCTTGCTTTGCGAAGACCCCAATCATCACTTCGTCTCCAAAGGTGTGAGGGTGCGCCAGGATCGGCACCCCTCCGGACTTTAGGATCAGTTCGATCGCCTCGACCGGTTTCAGCCTTGGCGAAGGTATGTAGGCCGCCTGTCCGACCGAAAGATAGGACCGAAACGCCTCTTCCGTATCCGGCACATAACCGGCCTCTTGCAGAGCTCTGGCAATGTGCGGCCGGCCGATACTCCGCCCCGCCACGTCCTCCGGAATCTCGATTCGTATGCCCATTCCTTCCAGGCGCGAGACGATCTCTTCCGCGCGCCGGCGGCGGCGCCGGCGGAGATAATCCAAAGGCTCCCTCAGGAACGGCGAATGTGGATCGATAAAGTATCCGAGTATGTGGCAGGTCCCGCGCATCGTCTCGCACGAAATCTCGATCCCTGGAACGACAAGAAAATTTCCGCCGTTCGTAATCTCTAAAGCATCCACAACCCCGGAAATCGTGTCGTGATCCGTGATCCCCACCCCCTCCAACCCGACCTCCCTCGCCAGAGCAATCAGTTCTTCCGCCGAATTTTGTCCATCGGAAGCCGTGGTATGCGTGTGGAGATCCACACCCCCTTCCGTTACCAAAATATTCTTCACGTTCGCTCCAATCTCTCCCGATTCACACCGGCTATTTTACTCCATCAGGTGAATCTGTCACGTCCCCCTTCACGTCGAGCAGAGCGAAAAATGGGCGCCTTTTGCCGAATCGCATTAATCCACTCCTGTGCGAAACCCCGCATGGGTTCGGGGCGACCGAATGGTAATCCTCTGCAAGCCCGTTTTTGCAGGCAAGATGCCTGCGCTCCCAGAAAGCGCTTCCCTTTTCCTTTTCGTTTCCTTTCCCCGTCCCCCTTTCCCTGCCCTTGCCCTGGCTTTTGCCTTTGCCTTTGCTCTTGCGCCGCGATGCCAGGTGAAGGGGATTCCGCAATCGCCTTGCGGCGATTATCGAAATAACAACAAGCAGGATGCCGCAAGCGGGGGGACCCCTCGTTCGCTTTGAGGCGAACTCGGGATGACACCAGGGTGTCGCTTCGCTCCCCCCTGGTGTCATTCCGAGGAGGGCGCAGCCCGACGAGGAATCCCCGACGAGTGCCAATCGGCCCACGGGGCGGGAGACCACGTGGGGAGATTCCTCGGCGCTAACGCGCCTCGGAATGACACCGGCGGTGCCGACCGGCCCCGCAGGTTGGCGAAACCGCGCCCCATTTCCGTTCCACCATGGGGCATAGACTCTCCAGTCTGCGAAACGCCGATCCGCTATCCGTGTCCCTTCGGTGAGAATGCGTAGTGCGGGGCGCGGTTGGGGGGGGGCGCCGCCTTTTCTCTGTCATTCCGAGGCGTTCCTTCGCTTCGTTAAGGGGAAGTGGGACGCCGAAGAATCCCCTTTGGTCGCTAACGGGAAAGGGATTTCAGAACAGCTCTTGCTGAAACATAGTCAGGCGGTGAGGGAGACGAGGGTTTCCCGGTAATTCCACGGCATCCAGTCGCACGGACGGTTTCGGACCCGCTGCGGATTGCGCATCACGGTGAGCAGATAATCGAACGGGTCCTCTTCCGATAATTCGGCGGTGTGAAGCAGGCTCATGTA
>RFFU01000030.1 GCA_003697085.1 Candidatus Hydrogenedentota bacterium
AAGGGCAAGCACAACGGCAAAAAGGAGAAGGATCAAGCACGGGGGCGAAGGCAGGAGTAGGGGCGGAAAAAGACGCTACCGCGCTTGTTCTCGTCCGTGGTCGTCCCGGCGAGGACGCCGGGGCCTCCATCGGTGGACCAGCAATGGAGGGGCGGAAGCCCTCGTCCGCCCTACCCCGCCGAGGCATACGCCTCAAGGTCCATCCCTGGGAATCTCCAACGGCTCGTGAACCCGTTCCAAGGCGTTTGCGACTGTCCAAACCTACTTACAAATCAAAACTGTGCTCTCGAACCGCCGCGGGTTTGCCAATCTCCGCTCCTCTGATACGCTCCTCTTCACACGTATGTCCCAGATCAAGATAAACTTCGGCTGGGCGAAGAGGAGAAGAGGGACGTGATGGATGACGAAAAAACGGATTCGACGAAACCCACCTCGGCCGGAAGGCGATTTCTCCTCGTACTCCTTGGGCTCCTCGCGGCCATCGTGACGCTCGAAGTCGCCGTCCGTTTTCTTCCGCTTCTTCCCATCACGGCGATGGGAGCGGTGGTCCGTCGTGATCCGGTCCTCGACCATTCGCTCCGTCCCGGTTCCCGCGGTCGCATGGTCAGCGCCGAATACGATGTCATCTATCAGATCGATCCACACGGATTTCGGGATCCGACGGTCAAGCCGCACTCCGTTTTGATTCTCGGTGACTCGTTTATGGAAGGCTACGGCGTCGATGTCCAACAAACGCTGGCCGAGCTGCTCGAGAAACGCGGGATTCCCACGATCAATGCCGGCGTAAAATCCTATTCTCCGCTGATCGAGTATCTCTTTCTAAAGCGACGCGGGCTTACCTGGAACCCCCGCCTCGTTCTTCTCTTCCTCGATCTCTCCGATCCCGCCAACGACCGTTTCTACGCCCGCCGCCTCGTCACCGACTCTTCCGGGGAACCTCTTTTTCTCAAACCGCGCCGCAGTCGGCTCTGGAACCCAAGCGGCCGGATCGCGGATTGGTTCGATCGACACTCCGTTCTCTTCCAGCATCTCGAACATCTTTCCTATAAATACTTTCCGGACACCGCGGATGTCGGATACAGCGGCAGTGACTCGGCCCTGGAACTTCTCTTCGCCGGCCGGGACTCCATTCCTGACACGACTTATTTCCCTCGGTGGAAGACGACCCTCTCGTACATTCTTCGAATTCACGGACTGCTGAGGGAACGGGAAATCCCCTTTCTACTTGTCACCTATCCCTATGGGCACGAAGTCTCCGGCGAGGCCTGGAAGGAAGGAAGAAAGGCGCATCGTTTTCCGCCGGGGGTTTCCTCCGATCGGCCGTTTCGGCTCGTCGAGGAGTTCGCCCGGATTCACGGTATCGATTCCTTCCGGCTCGATCCCGCTTTTCGCCGCGCCAAAAATCCCGGAAGATTCTATTATAATTTCGACGGTCACTGGACCGCGGAAGGGCACGCCTTTGCGGCCGCACTTGTGGAGGAGGAGATCAGGAGACGCTATCCGACAATGTTCTCCGAATGAAGTTCGCTCGCTCGATATCCCGTTCCCGAGGAGAGAGCGCTCTTCCGCAACGTTGTTGAAGATGCGCCGGCTGGGACCAAATTTGAACGCGGTTGAGGTCGGAGACGTCGGGTTTCCGGAGACATTCTTGATCCAGGCCGAGGCGGACGGCTGAGAGAAGATTCATCATTTCCTCGGTGGTCATCACGCGCGCGGAACGAAGGATTCCCAAAGCCCGATGGACTTTATCCTCGAACCCGACCCCCTCCTTCTTCATCAACTCCTCGCGCGCCTTTCTTTCGGTCTCAATAACCTGATGAACCCATATCTCGAGATCGCCGATGAATTCTTCTTCCGAACGTCCCAAGGTCCCCCGGTTCGAAAATTGGAAGAAGTTTCCTATGGGAGCGGAACCTTCACCGAAAAAGCCGCGGACGGCGATTCCCGCCTGATTGGCGGCCTCAATCAGGTTTTGTATCTTCCCGGTATAGGCCAGACCGGGAAGGTGGCACAGCACGGACGCCCGCAAGCCGGTGCCCACATTGGTCGGACAGGTCGTCAAATAACCGTAAGAAGAATGGAAGGCAAATTTCAGGATCCGATCCAGTTCTCTCTCCGCCTGCTTCAAAATCCGCCAGGATTCGACGAGATCGAGGCCGCCGCGAAGGCTCTGAAGTCTGATGTGATCTTCCTCATTCACCATCATCGGAAGAAGTTCTTGATCATCGACGTAAACGGCTCCCAAGGGGACAGAGAGAAGTTCCCGAGAGACGAGGTGCCGTTCCAAAAGGACATCTCGTTCCAAAGGATGCAGAGAAAAAACATCGACCATCTCATGGCTCGAGAAGAGGCCGGAATGCTTCGTGGCCTTGTCCACTTCTTCCAGGACCTTCCGGCGGGCATCGACATTCGCGACCGAGGAAAAAGGAAGATTTCTCAGATTGCGGGCCAGGCGGATCCGCGTTGCGAAAACGACATCTGTTTCCGGGCCGAGGCCGTCCAACCAAAACGGGGGGCGTTCTATCAGTTTTCGGACGAAGAGATTCACGACTGTTCCCGTTCGGCTCCGTGACCCTGTCTTTTTCCCCCCGACCGCTCCCGGAGACTCCGTTCCTTTTTTCTTATCTCATCCCGCAAACGGGCCGCCAATTCGAAATCTTCCTTTTCAACAGCCTCTTCCTTCCGGCGCTTCAATTCCTCCAATTCTTCCTCTTCGGTGCGAATTTTCGTGTCGCATTCTGGGCTCATCCCCCTGTGATGAATCCCCGGGTGAACACGAGAGAGAACATTATTCAAAAAGGAAGAGAAGACGGTGTAACAGCTCGCGCAGCCGACCTTACCGTTTTCCTTGAGTTTCTGGACCGTCATCCCGCACCGCGGACAACAGACATCTTCCGTCTTCTCAATATCACCCGCCTTCGCGAACGCCGTCAAAAGACTCCCGAAATCGAAGGTCAGTGACTGACCTTCTTGTTTGATGCCGCGTTCTTCGGCACAAACGGCGCAGAGCGCGATCTTGCGGGTCTGGTTTCCTTTTTTCTCCATAAACTGAATCGTCGCGGGTCTCTCATGACAGAGGTCACAGATTCCCGGGCTTTCTCCGAAGATGCGCATCATAGTTCGTACCGGCGCCCCCGGCTCTTCGTCAGATTCCTGAATTTCTCAATCAACTTTCTCGTCATAGGACCGGGGCGTCCCGTGCCCACGGGCCGTCCTTCCACCGCACGAACCGGAACGACCTCGGCGCCGGTCCCCGTCAAGAAGCATTCGTCCGCGGCATAGAGATCGTAGGGTGTCAATTCCGTTTCCTCGACGGGGATTCCTTCCTCCCGAGCCAACTCCAACACACAGGATCGCGTAATCCCCGGAAGGGCTCCGGAAGACGTAGTCGGTGTCTTGAGAACTCCTTCCTTCACAATGAAGACATTATCCGCCGTGGCCTCGGCGATAAAGCCCAATGCGTTGAGCATAATTCCCTCGCCGACCCCCATTCGATTGACTTCGAGCCGGCCCAGGATGTTATTGAGATAGTTGAGGGATTTGACCTGAGGAGGAAGCGCGTCGGGGATATTCCGGCGCGTCGAGACAAACGTCACTTCGAGGCCGTCGCGATAGAATTCCTCGGGATAGAGCGTCAGTTTGTCGGCGGCGACGATGACGGAGGGCTTGGGACATTTGCGGGGATCGAGGCCGAGGTCGCCGCAGCCGCGGGTCACGATCGGCCGCACATAACCGCTCAAGAGCGAATTGCGGCGCAGGGTTTCCACAATGACATCAGCAAATTCGTCCCGAGGAATCGGGACCTCGAGGGCGATTGCGCGCGCGGATTTATAGAGCCGATCGATGTGTTCGTCCAAGCAGAAGACCAATCCTTCGTACGAGCGTATTCCCTCGAAGACACCGTCGCCGTAAAGGAACCCGTGGTCGAAGATACTGATCTTCGCGTCTTCCTCGGGCAAAAATTCCCCGTCGATATAAACCTGCCGCGCCACGAATCCACCTCCCGAAGCCGTTCTTTCTCCCGAGACTTCCCGTTGTGGAGAACGATCTCATCTTACCCCCTCTCCCCTCAAAAAAAAAGGTGTCATTCTTGCATTTTGTCAATTTCGCCGGCGCAGAACGTGTACAAAAAAAACTATTTGTAAGGTTTTTCGGCGGGACTTGTGGGTCGTCGAGTAGCAAAATTCGAAATCCGGAAGGGCAAGGTCCGAAAAAAGGCTTGTGACTGGTGATTCGTGAATCGAATAGCAACGCTGGTTCCTGCCTGACGATCGTAGCCAGATAAACCCGCTCTACGCATTCTACGGGCAAGGATGCGCCCGCTCTAGAGCGGGGCCATGAACGGTAGCGCACGCCGGCTTCGCCTGCGGCCCCCGCCTTCTGCAGCACCTGCTCCAATCCGTCGCAACCTGACTGGAAAACAATTACAGCTCCCGCTCGACTGTATCGAGGAGCCATCGAACGTCTTTGAGCGCCAGGGTCGCATCGTCCTTTTTGTAGAACTCGGATGGAGTCAAATCCTCACTTCCATAAAAAGCCAGCTCCCGATCGCGCCGCAGGTTTCGGGATATCGTCGCCATGCGATTGATCTCGCTTCTGAGTCCGGCGGGCGCTTGATCCACGTGCTCGAGGAGAATATCGCTGACATCATGAATGCGCGGCACCTCGATCTTCATCGACCGAAGCAGCGCCTTGAGGACAAGCTCCACGATCTCCTGGGATTCGCGAACGACGTCAGCCCAGGCCTGTTGGTCATAGAGCGTCTCGACCGCAGCCAGGCGCTTTCGCGCACGGATGAGATAGTCGCGGGCCAAGCCCTTATTCCTCATGCCGTTTGCCGTTCCCAATACGGGTGGCCATGGGACCATCGTCGTCGAAATCTCCCCTGGGCCACCTCCGATCGCAACGCACTGAGAAACTCCGAAACTCTTCCGTCACGGTCGAACTCGATCCTGCCATCGACAGCCACTTCGAGCCATAATCCGTGCGCTTCATCGACAGATGCGGGAAGCGTGACAAAGTGCGGGGATATTTTCGAGGGGATCCCCCATTCATCCCATTCACGATAACGAGAACGATCGATGCAAGAGCCCGGGGTAAGTACGATCAGGAGATCGAAATCCGACGCGGCCGTCGCTTCGGAACGCGCTCGCGACCCGAACCAAACCAGCCCTTCCAGCTCCTCGGGAATCTTCTCGGCCAGCACTTCTGTGATCCCGCGCTTCTTTTTATCCTTTACGTATCCCGTTTTCTGCAAAGCAAGTCCATCCTGGAGAAGCTGTTTGCAAAAGCGATTGAGGGAGAGTCCGTTTTCCCGCGCCTCGTTTGCCAGCCGCAGATGAAGATCTTCTCCCACCCGAAGCACAAATTTTCCAGAATATCTCTTCATCAGAAAGAATCATAGTACTATAGTATCTTAAAATCAAGGGGCTGAAAAAAGGTGTCATTCTTACATTTTGTCAATTTGAGGCATTGGACCACGGAACAATCAAGCCTAAATGATAAGAAACCCATTGGAATGTCGTCTCAAACCCTGTTTCGCTCCGTTGATTGTTTCGCGTCAGCTCAGCGAGAGGGCCTTTCTGCTGGAACGCCGAGAACGGGTCAGTGGATAGCGCGATAGATCCTCCAAAAGGTCCGCCAGCGTGAGGTCCTCCAGGACTTGATCCACCGCCTCCTGCAATAAAACCCACAAGGATTTGACCGAGCAATCCATCTCGTGCGTGCATATCCCCGGCCCGCCGTAACGGTCGCAAAACTCCTCGTCGAAGAGGCGTCCTCCCAAACGCCGCATCACGGCCGACAGACGAATTTCTTCCGGAGGCCGCGCCAATGAATACCCCCCCGTCTGCCCCCGCGCGCTCGTAATAAATCCTCCCATCCGCAACGCCCGTAGGATTTTCGCGGTGTTCGGCTCCGTCATCTCCTCCAACCGCGCCATCTCCGCAATCGTCAAGCTCTCTTTCTCCTTCAAACGCGCCAACCTCAAAAGGCAACGGAGTCCGTATTCTTCCTGGGCCGAGAATTTCATTCGCCGCCTCCTCTCCTCTTTTGTCCTCCCTTCCCAAATTCCCTCCGAAGCCAGGTACCGCCGTTGCTTTGCGGCATCGCGAACTTTCCCTCACCTTCCATCAGAAAAATCCCAGTTCCAAACGAGCCGCCTCCGACATCATTCCCGGATTCCACGGCGGATCCCAAACAAGTTCCAACTTGACATCCTTCACGCCGGGGACCGCCCGCGTCTTCTCTTGGACCTCCTGAGGAAGACTCTCGGCGACTGGACAGTGAGGCGAGGTCAGTGTCATCACAATTCTCGCCGTTCCGTCCTCGTCAACCCGGACATCATAAATCAGTCCCATCTCGTAGATGTTCACCGGCACCTCGGGATCGTAACACGTCCTCAAGGCCGCCACGATCCCGTCCAGAACTTCTTCTTTCTTCGCCACCGGGGCTGATTCGGCATCCTTTCCGTGCGGCGGAATACCCTGATTCGAAATTCCTTCCGCCGGCCCTTCTCCCTTCGTTTTCTCCATCACGAGCCGCCCTCCGGGGCTTTTCTCCCCGCCGGTTTTCTCCTCCGGCGATTCCCAACCCGGCCGCTCGTATTCCCCTCCCCCTTGTCCGACTTTTTCCCGATCCAAATCCGACGAATCGTCTCTTCCTTCCGCTTCCCCGGACTCAAGGGATTCTTTCCCGATACTTCGCCTCCCGGACGTCGATTCGGTTCCGGAGCGGAACGGTGTCCACGGCCACCCGATCATTCCGTCGTCACCGGTTCCTGCTTCCGCTCCAAGGCCGCCACCAGCGTATGCCATGGCAGAGCGGCACATTTGACCCGTACCGGAAACTCCCTCACTCCGGAAAAGACCGTCAATTTCCCTAGGATCTCCTCCTCGCCCTCCCTTCTTCCCGTCACCATCCCGTGAAACTCCTCAAAGATCCTTTTCGCCTCCGCCAGCGTTTTTCCCTTCACGGCGGATGTCATCAACGAAGCGGAGGCCTTTGAGATCGCGCATCCGCTTCCTTCGAAAAAGACCTTCTCGATGATTCCCTCCTCTGATACGTGAGCCCGGACAAAGTAATGATCGCCGCAGAGGGGGTTGTATCCTTCTGCGGAATGCGTTGCTCCCGGCAAGTCGCCGAAATTCCTCGGACTCCTGTTGTGATCGAGAATGATCTGTTGATAGAGTTCACGCAGTTCGTCGTTCATTCAGAACATCTCCTTCGCCGCGTCCAACGCCTCGACAAGGCGGTCGAGTTCGTGCCTCGTGTTGTAAAACGCCAGCGAAGCGCGGACGGTCGCGGGAACCCCGAAACGTTCCATCACCGGTTGCGCACAGTGATGTCCCGCGCGGACCGCGATCCCCTCGACATCCAAAATGGTTCCCAAGTCATGGGGATGAACGCCGTCGATGACGAACGAGATGACCGAAGATTTCCGCTTTGCGGTGCCAATCATGCGCAACCCATCGATTTCCCTCAGTCGATCCGTCCCATACTCCAGGAGTTCGTCCTCGTATTCGCTCAACGCCATCCGATCCAAACCCGACAGATATTCGAAGGCGCGGCCGAGACCGATCACGGAAGCGACCGGCGGCGTTCCGGCCTCGAAACGTTCCGGTGGATCCTTGTACAACGTCCGCTCGAACGTCACCGCGCGGATCATATCTCCTCCCCCCTGATACGGTTCCATCATCTTGAGAATCTCGTAGCGGCCGTAAAGCACGCCGACGCCGGTCGGGCCGAAAAGTTTATGGCCGGAGAAAGCATAAAAATCACAATCGATCTCCTTCAGATCGACTTTTCTGTGAGCCACGGCCTGAGCGCCGTCCACAAGAACCACTGCGGGGGAGTTTTCCCGCACGAGACGGCACATTCGAGCAACGGGATTGACGGTCCCGAGGGCATTGGATTGGTGGGCCAAAGCGACCACGGCCGTCCGCTCGGAGAGAAGCGCCTCGAACTCCTCCAGAATCACCGCCCCGGTATCGTCGATGGGGGCGACTCGGAGCCGGGCTCCGGTCGCCTGGCAGACCATCTGCCACGGTACGATGTTGGCATGGTGTTCGAGATGCGTGATGAGGATTTCGTCTCCGGATTTCAGGCGGGGACGCGCGTAGGAAGCCGCCACGAGATTGATCGCTTCCGTTGTTCCCTTCGTAAAGACGATCTCCTTCGGAGAGGACGCATTGAGGAAGCGGGCCGCCAAACGGCGCGTCTCCTCGTAACGAGCGGTGGCTTCCTCCGACAACGCGTGAATCCCGCGGTGGATGTTGGCGTTGGAGCGCGTGTAGAAATCCGCGACGGCCTCGATGACACACCGCGGCTTCTGCGTGGTAGCGGCGTTATCGAGATAGACGAGCGGGCGGCCGCGCACTCGCCTCGTCAGAATGGGAAAATCCCTCCGGAGCCGGCCGACATCGAAGGGCATCACCTCAGCCGGCCGGGAAGTCACCGCGGCTCCTCCCTCCCCAACATCCGCTCCAATCGCGCCCGGACAGCCTCGGCCAACGCCTCTCTGTACTCCTTCACCGCGACCTCCTCGACCAGGTCCGCCGCGAAGGCTTGGGTCAAGAGCACACGGGCGGATTCGAGCGGAATGCCCCGGGAACGACAGTAGAAGAGAGCCTCTTCTTCCAGCCTTCCCACCGTGGCGCCGTGTGTGCATTTCACGTCGTCCGCATAGATTTCGAGTTGCGGGCGGCTTTCCACGCGCGCGGTGGGGGAAAGAAGAATATTGCGGTTCGACTGCACCGCGTCCGTCTTCTGCGCTTCCTTCCAAACATGGATCAGACCGCGAAAGACGTTGCGAGCATGATCGGCAAGCACGCTCTTGAATATCTCTCGGCTGCGGCCATGCGGCCGGCGATGCTCCAGGACCGTGTGATTGTCCAGATGCTCTGTTCCCGATAGGAGCGACAGCCCGTTCAGGGTCACCTCAACATTCTCTCCATTCAAGACGGCGCGGACATCGTTGCGCGCCAACGCTCCTCCGAAATGAAACGCATGGGAACGCAGGACAGCGTCTTCTTCCAAGAGCGCCTCCTGTGCTGAAAGATGAACGCCTTCGCCGCCCTCCCGAACAACGCGACAATATTCCACCCTGGCCGCACGCCCCACGATCAATTCCGTCATCGGAATCGTGAGCGTCCTCCCGGAATCGCCCGCATATGTCTCCGCAACGAAAACCTCCGCCCCCTCCTCCGCGACCACCAACAGCCGCGGGAAAGAAACGATCTTTCGATTCCCCTCCCCTCGGATGAAATGACGGATACGGATCGGTTCGGAAATCTTCTTCCCTCGCTGCACGAAAACGGCGACGCCGTCGTGAAGATGCGCGGTATTCCAGGCTGCGATCGAGGAAAAATCGGCCAGAGTCGTTCGGCCTATGTACTCCGCGATTTTCGACCCCTCTTCTTCTCGTCTCGCCTCTGTACCGTGCCCCCCTCCGATGCGGAGAATCTCGAGACCCGACTCCGATACGAAACCGGTCGAGAGTTCAGAAAGGAATCTTCCGTTGACGAAAACCAACCGGTGTTCGCCTTCCTTCACGGGCAGATCGCGGAAGAGTTCCTCTTCGATCTCTTCCCGAGTCACCTGCCTCCGATCGGGCGTAAATTCTTCCGAAAGCAAGAATTGGAGGTTTGTGTAGCGGAACGCCTCGGAACGCACCGAGGGAAGTCCGCGTTCGAGAACCTTGCGTGCTCTGAAACGAAGGTCGGCCAGCGTTTTCTCCAGAGGAGTTTCCGCCCCGGGATCCGGAGCCGGAGGCGAATAGCGCCGGAGCCAGTGTCCTTCCGGAATCGGAAGGAAGTACGATGAGGAACCCGATCCGGAGGACATGTTCTTCTTCGTCGAAGTTCCCATTAAACCGTAGCCGCCTGCTTGATTCGGTCGTAACCCTCGGCCTCGAGCTGTAAGGCCAGTTCCTTGCCACCCGATTGAACGATCCTTCCGTCGAGAAGGACGTGAACGACGTCGGGGATGATGTGATTCAAGAGCCTCTGGTAGTGGGTGACCACCAGAAAGGCGTTGTCAGCACGGCGAAGAGAATTTACGCCGGCGGCGACGATACGCAGAGCATCGATATCCAGACCGGAATCCGTTTCGTCGAGAATTCCGAGAACGGGATCGAGCACGGCCATCTGAAATATCTCATGGCGCTTCTTCTCACCACCGCTGAACCCTTCGTTCACGCTCCGTTTCAAGAAAGCCTCGTCCATTTGAACAAGTTTCAATTTCTCGCGGGCGAGTTTGAGGAAATCGAGCGCGTCCAGTTCCTCCTCCCCACGGCTCTTCCGAATGGAATTGAGGCCGGTGCGAAGAAAGTAGGCGCTGTTGACCCCTGGAATCTCGACGGGATACTGAAACGCAAGAAAGACCCCCGCCGCCGCTCGTTCCTCCGGGCTCATCTCCAAAAGATTCTCTCCGCGAAAAAGCACTTCCCCTTCCGTAACCTCGTATTCCTCCCGGCCGGCCAAGACCCCAGCCAGCGTCGATTTCCCACTCCCGTTCGGGCCCATTATCGCATGAACCTCTCCCGCCTTCACGGTAAGATCGATTCCCTTCAGAATCTCCGTCCCCTCGATCCCCGCGTGAAGATTTCGAATCTCTAGTATCACGTTTCCTGTCTCTCCTTTCCGGCGTAAAACTTTTTCGTGGTTCCGACGGTTTTTCCTATGATGCGCCCAGCATCATCCCACGCTTCCCTCGAGGCTGATTCCCAACAGTTTCTGCGCCTCGACGGCGAACTCCATCGGTAATTCAGCCAAAACCTCTTTGCAAAATCCGTTCACGATGAGCGATACCGCATCCTCGGTGCTTATCCCCCGCTGATTGCAATAGAAGATCTGGTCCTCGCCGATCTTCGAGGTCGAAGCCTCGTGCTCCACCTGGCTCGAATCATTCTGGACCTCGATGTAGGGAAACGTGTGGGCCCCGCATTTGTCACCGAGCAGCATCGAATCGCATTGGGTGAAATTACGCGAGCCGGTCGCCTTCGGCGTAATCCGAACGAGACCGCGATAGGAATTTTGACCGTATCCGGCCGAAATCCCCTTTGAAACGATCGTCGACCGCGTCCCTTTACCGATGTGAATCATCTTCGTCCCCGTATCCGCTTGCTGCCGGGAATTCGCGACGGCGACCGAATAAAACTCGCCGATCGAACCATCCCCCTGGAGGATACAGGACGGATATTTCCAGGTAATCGCCGAGCCGGTTTCGACCTGTGTCCAGGAAATCTTCGACGCCTCTCCGCGGCAGGCTCCTCGCTTCGTGACAAAGTTGTAGATTCCTCCACGCCCGGATGCGTCCCCCGGATACCAGTTCTGAACCGTCGAATACTTGATCTTCGCCCCGGCCAAGGCAACGAGTTCCACGACGGCGGCGTGCAATTGGTTCTCGTCGCGCATCGGCGCCGTGCAACCTTCCAGATAACTTACGCTCGCCCCTTCGTCCGCTATCAACAACGTCCGTTCGAACTGTCCCGTATTCGCCGCATTGATTCGAAAATAGGTCGACAGCTCCATCGGACACTGAACCCCCTTCGGAACATAACAGAAGGACCCGTCACTAAAGACCGCGGAGTTTAACGAGGCGAAGAAATTGTCCGTATAGGGGACGACGCTTCCGAGATATTCACGGACAAGATCGGGGTGCTCCTTCACCGCTTCCGAAAAGGAACAGAAGATGATCCCCAACTCGGAAAGTTTTTCGCGGAAAGTCGTCGCAACGCTGACACTGTCGAAGACGGCATCGACGGCAACTCCCGCTAAAACCTCCTGCTCCTTCAGCGGAATCCCTAATTTTTCATACGTCGCCAAAATTTCCGGATCAACTTCTTCCAGACTCTTCGGCCCCTCACTCTTCTTTTTGGGCGCGGCGTAATAACTGATCGCCTGGTAATCGATCTTGGGAAAATGGACCTTCGGCCAACGCGGTTCCGCCATCGTCCGCCAGTGGCGGTACGCCCGAAGGCGCCACTGAGTCAACCATGACGGCTCCTCCTTCTTTTCGGAAATCAAACGAATGACGGATTCGTCCAGGCCGGGGGGAACGACATCCGAGTCCACCTCGGTGACAAACCCGTATTTGTACTCCTGCCCCGCAAATTCTTCGATCGTCTTCGTCGCCGCGTCCATTTCGTTTTCCTTTCCTCCTTGGTTCCCTTCCGGCCGTAACAAACGACGCTTAGACCGGATCGGTTAAACTATTCTCTCATTTTGTACAAAAAAGTCAAACAAAAAAGGTGGGCACCACGGCCCCTCCAGCGAGGGCCGTCAGAAAAATGAACCTCCCCAACTAGAAAAACAACGGTTGGAACCGGAGCCGCTCCCCCGCGGCAGCCCCGGTCAGGGCCGGGAAATACCCTTCTGGATGATCAGAACGACCCGATCACTTACCGCCTTTCGCCGCTTGAAAGCACCATATCCACGATGCAAAAGGCCGACGCGACAACGACCGCGTTCGTGATCGCAAGACCAAAAACGATCCAGCCCAGAATTCCCTTGGTGACCTGCGCCAGATTGTAGAGAAGCGCGTACGGATCACCTGTTCCCGCGTGGATGGCGCTGTCGAAAAGATCGAGCACGCCTCCCATGAAGGTCATTCCCAGTCCCGCGCCGACCAGCACCGAGAAGACCGCGCAGAAATACAACAAATACCGCCTGCTTTTAGAGCTGTCCATCAGACATCCTCCCCGACTGTGAAAAGTTTTTCCCGACCCCAGGCCGGTAAATTACCTTGATTTTCGGCGAACTTCGTTCCCCGCGTCAACATTTTTCTCACTTTTTTCTTTTCTCCTCTATAACCTCTTTTCGGGAATTTTTCCCTTCCGATGGAACCACCCGGTTCATTCCCCGGGAAAGCATCTTTCAAGAACAATTTTTTGGTATCTTGAAAAAAACGCCGTTCTTTTTGCCTTGTTTCTGAATGGCTTATTTTTTCGACAAATGCCTCCCCTGGAGATAAACTGTCGTCCTTATATTGTTTGATATTTATTTTTCGGGAGGATGGAGATGAACGCTTTGATTCTTTGTGCCGGATATGCAACCCGTATGTATCCGCTCACCCGCAACCGTCCGAAACCCCTTTTACCTGTAGGGGGAAAACCAATGATCGAGTACATCACCGAACCATTGGAATCGATCGACGAGATCGAAACCATTAATATCGTCACCAACAGCAAGTTTCATTCTCACTTTCAAGAATGGTCCCGAAACCTCCGTTCGGAAAAGCGCTACACCGTTCTCGACGACGGCACGAAGGATGACGCGACAAAGCGCGGCGCCATCGGGGACATCCTCTTTACTCTCGAAACCGTCGGCATCGATGACGACCTGCTGGTCGTGGCGGGGGACAATCTCATGACGCCGAACTTCTCGACGTTCGTCTCTTTCTTCCACGAAAAAGGAACATCCATCGGAATCTACGATGTAGGAGACATCTCACTCACTCCGCTTTACGCCGAGGTTCGGCTGGATGAAGACTCCCGCCTCATCCATTTCCTCGAAAAACCCGAAGAACCATCGACAACTCTTATTGCCATCTGTCTTTATCTCTTCGCCCGCGAAGACCTGCCCCTTTTCAAAACCTATATCGAGGAGGGGAACAATCCGGACCAGCCCGGCCGTTTCATCCAGTGGCTTTACAAGCGAAAACCTGTTTATGGTCACGTCATTTCTGGAAAATGGTACGACATCGGAAATTTGGAACAGTACGAGAAGGCCAACGTCGAATTCGGTGGAGATGCTTTGGGAGCAAAAAAAGGCCGCTAAAGACGGCGATGAAACCCGCGCAATCAGATTTTACGGATTTGCAACAGTCCGAGGCCGAGAGGAAAGTCGCAGATGCACGGCCGCAAATGAAAAAGGAACCGATTATCGATCAGGCGGGAGAACCCGAACACCATTTCTTGCAGACACCTGCGTTTCCGGGGCGAAAAACTCCCCTTCCTTCTCTTGCAGGCCGGATAACCGGGGTTCCAAAATTCGGCGCGCCTGAGGCGGAGCTTTGGCCGGGCAAGATCCCCGCTCCACATCCGCAGGTTAAGAACCCGCGCTCCGATTTCCCTTTGCCTTCTGCCGCTCGTCCTTGACCTTTCACCTTTCGCCTTTTGCATTTTCCCTTTCTTCTTCTGCGTTTTCCCCTTTCTCCTTTCCTTCGTTTTCTTTCCGAATCCACCCTCGGCGGAGAATCTCGGCGGCGACTGCGCGGGCCGCAACTTCGTGCCCCGCCGCCGACCAATGTCCATCGCGAGGAAGATAGAGACGAGCCGGTCTCTTATCCTTCGAGAAGGCTTCGAAGAGGCTGAAGTACGGCAAGCGGTCCTCTTTCGCCACACGAGAAAAGTATTCGAACCGGCGCGGAGCGATTATTCCGTCGGGGAAATCAGCCGTGTGCCGTCCCGGCATCCAGGCGTCCGTATCCACCTCGGCGCCGATGGGATATTGGACGACCATCCACGGAATCCCCTCCTCGTCGAGCAGGTCTCGAAACGTCCGTAACGCCTCCCGCGTCAGGCTCCATGCCTGCTCATATTTCTCCTGCGGCACCTCCTCGGGAGGCCGCGCCGGCAGCCACACATCGTCTCCGTCGTCCCAATATCCGTAGTCCCACTTCGTTTTGGGAAGTTTTTTGATCATGATCCGATCAAAGACGCGGTAGGTGTAGGAGACGCGGCAGAGAAATTCGTGAATGGGAAGCGGTAGTTCGAGATACCGTTCTCCGCGACGGATCAAAAGCGGGCGCCCGCGTCCATCACGAACGAGCCGGTGTGCGTAGAAAGAGTCCCCCGCCACGTCGGTCGTATCGAGCATCAAGAGCACCGCGTCGGGCTGAAGGCGCTTTCCATTGCGGCGAAACCATCCCAACTCCGTAAGCGTGGACCAGGAGGCCACTCCGGCGGCCACGACTTCGGCATCCGGATTTTCCCGTTTCAACAACTTCTCCAACCGATCCGTAAACATTTCACCGCGTTGGACCCCCCACCCTTCCATAAAAGAGTCCCCGATAACAAGAATTCTCTTCCTTCCGGGCGGTTTCGGTATCGCGATATCGTCATCCCGCATCCCGATATTGTTCATTCGCAAGACCACGTCGAATTCCGGATTGACCATACGCCCGATGCCGTAGGGATAGTGAGAATGGTCGGCGACGGCGTCCCGCCGAAAGACCCCCCCGCGGGCCGTCACGGGAACGAAATAGAAGAAACGGCAGACAAGTTCCAAAAGAACCAGTGTAAGAAGAACGCTGAACACGGATTTCAGTACGGTTCCGATAACGGAACGCCGGGGCGAAGTTCTTCCGTCCAAACCCTCTCTTTTCTCCTCTTTTCCTTCTCTGTCTCTCTCGACGTCCATCAGAACTCCAGGGCTTTCCATTCGTTTTCTCTCGTCTCGTCCTTCGAAGGTGGACTTCTCTTTTCGAACCGAAGACGGGCGGTTAGTATAAAAAGTCGATGACGAACGTACAGAAAAACCTTTTCGATTCCGGAGGTGACGCCCCGCCGAACGTTTCGGCCAGCTTCGTTTTCGGGGGGGCCTTTCTCTTAACACTTTTTCTCTCGATCAGCGCCGCCCAGATTCTCGGGGGCATTATGATCCTCTTCGCATTTTGGCAGGGCTTTCGCTCCACCAGAGATTCCTCGTCACCGGAAGCCCTTCTCGGAAAGCTGGCGCTCTTCTTCATCGGGACGGCGATCTTCACGGGCCTCATAGCCCATGGTGAAGACGGCGCCCTCCAAGGCGCGCATTACACGTGGATGGTACTGATGGGATATGCTGCCGCGAGAACTTCTTACCATACGGAATGGACCGCTCTGGAAAGGGTCTGGCTCTTCGGTGCGGTGCTCGCCGCTCTCTCCTATCTTGTGCAATTCTCCTGGAGCGGATACGCGGACGTTTGGCGTTACGGCTTCCACCGCGCTCCGTATATCTTTTCGATCCTTCTCATTGCTCCCGCTCTGGCCCTCGCGGACCGCACACCGCCTCATCCCTTCACCTCCGTCCTCTGGCTCATATGTTCCGTCGCCGTTATACTCGCGATGTCCCGCGGAGCCGTTCTGGCCTGGGTCGCGGGAACGGCGACGATCTTCCTCTTGAAGGATTGGAAGGATTCCCTGCGCCGGCGTGGTGTCTGG
>RFFU01000031.1 GCA_003697085.1 Candidatus Hydrogenedentota bacterium
GGATCGGTTCGACGATCTTGCCGCGATCCTGCGGGACGAGTCGCTGGAAGGGCTCGACCCCGACAACACACATCGGTTTCTGAACGAACTGCTCGAGAAAATCCCGGCCGAGAAACGACCGGAACTTTCGGATGAGACGCTTCTCGAATATGACCGGAACATCGTCCGGCATACGCTGGCGATAAACGAGAATCGACTTTGCGCGGGAGAGGACGCGATCGTCTGGAAGTATTTTCAGTATCTGGCGCTCCTCTTCACCGAGATCTACCTCGACCGCTACTTCACCGACCCGTATGCCCTGCGTGCGGCGATCAACGAGCGAATCAGTGCGTTCAACGAATCGGCCGAGGAGGCGGACCGGATCGAGCCCTTGGACGAAACCGACGACCCCGAACACCAACTCAACAAGATCGCCTTCTGGATGGCGACGGGAAGCGGCAAGACACTGCTGATGCATGTACACATTCAACAGTACCGGCATTATCTCGCCCGCGCGGGGCGGGAACACGAACTCAACCGGACGATTCTGCTGACGCCGAACGAAGGGCTTTCGGAACAGCACCGCCTGGAGTTCGCCAAGTCGGGGCTTACAGCGGAGATCTTCCAGAAGGACGGCGGCGGGCTATTTTCCGGGCAGTCGATCGAGATTCTCGACATCCACAAACTACGCGAAGAAAGCGGCGACAAAACCGTGGCGGTCGAGGCGTTCGAGGGAAACAACCTCGTTCTTGTCGATGAAGGGCATCGCGGCGCAAGCGGCGGCGAGGCGGGAAAGTGGCTCAGCCGGCGGGATGATCTCTGCGAGAAGGGCTTCTCCTTCGAGTACTCCGCTACGTTCGGCCACGCCGTCGAGGGCGACGCGAACTTGTCCGAACGCTACGCGAAAGCCGTTCTCTTCGACTACTCCTACCGCTGGTTCTACGGCGACGGCTTCGGCAAGGACTATCAGATTCTCAACCTCGATACCGACACCGAGCGCGAGCATCTCGACCTGTATCTCACGGCGTGTCTCCTCGTCTATTACCAACAACTGCGCTTTCACGACGACCACCGTGACGCTCTTACTCCGTTCGCCATCGAGAAACCCCTCTGGATATTCGTTGGAGGGAGCGTTACGAAGACGCTGGCGGCGAGAGACGCGTCGGACATCGTCTCGATCCTTCAATTTCTTGAGCGCTTTGTGACGGGGGGAGAAGAAACCACCGCCCGGATCGGGCGGGTTCTCTCCGAGGGCCTGACCACGGCGGACGGCCGGAACATCTTCGCGAAGCGATTCCAGTATCTCGGAGGGCTCGGCATGGATGCGGACGAGATCTACCGCGATGTGCTCGCCCGTATCTTTCATTCGCCCGGCGGCGGGCGGCTCCACATTGAGAACCTCAAGGGAGCCCAGGGCGAGATTGCGCTTCGTCTCGGCGCCGAGAGCGACCCCTTCGGCGTCGTCAATGTCGGTGATGACGCCAAACTCGTCAAACTCTGCGAAAAGGAAGGGTTCCTCGTAATGGAGCGCGAGTTTTCGGGTTCGCTCTTTCACCAAATCAACGCCGCCGATTCGCCGGTCAACCTCCTCATCGGTTCGAAAAAATTCACCGAGGGCTGGAACAGTTACCGCGTTGCGACGATGGGGTTGATGAACGTCGGCCGGACCGAAGGAGCGCAGATCATTCAACTCTTTGGTCGCGGCGTACGCCTGCGCGGGTACAACCGGTCGCTCAAAAGAAGCGCCCGGACACCACTGCCGGAGGAGATCGAACCACCGAAACACATGCGGCTTGTCGAAACACTCTCGATCTTCGGCATCCGGGCCGACTACATGGAACAGTTCAGGAAATACCTCGAGGCCGAAGGATTGCCGGCCAACGAGGACCGGATCGAGTTCATCCTGCCGGTCATCCGCAATCTCGGAAAACCACTACGAACGATCCGATTGAAAGAAAAGATCAACGGCGTGAAGACCGGATTCGGCGACGCGTTCCGGAAACT
The DNA here is from genome assembly GCA_003697085.1 of Candidatus Hydrogenedentota bacterium. Classification (GTDB taxonomy): domain Bacteria; phylum UBA8481; class UBA8481; order UBA8481; family J006; genus J006. Next base: position 1,984 of record RFFU01000031.1, read on the forward strand.
TGGGCCCGTTCCGACACTCGACGAACCGGAGGATTACCTCCAAAGAAACAAGGTCGTCGTCAACTGGTACCCCAAGATCAAGGCGATGCGAAGCGCGGGCGTGGACGAGGCGGAGGAAACCGCGCCGGACCGGGGAATCCTGACAGAAAGGCATGTCGCCTGGCTGGATATCGATCGGATCTTCTTCGAGATCGAGCGGCTCAAGGCCGAGCGTGGCTGGTACAACTATAACCTGCGCCGCTCGGCGATTCGCGATCTGTTGTTCGAAGACTCCTGGTACACGCTCTACATTCCCGAAGACCTGTTGAAACTCGACTCGTTCGAAAAGCGGCGTATCTGGCAGGAGATCGCAACGACGCTGATCCGTAAATACGTCGAAAGGTACTATACCTACCGAAAACGGGAGTGGGAATTGCCACACCTGGAATACCGGGAACTGGACGAGGAAGATCCAAACCTTCTGCCGGACGAGGAAGGCGACGGCGGGTATCGAATCCTAATCGAGGCTTCGCGGGAGGACATCGTCAGGAAACTCGAAACCCTCAAGTCTGATATCGAAAAAGGGCGGATGAAAGACGTTGAGTTCGCCGGCCTAAAGGCGATCTGGTTCGGAAACCATCTTTATCAGCCACTTCTCTATCTGAAGGGAAGCGAGATCGAAGTGCGGCCGGAGGCACTGAACGAGGGAGAATCCCGCTTCGTGACCGACTTGCGGGCTTATCACGATGCGCACCCGGAC
>RFFU01000032.1 GCA_003697085.1 Candidatus Hydrogenedentota bacterium
ACTTCTCCCAAAACCATAATCTCCTTCGCCTGAACGGCGGCAACACCTTTCCCCCCTTCCTTCGTTTCCTTTATTCTCTCAGGCACGAAAACGTTGTCTCCGGCCCGCAAATCGATGTTCTGCCGCACATCCTGACGGTAAAGCAATCCCTCGACATCGAGTTTCAAAACCTCTCCCGTCGAACGAATCACACTGATATTCTTCAAATCGGCACTTTCGAGATCCACTCCCGCCGCCGTGAGGAGTTCGAGCAACTTCATCGGTCCCTGAAGCGGATAGATCCCCGGGCGGGATACGTCGCCCAGCACAAGCACCTGCCTCGAATGGAATTCCTTCACCGTAACCGTCACCTGCGGGTTCCGAATGAACTCCCGCAATCGCTCTCCGATCTCCATTCCCAGTTCCTGAGGCGTAAGCCCCGCGGCTACGATCTCTCCCGCCAGGGGAAAGGAAATTCTTCCATCAAAACGAACGGTCACGACGCGATTGAGATCCGGACTTTGCCAGACGGCGATATCGAGCACGTCACTGGCCCCGATTCGGTAAACCCCCTGTTCGGACTTCGGACTCCATCGTGATCCCGGGCCGATATCCGACGCCACCGGTCGGTAAGAGGCCCCGGGAATCCGAATTTCTTCACCGAAGGAAGGAAGAGCCGTAAAGGCAAAAAAGAGCCCTCCTAGCAAGAAGGAAGCCACGCACCGGCTCCCCCGGATAACTCTGAAACATTCCCCCGCACCAACACCTTTCCCGCCTTTTCCCGCTTGGTCCGCCACAACGATCACCTCTCTTCCATCCTTCTTCTTCCTAAGAACTGCTGCCATCTGCCGCTCCTTGCTAACAACATCCTGGTTGTTATGTGATTCTCTCGTCATCGGTTTCTTTAGGCCCCGACAACGAGATAATCCGACTACTCCACTTTGTTTCATCGGCATTCAGAACGGCCGCAAAAACACTAAAAATCTTCACTTTCCTGGACACAATCACGTTTTCATCTCTCCGGGAATCTCCAAAACCTTATCGAACCGCCGGAAGTGAAGACGAGGAACCTTAATGCAAACAGAAAACCTGTGGCTTCTAAAAGCCGGGAGCACTCCCAAGACGCGATCTTTTTCATCACAACCCCTCCCACCATCGCATTCCGCGCCTGGAGGGACAAGTCAATCGACGGGAGCCGAGGGACCTCCTCTTCGAACTCCCTGCAAATAAAGAGCCTCCGTCTCCCGAAGTCTCTTCCGCGAAAGATTCTCCTTGTCGTCCAAGGAAACACCGAAGCCTATTGACCCGCTTTTTCCCCATAATAAGGAATTATACACGGGAGACCCCCGCTCTGTCGATAAGGGGAAGTGACCGGAAGGCGTTATTTTTCCGGGGCGTATCTTCGGAAATTCGGGAGTTTCTCGAAAAGAGAGACCCGCACGCTCTCGTTCCTTCTCTTCCGGTACGGGTTTCCATTCCACCGTCTTTCCAAGACGGCCGAAACGCTTTATTTCTCCCGATACGACATCCATCTTCCGTTCTTTCACAGGAACGACGACTTCACGTGGTTCCCAGGTTCCCTCCGTCTCTTCCCGTCGCGGCTCCAATTTTCTCGATCGGAAAAGCCGACTGGGATGGGGGGCCGCCGAAACGGAGGGGAAGAGATTCACCGCCGTCGCGCGATAATCCCCGCCGACAAGCGGCCTGTGAGCGGCAAGGTCTATTCCTTCCACCGGAACAAGTCCTTCCCACCGGTTTTCTCTTTCCTGCTCTTGTTCCTGGGGAAGGGGGGGAGGAGGAAGGGATTGAATCCCCCAATAAGCGCCGACGGCGGCGGATAACGCGATCAAAAGCGTCAGGGAAAGCCCGATTCCAAGATAAAAGAGAATCCGGCGGCGGGGCGCCTTCTTCGCGTTCTCCTCTTCCTCCTCCCCTGGCGTTTCTTCCCTTCTCCGTCGTTCTTCAACAGGCATCGCAATCCTCTCTCCCGAGGATCCGAAAATCATTGCCCCTCCCCGAAGGGCAAATCACGCTCCTCTACCCGGCCGCCTCGGCAACGGTATCGACGTCGGTCAGTTGAACACCGAGTATCCGGGAGACTCCCTTCTCGGGCATCGAGACGCCGTATAACGTTTCCGCCGCTTCCATCGTACGCTTGTTGTGTGTCATAACGATGAATTGGCTCCTCTGCGAGAATTCCTTTAGGATCTGCGTATATCGTTCCACGTTCGCCTCATCCAGAGGAGCATCCAACTCATCCAGCACGGCAAAGGGACTCGGCCGGACAAGAAAGACCGAAAAGAGCAGTGCTATGGCGGTCATCGCCTTTTCTCCACCCGAGAGCAGCGAGATGGACTGAGGCTTTTTCCCCGGCGGCCGCGCGATGATGTCCACACCCGATTCCAAAGGATTCGCCGGGTCGAGCAAGATCAATTCGGCGGTTCCTTCCTGCCCCTGTCTCCCCGAAAAGAGGCGATTGAAAAGCAGGCCGAAATTCATATTGACAGCCTCGAACGTCTCACGGAACAGTCGCACCGTCCTCGTATCTATTTCTCGAATAACATCGGAAAGGGAAATTTCCGCGTTGACCAAATCATCCTTCTGTTTCTGATAAAATTCCGCTCGGACCAGCGTTTCCTCCAATTCTTCCGCGGCCGCATGGTTGATGGCTCCCATCCGATCCAGTATTTCTCGCAATTCTCCAATCCGCGCTTCGTCCTCCTCTTCTCCGGCCGTTTCCCCCTGAAATCCACTCTCCAGAAGATCGAGACCGTAATACTCCCGGATCCGCTCCACGATCATTCGAATCTCGCCCTCGATGCGAACGTCCTCGACTTCCGTCCCATGGATTTCCTCGCGGGAGGATTCCCGCAATCCCGCGATCTCGCGTAATTTTTCCTCCTCTGAACGCACCTCCGCTTCGAGGCTCAAAGACTCCGATTCGCAACGCGAGAACTCCTCCCTCCTTTGCGCGACGACGGCGGTGCGTTCCGCCAACTCTTTCCGCAGACCTTCCTCGGCCCGCAACGCTTCCTCCACCCGACTCCGCATCTCTTCCAGCGTCGCACGATTCCTCTTCAACGATTCCTCGATGGCCCTTCCGCGACGTATCGTCTTCTCGAACTCTTCCTTCGCGGTAACAATCTCTTCTTCGAGGTGATCCCGCTCCGAACGTAATTCCCGCTCGATCTCGCGCGCAATCGTCACTTGATTCCGGAGATCCCGCACAAGTGAACTTATCTCCGCACATCGCTTCTCCGAGGTTTCCACGGCTTCTCCCGCGGACCGAATTTTCCCCTCCAACCGCTCCGCCTCCACCTCGTTCTCCGCCAACCTCTCTTCCCAATCCTTCTTTCGATCCTCTAATTCCCTCAGCCCGAGATTCGCAATGGCCGCCTCCAACCGCTCGCGTTCCTTCTCCTTCCGCTCCCATTCCTCCCGCAACGCCTCCAACCTTCCCCGCACGGTCTCTTCTTCATCCTGGAACCGTTCTTCCTCTTCTTCCTCCCGCCGCAGTTCCTCCTTCAACGACTCCCCAAACTCCCTCAACCGCCGGCATTCCGCCGTAAGCCTCTCGAGGGCTCCCACGGTCTCCCCAGCACCGGTTTCCTCCACGGCTTTGATCCCCCCGCCGTGGTGAATCACCACACCGGAAGGCGTTACCACACAACATCCGGGTTTCAGCTCTCTTGCCCGCCTCCTGGCTTCCTCCTCGTCGCATGCGAGAAAGGCCTTCCGAAGAAATTGTTTGAGCGATTCAGGAGGATTCCCTTCGAGAAAGTCCGCCAGGGTGGGTAACTCGACTCCGGCTTCCGCAAACGCAGAATCGGAGGGGCTAAAAGCCGGAAAGACCCACCGCCCTCCGGACTCTGCGGAAAGCATCGCTCCCGCCGGGAAAACCCGCTCCTGCTCCGCCGATAAACAAAGCGACTCGAAAATCCCCGGAACGGCCGCTGCAAAGGCTTTCTCCAGATCGCCCGGAATAAAACCGGCCCCTTCAACCGTTTCAATATCCTCTTCCGATAAACCCGCTCTCCGCAGGGCCTGTCCGATCCGTTCGCGGTTCCGAAGCCTTCGTTCCTGGAGGTTCTCGATCCGTTCTTGAAGAACCGCTTCCTCTCTCTCCACGCCACTGATTTTTTTCCGAAGGCTCTCCACCCGTTTCTCGAGAATTTGGAGTTTCTCCCTAAGATCGTTCTGCGTATTCCAAGCTTCCTTCCACGCGGCTTCGGCGCGGCGGCACTGTGTCCGTACCTCTTCCATGATCAGGCTCAGTCGTACCTTCTCGTCACGTTTCCCTTCTATTTCCTCCGTCAATTTCGCGATCGTGGCTCGCGCCTCTTCTCGCCTTCGCCCTAAAGCCTCGCGATCAGCAAGAAGACGACCGCGCGCATCACGAACGGAATCCCGCGATTCCAGAATCTTTCCCTGCTCCTTCACCGCCGCCGCTTCTTCCTCCTCGATCCGCTCCCGTTCCTCCTTGGCCGATCCGGCGGCTACGACAAGCACCTCCCTCATCGCCTCTGAATCCGTAATTCGTTTTTGGATTCCTTCGATATCTTCGGCGAGGATCCGTCGCTCCCTCTCCAAAGCGGAAATCTCCCCCTCCAGCCTCTCCAGCGTCCGCTCATCCGCGCCCCTGCGGCTTTCGATCTCTCGAAACCGCGCCTCACAAGCGGAAGCAGCCTTCTCCGCCTCCGAAAGGCGCCGGCTCACCTCACGCAACCTCCGGCGCCCCTCCTCCTGAAGCGTCCTCTTCTTCTCCAAGTCAGCGGCGAGCGTGGCGTAAGCGGCTTCCAACTCCGCCAGTCTCCTCTCCGACTCGCTCCGCACTTCCTGAATCTCCCTCGCTTTTCCGCGTAATCGCTCGATTTTCCTCGCGGAATATCGGATTTCGCGCTCCCGCAACTCTCTCTTGTATTCCGCGAATTTTTGAGCCTTCCGCGCCTGGCGTTCCAGATTCTTTCGCCGCCGTTCCAACTCCTCAATCAGATCCTCGACCCGTTGCAACCCCTCTCTGGTCGATTGGAGTTTTCGCATTGCCTCCGCGCGACGAGCCCGATACTTCGCGATCCCCGCCGCTTCCTCGATCAACAACCGCCGCTGCTCGGGTTTCGCCGTGATGATCTCCTCGACTTTCCCCTGCTCGATGATCGCATGCGTCCGTTTACCGATCCCAGAATCCATCAGAAGATCCTGTATGTCCCGCAAACGACACTCTTGCTTGTTCAATAGATAACTCGACTCCCCGCTCCGGTAGAGCCTCCGGCCGATGGATACCTCGGAAAACTCAAGCGGGAAAATCCTTCGCGTGTTCTCAAATGTCAAATTGACTTCGGCGAATCCCAGAGGCGGACGCTTCGCCGTCCCCGCGAAAATGACGTCCTCCATCTTCTCCCCCCGAAGAGATTTGGCTGACTGTTCGCCCAATACCCACCGAATGGCATCGCTGATGTTCGACTTTCCACTGCCATTTGGCCCAACGATTCCGGTGATCCCTGATGGAAATTCCACAACCGTCTTGTCTGGGAAGGATTTGAACCCGAATATCTCTATCCGCTTCAGTACCACGCCTTCACTCCTACATAGAAACTGCGTTTCCTAGTCCTTCCCGTGATTTCTAACACCTTCACACACCTTAGTCAACAACCTTCCATGAAAAAAAATGATTCCCATAATTCTCGTCTTTCCTCGCGAAAAACCTCTTTACCTTTCCTCTTCTTTTGGACTCTTCCTCGAAAAGAACCGGTCCCTCTTTCCCGATCACGAAGCGTGGAAAGCGCCGCAACAACGTTCTTCGAGCCTCCAAGGAGGTCCGGTTTCTTTATCGGCGTTCAAAGAGTTCTTCTGTAGCGCCACCACGACTTCAACCCTCTCCAGATCAGACCCCGGAAACTCCTCCTTCAGAAACCTCAGAAACGCTCCGGCCGACAGCGTCTTTCCCTCTCCGTTCCACGAAACCGGTATCTCCATTTCCAGCGCGTTCCTTTCGATCCTGAATTTTTCTGGAGAAACCTTCACAAAATTTACCGTTTTCTTCCCGTGAACAGCCACTGGTTCTTCTTCAAGACGTCTTATCAGAACCTCCGGAGCGATCCCGGCGGGAAGATGGATCCGGTAGCGACACCCCGTAACCGGCACCGTTCTCCTCTCTTTCAACACGAAGGCGTCCCGTATTCTCAGTCCCGCCGGCAATACGCGGTTAAGACGAACAGAAAAATCTTCCGAACCCGGTCCCGCGAGATCGACTTCCCCGTATTCGCCCCCGCTTTCCATTCCAAGAGGAAGAGCCAAAGCAAAGCGGAGGCGGGGCCTTTGGTTGAACCCCTCGGAGAGCAGGAAAGGTAATTCCGCTCGCCGAAAAGCCCTCTCGAAAGCCCGCATCATATCCAGGTGTCCCAGCATCGATGCCGGATATTTCTTTTCGAAGAAAAAGCCGACTGTTTGATACTCGTTTTCCGGCGCCGTTCCCGATCCTTTGCACTCCTTCTTCTTCGATGGGAGAAAAACGATTTTCGAAACAGCCTCTTCCCCTTCGGATCCGGGTTTCAGTACGACGGGATGGGAGCCGAGACAGGGCAAACCGCAGTTCGAACAGGCGCCCGTAGAACAGTCGGGGGTCTTGTATCGATCCTCTTCCCGCGCCGCGCGAATCGTTTTTTCCCATTCGCGAAGAAAAAACTCCTTTCGCAACCCGATATCATTCTTCTCCCACGGAAGCGTCTCATCGAACCCAAAGGCCCGGCAAGCTTCCTCCTCGATCGAGAACCCGAACTTCGCGAAGGCTTCGCTCCACACTGAAAAAGAAAACCGTTCACTCCAGGATTGCAATGTGGCTCCTCGACGCCACACTTCCTCTAATACCAATGCGCGCTCTTCGTCGGCCCGCGCCAGAGCCGCTTCGACCATCGACTCCTCGATGGAGTGAAACGCCACCCGAAACGGCCCTCTTCGCGGCAATCTCCCCCGAAGAATGCGGATTTTCTCCTTCAAAACTTCGGGCCGTTCCATCCCGCACCATTGAAACGGCGTCCACGGTTTCGGACAGAAAACCGACACCGAGGCTTGAATAAAGCCTTTCATCCGACGCGCCAACGATGCCATCTTGCGAATCTGTTCCCCGATGTCCGCCACGTCCTCGTTTCCTTCGAAGGGCAATCCAATCAGATAATACAGTTTCACCCGCCGCCAACCCTCTCGAAATGCCGCTCGTACCGCCTCCTCCAGTTTCACCGGATCCGTTCCCTTATTGATGATTCGATCCATCCGCTCGTTTCCGACTTCCGGAGCCAGTGTTATCCCCGTCTTGCGTCCCGTCGCCGTGATCTTGTTCAGTTCCACGTCGAAGGCATCGACACGTGTGGAGGGGATTGAGATGGAAATTCCGCTTCCCTTCAATCGATCGTGGAGTCGCCGCGCGATCTCTCGAATCTCCGGATGATCGCACGCGGAAAGCGAAATCAACGAGACTTCGTCGTACCCCGTGGCCTTGAGCCCAACCGTGGCACTCTCCTCAATCCGCACGGGGGACCGATAACGTTGCGGCCGAGTGATGTACCCCGCCTGACAAAATCGGCATCCTCGCGTGCATCCCCGCATAATTTCCACCGCGAAACGGTCATGAACCCCCGCGACACCGGTCACCACAGGTTTCCGGATCTCCGAAGATTCCTCGAACCCGTAAAAGATCCTTCGGCGAGCCGGCCGGTTGCTTCCGGCGATCCGAACTCCCTCGACCTGAGCAAGAGCCTCGCACCGTTCGCGCCGCGAAACCGTTTTCCCGGAAAACCCCCGCAACACTTCCATAATCTCTACGATTCCCTCGTCGGCCTCGCCAAGGAAGACGAGATCGAGGAAGGGTTCCAGCACGGAAGCGTGCAAGGCGCAGTGCCCTCCCGCCATCACCAACGGATCTTCTTCTCCACGCTGCTCCCTCCGAATCGGTACTCCGCCCAGAAAAAGCATCTCCAGAAGATCGGGATACGACAATTCATAGGATAAGGAGAATCCGATCAGATCAAAGGAGGACAAGGGGCGGCGGGTTTCGAGCGAGACGAGCGGTTCTTTCGCGGAACGAAGACGCGCCGCTTCATCGAACCACGGAGCGAAAACGCGCTCGGCCACCATTCCCTCCCGCGCGTTCACCGCTTCGTAAAGTATCTTCAGCCCGAGATGGCTCATTCCGATTTCGTAGATGTCCGGAAAACACAATGCGAGCGCGGGACGCACTCCCGGTTTTCTCACCGCGTTCACCTCGCCTCCGAGATACCGCCCCGGCTTTGCAATTTCTCCCAATCCTTTTCGCTCTCGGCGGCGAAAATCGGGATCCGATTCCATCCAATCGGAAAGCGTCACGATGATTCCCTCCCTTTCACGGCTCTTCCTCCTTCCCGGAAAAAAGCAGGCTTTCACCCGCCCCCGCATCCGTCCTGAGATATTCTCCTCGATTACCGGCTTCTTCGCAAGGGAACACCGGCCAGAACCGCCAAAATCCGCCCGGCGCGCTTCCATTCCGCATCGGGTATCGATCGCAAATCCGCTTTCGGATCTCCTTTCAAGACTTCCCCCATCGCCGCAAGTATTCGATGAGCCGCGCGCGCATATCGTCCTTCCCCCGACGCGGCCGTCTCGAGTCGCTTTCTCTCTTCCTCAACCACGTTCCCCTCCACCAACCCCCGCAACATCGCTCGAATTTCCAAATCCTCCGCCGGAACCCTCCCGAAAAGCGGCCGATCGATGATATGCATCAGTTCATGTTCGAAGGATTCTTCGAGCAACGCTGAAGAATCTGTGAGACGAGCATCGAGAAAAATAGAGTCGTTTCTCGTCGAGGCAAACCCCGACCGCATCTCGCCGATCGTCGCGTAGTACTCCGGCCAATCCGTCTGGAAGATCACGATCTTCTCCACCATTATTCTTCCGGAGCGAATCGGCCCTGGAGCCTGCGGAACAGGGGGAACCTCGACGGTCACCGTCTCCCGCTCCAGTCGGCCTCCGATCACGTCGTAGAACGGCTTCCCTGAAGCCGTCCAACCGATCGGCTCCACGAGAACCCCGGTCTCGACGATCTCCGCGAGAAACGCCCCGTCCGGATCCTTCCCCTCGAGCACCTCCTGATAATATCTCGCAACGACCGCCCGCGGATCTCCGATCGCCCACCTCGGACGCACCTTCTCCGCTGAGACACAGGCCTGGGAAGCGGAGAGGAGAAAAAGCACCAAAACGATTCTTGAAAGAAAAGCCCCAAACAGACCAAAGATCGGCCTCCGGCCGTATCTCCTCATCGCAGTGAACTCTTCACGAGGACCCGAGAACCTTCTTTCTCTCCTTCTCTCGATCGTCTTCGATCTTTTCGATCTCCCGCATCATCTCCTCGCGGATCACTTCGGCGCTTCCCGGATCTCCGCTCCTCTCGGCAGCGCGGATCTTCCCCTCATAAAGAATTCTCGTCTCGGCAATTTTCGCATCAAATCGCTTGCGGATCTCCGCTAATTTTTCCTTTTCCTTCTCCGTCAACCGGCGCCCGGCACGCCCTCCCGTCTTCTCCATCGCAATCTCGTAAGCCGATTTCAAAACCATACTCTCACCTCCGATAATCCCTCGTTTTTCTCCCCCCTTCCGGTCTCCTCTTTTTCTATCACCCTTCTTCGCGCTTCCCGCTCTCCGATTTCTCCTTTCTCACCACCTCCTTCGTGTTGACCGCCCCGCGGAAGCCGTCCCTCCCTTCTTTCCTCCTCGATCGTCCGTCGTTCACCGGTACTCAAAGAACACGACGCCGTCATATCGCCGAACCATCTTCGAAAAAGGTTCAAGGATGACCCGCCCACGGCGTGAAGAAGCATGAACGACCGTCTCTCCACGATAAAGAAGTCCTTCGTGAAGCATATCCAAACCATCGTCGAGAATCTTCCGTTTCGTAAATCCCACACCGAGCACTTCCGGACAGTCGGTGTCTTGAAAAAGGGACACCGCCTCTTCCGCCGGCAAATACGTCACATCCCTCCATCGATTCCAGTCGATCCCGATCCACCTCCCGCCGTCCCGTCGCCGATTCAGATGAACACGGTGTCTTCTCGCCCCACGAAACCGCCCCGTGACATCTTTGAACCACGGAGAGACATCGAGGCGGTCGGTCGTAAAATGAAGCCGGTTCTCGAAAGCGACCGTTTCTCCCGGCCTGTAGCCCGCAATGCGGATCGCCTCCGTCTCCGAGGAGACCTCGCTGTGCGCCAACGAGACACTGACCAAATTGAGGATTGTGCAGTCGGTCACGTCGAACCGAATCATCGGGTCCGTATCGAGTCCCGTTCCTTCCCCCAAGGCTCCTCCCTGGTACGGAGTTCCCACCTGAAGAAACGCCCACGCCGCGACGCGACGGGGAAGCGGTTCCTTCGCCAGAAACATTCGCCATTCCTTCCGTTCCTCTTCCGACATTTCGCTTAGTCGTGGATAACGTGTGTCCGCCAATCGACTCAAATCCCCGGGAATCGAGAACGGAGAACGCGAAGGCAACAACGGGCGGTGATCGGTGTCCTGCGCGATCCGTTCGGAATTCCACTCACCGGCATTCCTCCCGCATGCCGCCGGCAAAAACAGGCCTCCCAGAATGAACACGGGAAGAAGACAGGCGGAAACCGACAGGTTCTTTCCAACAAACCACCTCATCCTCTTATTCTATTTCCATTGGCGAACCGGCGCCCACCGGTTTATTCTTTTCGTATGAGTCGAATTCTTCATCGTCTTCGTGAAGTCGCGCGCGCGCGCTGGACACATCTTCAGAAAGAGCTGGAAGAATACGAGAAGACACATGGACCTCCCCATGCTTCCGCCTCCTCCCCTGAAGAGGAATCCCTTCGCTTGATCCCGATTGCGTCGGGAAAGGGTGGCGTGGGGAAGACGAACATCGCCGTGGGACTGGCGATCGCCGCCGGACTCATCCTTCACAGGAACAACAAGCGCGTTCTCCTCATCGACGGAGATGTCGGGCTTCCCAATACGGATCTCGTCTTGGGGGTTCGCCCCGATCGCTCCCTTTCCGACCTGATCGAAAACGGCACCTTTGAACGGATCGAGGACCTGATCGTTCCCACGCGTTACCCGGGACTCGATTTCATCGCCGGATCCGAGGAAGCCTCGCTCGTCTTGGGAAATCTCTATTATCAGCAACGTCGGAAATTGATGGGGCAGGTGGCGCGCCTGACCTCCTCCGTCGTCTTCTTCGATCTCGGAGCCGGAGGTTCGAAGGAAGTTCTCGATTTCTTCGCGCTCTCCGATTCCGGAATTCTTGTCGTGAACCCGGAACCGGCCTCGATACGCGACGCTTACGTCTTTCTCAAAAACGCCTTTCTGCGCCGAATCCGCCACACCCTCGAAACCCGCCGTATAGCAAGAACCTTCTTCGATGATATTCTCAAGGACAACTCGCGGGATTGGAAACGTCTCCTCGATCATCTCCGGGAGGCGGCCGAGGGCGGGCGGGAAGACGCGAAAGCCACACTCGAAACTTGGTACGATACACGTTCCTCCTTTCGGCCGCTTCTCATCGTCAACAAGGCGGAATCTTTCCGGGAAGCCCGAAACACGGCGCGGAGTTTCGAGGAGACCGCGCGGAAACATCTCGACCTCCACTGTCGCTTCCTCGGCCCCGTCCTCAAGGACGCCGCCGTGGAACGCGCCGTCAAAAGAAGCCGGCCTTTCCGAATCGTGGAACCGCAATCCCCCGCTTCCAAATGCGTGGATGAAATCTCGAGAAAACTCCTCGGAAAAGAGACCCGCCCTCTTGAAAGTAATATCTTTCGATTCGGCCGCTTTATCACCGACCGCATCCTGGCGGAGCATCCGTGAGCGTGTTGAACGAAACCGTGTTTCCGAGCCGGGATCCGGCTGTCAATGACTCGATCTCACCTGCTAGCTCTTTTCCGGCTCGCCCCCCAAGGCCCTTCTCGCCAACTCCCGATCCGGATCTCGTCTTTCTCCATTCACGTTATGAGGAAGTCCGCGGGAGGACCTGGCACGGGCTGACCCGTTCCCCCGGTTGCGTTCTCGTCACCGGCGAGGTCGGGACAGGGAAAACGACCCTCCTCCGCGATCTGGCTCGAAGAATTCCCGATTCCGATCCCAGTGCGGTCATTCTCAATTCCGGTTTGAGCGCGGACGAACTGCTGCTGGCCATCCTCGAGGACCTTGGGATGGCCGACTCCTCCGAACTGCTGCGTCTCGGAATCGAAAAAAACGAAATTCCCCTCTTGTCGCGACTCACTCCTTTCCTCCGCCGGGGCCGGGACGTCTGGATTCTCATCGATGAGGCGCAACACCTCGACGCGGAAAGCCTCGTCACGATCACGAACATTCTCCGCGAGGCGAAATCGTTCGCCGCGCCGCTCCATATCGGTCTCTTCGCGCAACCGGAATTTGAATCGGCTCTGGAAAGATCACCGGGAGCGGAACTCAAGGCCTTTTTCACGGCGACGGCGTTTCTGACTCCTCTCGATCCCGATGAAACGAAAGACTATATTCACCACCGCCTTCACAAGATTTGGCCTCGAACCCCCGTCGTTCTGGACCCCGGCGCGCTCAAACGCATTCACGCCTTCTCCGAAGGAATCCCGAGGATTATCAATCTTCTCTGCGAAGAGATTCTCGGTGCTCTCACAACGGAGCCGAATGAGATTCATATCACGGAACAACGCGTCCGAGAAACAATTGAACAATATAACGCTCTTAATCCCCCCTCGAGAAAGCGCGCGAGTTCCGCTCACCTCCTTCTTGGCTCCGTGGCGGCACTTCTTCTCCTTCTCCTTCTTCTCCCTCATTCCAAGCCGAATGCGATTATCGAAGGAGCGGCGTCCGGGAGTTCGCCCGTTCCCCCTCCCCTTGCGCGAGCGTCCGTTCTGAGCAGCGAAATCGAGCGGGAGATCGAAACGCTTTCTCCTCTCCGGCGGGTTCTCGAGGCGGAAGGGGTTCCAACCTCGAAAGCGGACGATAAACGGAGCCTTGAAGAAATCGCCGCGCGCACGCGTTTGACTCTGATCCGCGCTCGGGTCCCCTTCAAGACATTCCGAAAACTCGGAATTCCCGCCTTTCTTCCCCCGGAAAATCCGTTTTTCGCGACTCGGGAACCCGCGCTTTTACTCTCCGGAGACGAAAAACAGTGGACCTTCGATCTCTCCCACCATGGTCGCATCGTTCTGCGTGCCCCCCATCGACCACTTCCTCTTGCGTTTCTTCTTCAACCCCGCCCCTACCTCGGTCGCACGAAGAAAAAGGGAATGAAGGGAGAGGATATTCGTGCTGTGCAGGAGATTCTCTTCACCCAAGGGCTTCTGCTGGCCGAACCAAACGGCTATTTCGGCCCCGAGACTCTCGATGCCGTCATAAGTCTTCAGAAACAATACGGCTTGAAACCGGACGGAATCGTCGGTCCCCTAACTCAACTGGCCCTCTATTCCCTCGAATCCGGCCGTTAAAAAACCGGGCCAAGTACAGCCGCGTTTCCGGAAAACCAAAGAAGAAGAAACGGAAATAACATTTCACTTCTCGGCCCCGCGGGAGCCCGACGTTTCCGCGGGGCGAATATAGATTTGTGACGCCAACGCCGCCTCCACCGCCAACCGCGCCTCTCCGATCTCGAGGATCGGAATCGGTTTATGTCTCACTAAGCGAATTGTCGTGCCTGGAACGAGACCAAGATCCGCCAACTTTTCCAATCCGGCCGCCTTGTGCCCCCCCACGAAGGCGATTTGCCCCTGCGTCCCCGGGGCGCATTCGTGAAGCGGAACCACGACCGCCGGCGCACGGCTCCACGCCTCCCGACAACAAGGCCCCGGCGCGATCGGCCTTCCGTGCGGGCAAACCGGCGGGTGCCCCAGCAGAGTGCAAATGGCGTCTGTGGCGGACGGGGATAGGACATGCTCCATCCGACACGCCGCCTCGGTCAACTGGTCGTCATTTTCCCCGAGACCCAGAAGGTCGGAAAAGAGTCTTTCGGCCAATCGATACCTTCGAACGAGATCCCGAGCCAGAGATTCCCCGGTATCCGTAAGTCGCAACGTCCGGTCGGACCCTTCAACGAGCCTCAAAGACCGCGCCTTCGCAATGATCTCTTCTGAAACTTCTTCCTCGTTGAAAATTCTCGCGCCGACATGGTGATTCCGATCCTCGGCCAAGCTGTAGAGTCTCACGAGAAAGTGATCCAATGTCCTCTCATTCGTTTCCACAACCGTCGCACTCTTCTGATTCATCTCGTGACCTCATCCATCCTTTCCAGCGTCATCCTCCGCGCTCCTCATCTCCCCGCTCTTCCACCTCCATTCCCAGCCGCCGAAAGAGTCCCGCCAGACAACGGGCAAAGAAGGTTTTCGGCAACGGTTTCCACCCGCATTCCGGGCAACAGAGCCCCTCTGTCGCGCATCGAGAGAGAAGCATACCGTGCATCGGGCAGGACGAACACACCGATTCCGCCAGGCGGGTCCCGCAGATCGGACAGAAGGCCCGGACCGCTTTCCTTCCTTCTTTCGTTCCTTTCTTTTCCAAGGTCACCCCGCCCATCCCAGTGCCTCCAGGAGAACCCGCGTTCCGGTTCCGACTCCCAGCGCCGCGATCATCGTGATCAATCCGATCCAGGCGGCCGTCTTCCAACCTCGTTCCTTCCCGATCATAAGAAAATTCGCCACGCAGGGAACGAAGAGTGTAATCGTAACGAGGGCAACGACGAGATCGACTTCCATCGCCGGCGGCAAGGTTCCTCCGGTGAGCCCCTGTTTGAAGATCGCATACAATCCCGCGGCGCCGTAGTCGCGGCGGAGAAACCCCATCAGGAAGGCCCGCGCGGCCTCGCGCGGCAATCCCAGCATTCCGACGACAACCGGAGCGAAAAGAGTCTCGATCTTTCCGAGGACGTGGACGGCCGCAAGGAGCCAGAGAATGAAGGTTCCAATAATGAAGAGAGGCACGGCCTCACGAAGATACCATTCCGTTCGCGCAACCGTTTTCACGAGAATATTTCCAAGACGGGGAAGACGCATCGGGGGTAACGGCATCAGGAAAGGATCCGGTGTCCCCGGCAGGACGCGAGATCCAATCCAGCCGGCCACGAGCAAAACGCCGAGGATTACGACGACCCAGACGAGGATCGCCTTGAGAGAAAGCGAGACCATAAGCGCCCCGATCACCCCCAACTGCGCGGAACATGGGATCGCCAGGGCCAAAAGAAACGTGACGAGAAGGCGCTCCTTCCTCGAAGGAAGTATCCGGGCCGTCATCGTCGCCATCGTATCGCAGCCGAGGCCGAGCACGAGCGGGAGGACGGCGCGGCCATTGAGCCCCATCGCTCGAAAGGGTCTGTCGAGCATAACCGCAAGCCGCGGCAAATACCCTGAATCCTCCATAAAAGAGAACGCCAAAAAGAAGGTCGAAACCACCGGAAGAATGATTGCGATCGAATACGTAACTCCCATCGAAACGAGACCATAGGGGCCCACCAGAAGTCCGTTCCACCCGCCCGCGAGATCGCTTATCAAAAAATCTCTCACGAATCCAGGCGGGATTCGCCCGAGTACCGAAGAGAGCCACGGCAGAAACCACTTACCGAAGACCGTGTTCTCGATGAAATCCACGATCGTCCCCGCCCCGAATACTCCCACGAATTCATACACGCACCACAGCACCGCAAGAAGAATTGGCCATCCCCAAAGGGGATGCACGGCGAAATCCCCGAGTAAGGAAGACCAACCGGTTCCGGAAGAACGCGGTGAATGGAAGACCTTTTCCAGGATCGGGGCGACAGCGACGCTTCGTGACCGCGCATAAAGCCCCGTGTAACTTACTCCATAGGAGACCGAAAAACGCCTTCGGTATTCTCCGATCCTTTCCGCCTCGGCCGCGTCTCGTATCCCCGCCAAATCCCGACGCCCTCCCAGAGCCAGGCGAGCCCGAATCCGAGGATGAGTCCGATCTGAAAACCCTTCCGCGACCTCTCCCAAAAGATTCTCAACATCCCGCGGCTCCCTCGGAGCAATCTTCAGACGCGCGGCCTCGACAAGGCGATGGCGTAACCTCGAAATTCCCTGCCGACGCACCGCCACCGTCGGCACAACCGGCACACCGATCTCGCTTTCCAGTTTCGCCACTTCGATCTCGATCCCCGCGTCAAGCGCTTCGTCATACATATTCAGCGCCACGACAAAGCGATGCTGGAAATCCGAAAGAGCGGCCAACATCGAAAGACCTCGCGGAAGATCCCGGGCATCGATCACGGCTACGACGATGTCATCCTCCTTTTCGAGCAGGATTCGCAGCGTGACCTCTTCCTCCTCTGACGTGGGGATCAAACCTGTCATCCCCGGAGTGTCCAACCACAAGAGTTCGTCTTTCCGTGCCGCGGTAATCTCGACCGTCGTCCCCGGATAATTCGATACGTTCACGAACTTCTTCGTCAGGCCCGTAAAGAGACAGGACTTGCCGACATTGGCCGGCCCGACGAGAAGAATCCTCTCCTCCTCGGCTCGCGCCTCGATTTCCGCCGGTGTCGAACAATGCCCCGTCATCTTCGCCCCTTCCTCCTCCTCCTCTTTCCCCTCTTTCCCGCCTCCCCCGCTCCAAAAACGGTTCGGCGCCGTCACCGGTCGCCCGGGGGACGCCGAGTGCAAAACACGTTCGAGTTCAACATATAAAACTTAAGTCTTTGTTGCAATCCTTTTTTCGCGGAGATTCTCTTTCTTCTTCCCCCCGACCGGTCTCACCATCCAACCGCTCTCGTCGAGACGATACCCGAGTCTGCCGTAATAGCCCCGGACTCCGATCCCGGAAGAGACCCGAACGCGCCTTCTCCCTTCCCTCGACGCAACCGCCTCGGCGGCCGCCATCAGAGCCTTTCCCACTCCGCGATGTTGGTGCGGCGTGGTCTCTCCGCGACGGGCTTCTCTTCCATAAACATGCAGTTCCCGCACGATCGCCTCTTCCGCCAAAAGCCTCAATCGCAGTAGGCCGAAACAGGTCTCTCCGCCCACCGGCCGGTACTCCAAATGCACCTCCTCGCCGGATAATCTCTCCTCGACGATCCTTCCCTCCCGGGAATCGACATCTTCGTCCAGCCGGGGCTCCCGGCAGCGAACACAACGGCACCCGAACGACCGCTCCAATCGGTCCCGATCCAGACGAATCATCTCTCCTTCAAATTCATCGCCGGCCACCTTCCTGCCTACGCGCGAGATGCGCGTCGAGGAAGCGACCATCGGAATGACACGTTTCATCAGAGCCACTCTCGCCTCGCGTGTCGCCGGCCGCCATTCCCCACTTTCGAAAAGGGCCACCAAACGCGGTTTCATAAACTCTCGTCGAAACATCTCGCAAAAATAGAATTTCACATGGTCCGGAAGAAATTCCGCCTCCGAAAAGACCCTCCTCACCGTTTCGATGTCCTTCTCCGGAGACGATCCCGGCATACCGAAAAGGATGTGGTACCCGATTTTCAAACCGACGTCGCGAACCATCCTCGTTGCATCGATGACCGCCTGTACCCCATGCCCCCGTTCGTTGAACTCCAAAACATCCTCATCGAGCGATTGCACTCCGATCTCGACCTTCGTCACCCCCCACCGAAAAAGATTCTCGAGGTGACGGCGTTCCAAGAGATTCGGCCGGGATTCGATCGTGATTCCGATGATCCGCGGCCCCGATGATTCCTGATGCCGCCGCACGACCTCCTCCAAATCCGCTCCCGGAGCCTCTCCGTCCACTGCTTCGTAGATTCCCTTCAAGAATCTTCGCTGGTACTCCACCGGATGCGCCGTGAAAGACCCTCCCAGAACGATGATCTCGAGTTTCTCGCCGACTCCCCCGCGAAGGCGATTCTGCTCCCACCAGTAACGCACCTGTCCGGCCGCTTCGTAATCGAGGCCGTGACGGGCGATGTTGGAATGCGGAAGATAACTCTTCGGAAGAGAAGGCACCTTCGGGCAGTAAAGACAATCTCCTCCACAGGCCGCCGGTCGCGTGAAGACCGTCAAATGCGTCACCCCCGCCGTCTTTCTCATCCCGCTCTTCTCCTCGCCGCCTCGACCACCGCACAAGCAACTCCGGTCTCTCCTTCCTGCAAAAGCGCCTCCATCCCGTCACGAACGTAACGGAATCCGTTCCTTTTCGCCCACTTTCGAAAGAGATAATGAAGACCCGAGCCATTCTGAAGCGAAGACTTCAA
Organism: Candidatus Hydrogenedentota bacterium; assembly: GCA_003697085.1. Lineage (GTDB taxonomy): Bacteria > UBA8481 > UBA8481 > UBA8481 > J006 > J006. Next base: position 18,176 of record RFFU01000032.1, read on the forward strand.
CGAGGGCTGCGGAGGAACCGCGAGCCAATTCGGAAGCGCCTCGATTCGGTCCCTTCCCTCCTCCCTCAGGCGAAGGAAGTACTTCTGAAATTTTTCTTCGTGAAACGGACGAAGAATAGGAACTCCGGTTGCAACAGAAACGGATTCCAAACGACGAACATTTTTCTCGAGAATTTCCAGCCTCTCTTCGTCGTTCCTTGGTACGGGCCGGCGCCGAAATCCTCCGAAAACCGCCTCCGGACCATGCCCTGTGACAAGCGCCCGCCCCGAGGCCGCTTCCGCCAGCGCCACCTCACAAACGGCAAGAATTCTCCCCGTATAATCTTCCTGCTTTCTCAAAAGGTTTCCATAGCCTCTCACGATCTCAAGCAGCCGCTCTTCCGTGACAACAACCTGCCGCAAGGAAAGTCCCAAGGCCTCCGCGGCCTTCCAGGAGGTCTTCTCGTCGCGCACCCTCGCCCGCGTCCTCAAAAAAAGCAACTCCGGCGCACACTTGGCTTCGACGGCCGAGGCTCCGAGAAGAAGGCTGTCTCTTCCGCCGGAAAACGCCAGTGCCATTCTCTCGCCGGAAGATCGCCTCCGCCACCACGCGACCAGTTCCGAATAGAACTCCTCTAAATCAGCCCTCATCGAAACGCAACTGTCCGACTCCGAAAGATATCGCAGATACGAAGCCTCGTGGGAAAATACCGGAAAGTGTCGTGAGGCGGCGGGACGGGGAGACTCTCCGGCACGAACACGGACCACGGCCTTCTCTCACACCGCCACGGTGAGTGGTTTTTCGGAACACACAATTAAGCACCCTTTTCCGCCCTCACAAGGCCAGGCGCAACGGCCCGTGAATGACCGGACGGCGCGCGGCCCGGGCTTCATCCGGATGAGAGACGGGCGTCCACGTCGGCCACGTCCGCGCCTCCTCCGGACTCGAACGCGCAATCTTCTTCATAACGCGCACGAAGTCATCGAGAGTTTCGAGACACTCCGATTCCGTCGGCTCGATCAAGAGGGCTTCGGAAACGAGGAGGGGAAAATAGATCGTCGGGGGATGCATATGATGCTCGATGAGTCCCTTGGCGACATCGAGCGCCGTCAGGCCTCGTTCCTTTTTGAGACGCGCGGCGCTGAGAAGGCACTCGTGAGCACAAGGGTATTCGGAATAGGGACTCGGATAATCTTCTTTCAGTTCGACCCGAAGGTAATTGGCGGCGAGAACGGCGTCGCGCGCCGCCCGGCGCAATCCTTCCAACCCCATCAGGCGAAGATAGACGTAGGCCCGCACGAGCGCTCCGATATTTCCACCGTACGCGATTACCCGACCGATCGACCGCTCAGGAAATCGCGCTTCGTCTCCTTCAAAGAGCGGCCCCGGAAGCAATTCCGCCAGATGCTTCGCGGCTCCAACAGGGCCCGCCCCCGGACCGCCGCCGCCATGCGGAACCGCAAAGGTCTTGTGGAGATTGAGGTGACAGAGGTCGAAGCCCATATCCGCAATCCGCCCCCATCCGACCAACGCGTTGAGATTGGCGCCGTCGTAATACATCAGACCTCCCACCCCGTGGACGAGTCGCGCGATCTCTTCCACCCGGGCTTCGAAAAGTCCCAGCGTGTTCGGATTCGTCATCATCATCCCGGCCGTGGAGGATCTGATCTTCCCTCGGAGATCCTCGATATCGACACACCCGTCCGGCGCCGTCTTGACCGACACGACTTTGAAGCCGGCCAAGACGGCCGAAGCCGGATTCGTCCCGTGTGCCGAATCGGGAATCAACATCTCGTTCCGATGCCCCTCCCCGTTTTCCTCGTGATACCTGCGAATCAGAAGGCAGCCCGTCAACTCTCCGTGCGCCCCCGCCGCCGGCGAAAGCGCAAAGGCTTTCATCCCCGTCAACAAACCGAGCATCCGCGAGAGGTCAGAAAGAACTCCTCTGAGGAACGCCGCCTCTTCGGCCTCGGAGGATTCAAGAAGAAACGGATGAAGATCTCTCAAACCCGGAAGCGAGGCGATGGTGTCGCAAATCTTCGGATTGTACTTCATCGTGCAGGACCCCAACGGATAGAATTCTCCGTCCACCGAGAAGTTCATCCGAGACAATCGCACGAATCGCCTTACAACCTCGAGCTCCGTGCGATAATGCCCAGCCCCTCCTCCCGCTCTGTCTCTTTCCTCCTTCCCTCTACTCATCGCATTCCGTCCCGACGCCCACCACGGAAATGGCCCCCAGTTCCGGGTAGTCGAGTGGAAGTCCCCGGTTGCCTTTCACGGCGTATTCGTTGAAAACCCGACCAGGAAAAATGGCTTCCGCACGGGCCTTGTCATTGGCGAGATCGGAGAGTCGTCTTGCGAAGTCCGTGATTCCTTCCCATTCGAGCGCCGCACAGAAGAGCGTGGCGCGCAGGGCCATCAACGCCTGGTTCGAACAGATGTTCGATGTTGCACGTTCGCGGCGGATGTGCTGTTCGCGTGCTTGAAGGGTCAAGACAAGCGCTCTCCGCCCGTTTGCATCGACGGTCTCCCCCACAATCCGCCCCGGCATCCGCCGCAGAAACCGCTCCTCGGCCGCGATCATTCCGAGAAACGGTCCCCCGCCGGAAAGCGGTATCCCGAGCGGCTGCCCTTCCGCAACCGCAATCGCCGCGCCCGAGGAGGCCGGCTTCTCCGAAACAAAAACCGCCAGGGGATGAAAAATCTGGATCGGAACCGCCCCCACCTCCCTGGCCGCCGCGAACCACTCCCTCCCCCTCGATTCGAAAAGCCCAAAGGCGTTCGGAGATTGAATCACCAAGCACGCCGTCTCCTCCGAAGGCGTCGCTTCGTCTCCCACTTCCTTCAGTATCCCGCTCTCTCGGTCGAACGACACTTCCCTGAAATGAAACCCCCGTCCCGCCAGAAGCGTCCGAACCACCTCGCGAATTCTCGGCGAAACCGTTCGCGCAAGAAGCACTTCGCGCCGTTTGGTCACGGCCGCCGCCATCGAGATCGCCTCCGCAACCGCCGTCGAACCGTCGTAAAGCCCGGCATTCGAAATTTCCAGTCCCGTCATATCGCAAACCCGTGTCTGGAACTCGAAAATCACCTCGAGCGTCCCCTGCGATACCTCGGGTTGGTACGGAGTATAAGCCGTGACGAATTCGCTTCGGGACGCCATTGCGTCCACCACCGCCGGAATCGGAAATGGTCCGATTCCCCCTCCCGTCAGGCGCTCCTCCGGGCTTCTCTCCAGAATCCGAAAGCGGTTCCGGAGAACCTCTTCCCGCTCGGACGGCCAATCCTCCAGAAAAGTCGCTCGTTTTACCGACGCGAAGAGGTCCTTTTCCGTCAATCCGATCCTTTGAGTGATCTTCCTTCGATCCGCCTCGGACAACCCCAGAAAGCGGTTCACTTTCTCCGCCGCCTCCGTTCTTCCCCCTTTTCGTTTTTCCCGGCCGGCGTCTCGATCAATTCCCCGCGCGCCGCGATCCGTTCCGGAACATTTCTCCCGTTCAGGATCTCTCTTCCCGCCGCGGAAAGCCCCCGGTTCACTTCTGATCCTCTCCTTTTCCGATCAAGGCGCGGTACTCGTCCGCCGACAACAATTTTTCTTCTCCCCCCATAACATCCATTTCGAACATCCAACCCTCGCCATACGGATCGCTGTTCACTGTCGCCGGATCGATCCCATCGTGAACAGAGACGACCCTTCCATCCACGGGAGCATAGACATCCGAAACGGATTTCACCGATTCGACGACGGCGACGGACTCGCCCGCACTTACCTCCCGCCCCACCTCGGGCAACTCCACGTAAACGATGTCTCCCAACTCGCTCTGAGCATAATCCGTTATGCCGACGCGAGCCGGGCGGCTCTCCACGCGGATCCATTCATGCTCACTCGTGTACGACAAATCCTGAGGGACCTTCGTTCCTTCAACCATCGTTTCTCTCCCTTCTGTAGAATGGAAGCGGTGCTTCCTTCACCGAATATTTCCGGCCCCGGATCACGACACCGGCGGGTTGCTTGGAAGAGGCGATCCGCCCGAGAGCGATCGGTGCCTGAAGCACCGGCGAAAACGTCCCGGATGTTACCACCCCGACATCCTCCCCGCCAGCATCGAGAATCGTCGCTCCCCGACGCGGAATCGGTCCCGCACTTCCCACGATTCCGCACCGACGAAAACGTCGCGGGGGCGGATTGCTCAAGATGTCTCTCGCCACGAAGCCTTTCCGATCCGGCTCCCTCACGGCGAACTCCAATCCGACCTCGTGAGGTCGTGTCGTCTCGTCGATGTCTGCTCCGTAAAGAGGCAGCGCCGCCTCGATCCGAAGCAGATCCCGCGCGGCCAACCCACAGGGTTCCATTTCCTTCCTTCGCAGGACGCGCCAGAGTTCGGCCGCTCTTTCCTTCTCCACGATGGCCTCATAGCCATCCTCGCCGGTGTACCCCGTCCTGACAAGCAAACGCACGTTGACCCCCGCGACTTCCGTCTCCCGTACGAAACGGCGCCGAGCACACATTTCCCCCAAAAGAGGAACGACGCGCGGCCCTTGAATCGCGATCATCGCCACATCCTCCAAAACCTCGATCTCCCCCAGCACCTTCCAGTCCGTCTCCTTTCTCGAAGCGTTCACGACGATGTGCCAAAGCGATTCTTCCAGCCGATAGACAAAGGTGTCGTCCACGATCCCGCCGTCCGCGTTCAGTATCAGCGTATAACGCCCCGTCCCCACCGGAATCGAAGTAAGAGGCCGGGAGAGAACGCGATCCACGGACGGATTTCGTATCAAAGCCTGCCCCATATGGGAGACATCGAAGATTCCCGCCTTCTCCCGCACGGCGCGGTGTTCGGCCAAGGTCCCCGCATACGTCAGCGGCATCCGATAGCCGGCAAACGGTCCCATCCTCGCGCCTTCCTCCTCGTGAATCGGTGCCAAAACCGTCTCCTTCAACGAAGATGTCTCCACCATTTCACAACCATCCTTCCCTTTCGATTCCCTTTCGAATCAGGCTCTCCAACTCCCTCATCACCCTCTCGTACTCCTCTTCCCCGCCGCCGAAAGGATCGGATATCTCCTTCTCCGGCTCACCGGCCCATTCGCCCAGAGTTACGATCCTCTCCCGGGCCTGGGGATAAAAGGCCGCCAATCGATCGCGATGCCCTTTTGTCATACAGACGATCCGATCGGCGGAAGCAATCATCTCCTCCGTCACCATCCGCGAAGCTTTGGGGCCTTGCAATCCTTTTTTCTCAAGAAGAGCCTTTGCCGCAGAAGACAATTCGCTTCCCGAAACCGCCGCGATCCCGCCGGAGGAGACGGAGACCGAGGGACAGTGAAAACGAAAGACCGCCTCCGCCATCGGACTGCGGCAGGTGTTTCCCGTGCAGACGAAAAGCACGTGGCGCGGTTCTTCCCCTCGTACCTTCACTCCCGTTCTCCGCGCTCCTCAAGGATGATTCCGTAGGCCTCGTTCGCCGGAATTCCGAGAATCTCCGCCGCCATTCGGGCGACATCGCGCGCCTTCCGGTTCCGGTGAAACCGAGCCATCTTGCGTAACGTCTCGAGGAGGTCCAAGGAGAGCCGGCCTTCGCTCTTCCGCCGCTCTTTTCCAATGTCCGGCTCGACAACAATGACGTGCTCGCCGCGGGCCCGCACGCGCGGTAGCAATTCCTCCGGAAACCCCACAAGGCACTCCTCGTTCTGCTTCGTCATTTCCCGACAATCCGCCACCCTGCGGTTCGGAAGATACTCCGCAATCTCGAGCAGGAGATCCCGAACGCGGTGGGGTGACTCGAAGAGAACGAGCGTCGCGTTCAACTCACCGAACCTTTTCAGGAGCGCTTCGCGTTCGCGGGCCAGTTTCGGAAGAAAGCCCAAGAAGACCCAACGCCGGGCCTCCAAACCGCTCCAGGACACAGCCGTCGAGGGAGCCGTCGGGCCGGGAAGAGGAACCACTGCAAACCCCTCCGCGCGAACCCCGTCCACCAAGAATGTCCCCGGATCCGAAATCGCCGGCAGTCCGGCATCCGTGCAGTACGCAACATCCTCTCCTTCGCGCAAATGCCGGAGTACCTTTTCGAGCGCGCGGCGTTCATTGTGCCTCCGCAAGGAGAAGACCCTCGCGTGGGAACCGAGGTGCGAGAGCAACCTCCGCGTCACTCGCGTGTCCTCGCACGCAACCCATCCTATTTTCTTGAGGAGATTCGAGGCGCGGATCGTTAGATCCTCCAGATTCCCCAGAGGCGTTCCCACAAGGAAAAGCGTTCCTTTTGCACTGGTGGCGTTTTCTTCCGGCATGCATTCCAGCGTAGCAAGAAACCGGCAAGATGAATAGTTCTTATGATCCTCGAAAGGGTGCGTGGCAAATCGTGGGCAGGATCAAATTTCGGCAGACAGGCCTTCCTGGGAACACAGGCTTCTTGCCTGCAAAAACGGGTTCGTAGAGGATCACCTTTTAGCCTCCCCGGCCCTATCCGGGGTTTCGCCCAGGAGTGGACTGACACGATCCGGCAAAAGGTGCTCATTTTTCACCATGCCCTCCCCTCGAAAAGAGGGCGATTCGCCGGGAAGAAGGGAAACCGCGAAATCCCGCGGTCCCACCGAGAAAACGCGATCCCGCAGGAGGAATGCCCTTGGAATCAAGTACCGTTCGCCGCCGTCTTTCGACGTTCCTTCGGTTCGCGACGCACCAAGTCTCCGGCACGGATCGGGGCAACGGGCGTATCCAATTTTACCTCGCTGTATTCCTCAGTCGCTCCGACGACCCGCCCCGTGACCAAGCGTTTCTCCCGAATCGAGGGCCAATCGAGTCCCGGTGCGAAGAGTTCCTGTTCGCGACGCACGACAACAACCGTATCCCCCGGAGCCAGTCCGTGAGCCCGGCCCAGGTTGACCGTCACCTCCTCCGACCCGAAACGCCGGACGATCCTTCCCTTCAGCGGCACATCCCTCGAAACACGCCGGGACAATTCCAGAGCCAATCTGCTCATCGCCTGCGACCCCTTCGCCGCCAGACGATATCGCGCCAGAATCGGCCCCTTGGGAGCGGTGATCACGCGGGTGACGGTCACGAGACGGTCCGGAGATTCAAAGATATCACCCTGAATGACCACGGATGTGCCCAACAATTCCCCAATACGGCCGGGATCCAATTCCTCCACGGAACGAACTCCCGCGCTCTTCAAAACCCGGGCGATCTCATCCTGAGAGACGACGGAGAATCCGGGGTGAAGGCGCAGCGTCTCTCCGAGCCATTCGGCGAGAATCCTTCCGATACCGACGTGGCGCGGAGCAAGAACCTCGCGATACGGCAAAACCGCGATCCTGAGAAGAGGCGGAGGAACGGGGGTGACGGAGAGGCGAATTCGTGACTCCAGGGCATCCGGTTTCTCCAGAATCTTCGCCAACTCGCTCGTCGGTTTCTCCTTCAGATCATCGAGCGAGACGTGGTGGACGGCTTCCATCTCAGCCAATGCATTTCGAGTGATCACCTCCATCATATCCGAGGCGACCAGACGTTCATGCTGGGAACGCGTCAGTTCCTCGACATGCCGAAGTTGTTCGATGGCCGAGGAGAAGAGCCCCTCCTTCGACAGAAACCGCGCCATCTTCAACCTCACCTCGGACAACTGCGGGGCGAGTTTCACGGCGAGGCGATAGTTGAAGAAGGCGCGGAGCGTATCGCGGACGCGCTCCGCTTCCTCCGCCCATTCCAAACGTCGGCGCGCCAGCACCAACCTCGCCGGATCGGTGGCCGGGTAGATCTTCATCCGGACCCGCTCCAAACGATTCAACGCGATCTCGTCTTCCGGATTCGTTTCGAGAACCTTCAGGAAAGCCGTCTCGGCCTCCTCTTCCCGGCCGACGGCCAACAGATCCATGCCTCGGCTGAATTCACCCTGTGTCCCGAAGGTAGGCGCGGCGGCAACCGCCTCGCGCAGCCGGCCCAGGTACCTCAGTAAGGCGGCACGAGCCATCGCCGCATAGGGCCGCCCCGGATCCAACCTGTCCGCGCTCGCGAACGCCTTCTCCGCTTCCTCGTAACGCCCGAGTTCCTTCAGAACGCTCCCGAGGTTCATCCAGGCCCAGTAGGATTTCGTATCAATCTCTAACGCCGCCTGGAAGAACTGAACCGCTCTCTCCGGTCGCTTCCGCCACCAGGCTACGACTCCCCGTCCGATCAAGGCTTCCGTATCCCGCTCTTCGGCTTCCAGGGCCCGGGAGAAATATTTTTCCGCCCGTGTGAGAGCGTTTTCCTCCGGTTGAAACCCGCGGATCGTTCGCGCCTTTGCGCCGGAACGGCGGATTTCCAACCATCCCAGGAGATTCAAGGCCGGACGATGAAAGGGATACGAGGCGAGAAGATCTTTCAGCGTCGCCTCCGCCTCGTCCTCTCGCCCCAGTCTTATCAAAATCCTCGCCACGTCCACACGACTGTTGGGCGTGTGAGCCGCCAGTTCCTCCAACCTCTGATAAGCCGTTAACGCCTCCTCCAATCGATCCGCGTCTTCGTAGAAATGGGCCAGATCCCGCCAGGCGCGGAGATCGGAGGGGTTCTCCTTCACGATCGTGAGAATTCTCTCCTCGGCCCGCACGGCCGACCCGGTCTCCATCAGGCTCTCGGCGGCCTCGATCGTATTCTCCGGCACGCGCAATCGCCCGGCGGCGGCAAAAGCCCCCAGTGAAATTCCCGCCAAAGCAAGAACGATCAGAAATCTTTTGAAAGAATTCATAATTAGAATTTTCGGCAACTCCGTTCAGGTTTTTAAGCCGGAAAGAGGCCGCCGCTTTCGAAAATGCTGCGCCGCAATTCAGGGGCGCAGCGACGTTCTTCGAATCACCTCATCCAGAGAAACCAAACCGCGCCGCGCCTTCGCCAAGGCAGCCTGGCGCAACGTGATCAGACCGGCATCCCGCGCCGCGCTCCGAAAGACATCCGAAGGCGCCCGACTCTCGATCATCTCCTTCAGATGATCCGGAATCGTTACTACCTCGAAAACGCCCGTGCGGGAACGATAGCCTGTTCCCATACATTGCTCGCATCCCTCGCCCGCAAGAAACTCCCGTTCCAAATCTTCATCCTTCAAACCCAGGTCCACGATCTGTTCCGGAGTCGGTTTCCGGCGAACGACACAATTCCGACAGATGGTTCTCATAAGACGGCAATGGATCATCCCCGTCAGAACGGACGCCAGGGCAAAGGAGTCCATTCCCAACTGCAACGGAACCCAGTAGGAACTGACGGCGTCGTCGGCGTAAATACTTCCCAGTACGAACCGCCCCGTGGCGGCCAAATGCAACAGCACCCGCATCTCCTCCGCGGTCGTCGCCGCCGAAAGAAACACGATGTCCGGTTCCTGACGTTCCACCGACCGCAAAACGTCGTTCCACGGAAAGGCCGTGGCGCCCCGCGGAACGGCCTTCGAAATCTGGTTGAAGGCGGAGACCGGATAGGCGGGAGGATCCTCCAGTGTTACGATCATCTTCGAGGCATCGCCGATCGCCGAGAGAATCGAATAGGCCAGCGTCGTCTTCCCCGAATCGTTCTTCCCGCTGATAAGCAAAAGCCCCCCTGGATGCTTGAGGATTCGATCCAAAGTCTCCCTTTGTTGTTCCTCGAATCCCAATTCCTCCAACGGACGAATGACCTCGTCCCGCCGCGTTATCTTCAAGACGGCCTTCTCCCCGAATGCGGCGGGAATGATCGTCGTCCGAATGTCGATCGGTGGAAGCGCCAGATCGGGACGCAAATGGAAGCGGCCCTCGAGCAGTTCGTGAGTCCCTTCGCCGACCGGGATCTTCGAGAGCAGTTTCAAACGCGCCACGACCGCCGCGTAAGCCTCGCGCGGAAGAGACGTGACCGAATGGTAAACTCCGTCCACGCGATACCGGACCACAACAAACTTCTTCTTCGGTTCAAGATGAACCGCCGTTGCCGATAGATCCAATGCTCTGTTGAAGATCGTCTCGAGAATGCGGGCGATCGAGGGCTTCTTCTCTTCCGCCGACTCCACCGAAACCGAAAGACTCCTCAAGGCCTCCTCTCCGGCTCCCTCCTCGGTGTCCCCTTCCGCTTCTTCTTCGCCGGCCGGCGGCGGCGACCAGACCTTCTCCAGAAAACGATCCATCTCGCTCTGACGAGCCAAAGTCGCGAATATCTCCGACTTCAAGGCCTTCCGCAGCTCGTCCTGAATGAGAAGGTTGGCCGGGTCGGCCATCGCAACGACCACCACCTGCCCCTCCGTGGTCTCGGAACGATACAGCGGGATGACCCCGTATCTCCGAGCGAATTTCTCGGGAATCGACCGCGCCACCGCTGGATCGATGAAGGTGTTCTCCAACTGAACGGGGGGAATCCCCATCTGGATGCTGAGAAAATTCTGGATTCGCTCCTCCGAAACGATCCCGTCACCAACCAGGACCTCCCCTAATCGCCGCCCTGACTTCTTTACTTTCTCTAAAGCCCGGTCCAACTGCTCCGAGGTAATGACGCCGGCGCGCAGAAGCAACGTGCCTAAATGGTGCTTCTCTTCGGCCAAACCTTCCGCGTCTTCCGTCATTGTACGTACCTCTCGATAATGACCCCTAATCGCTCCACCACGTCCTTCGGCCACAACGAACGATCCGTCATGATGGCGGACGAAAGTGCATTATGCGCCGGGCTGACTCTTTCTTCCGGAATCCGCGGGATGATCCTCCTTACGATCTGCTTGACGTTCTCCGCATTGGCCCGTAAATTCTCCAACACCAACTCCACGGAGACGTCTTCCTCCGACTCGTGCCAGACATCGTAGTCGGTCGCGAGCGCAACCGTCGCGTAGGCGATCTCCGCCTCGCGGGCCAGTTTCGCCTCCGGAAGATTCGTCATCCCAATGACCGTAAAACCGTGGGCCCGATTGACCTTGGATTCCGCTTTCGTCGAAAAAGACGGCCCCTCGATGCAAATGTACGTTCCTCCATCGTGGACTCGCAGCCCCAGTTCCCGGCACGTCGCGACCAATTCCTTTCTCAAAAGGGGGCAATAAGGTTCGGAAAAGGAGATGTGGGCGGCGATCCCGTCGCCGAAAAACGTGCTGGGACGGCACTTCGTCCGATCGAAAACCTGGTCCGGAATCACCACATCCCGCGGCCGGACTTCTTCCTTCAAAGAACCCACCGCCGAGAACGCCACGATCCAATCGACCCCCACGGATTTCAATGCCCACATATTCGCTCGAGAATTGACCTCGTGCGGAAGAATGCGATGCCCGCGCCCGTGCCGCGGAAGAAAGGCAACACGACGGCCCTCCAAAACCCCCAGAAGAATTCTGTCGGAAGGAGGGCCGTACGGGGTCTCGATAAACTCCTCCCGACGATCTTCGATCCCCTCGATGTCGTAAACCCCGCTTCCGCCGATGAACCCGATTACTCCACCTTTTCTTCCCACGCTTCCTCTTCCCTCACTAATTTCTTCGTCTCACTCCGCCATTCCGCCGTTCGCTCTTTCCCGTAGTCTCCTCCCCCGCCGAAAAGACTCTCTAAAATCGATTACGGACAGCACGAAATTTCCTCTTCATTCCCCATCTCGTTCCTCGCCTTCGTTCGAAAGGCGTGACCCCGTTTCCACCGGAAATTCTCTATCGCTGTAACTCTATAACGTCCAAAAGTTTATGAGAAGACTTTCGTGGATGGAATTTTGAAAGGAAGCATATCGCGGCAAACCAGCGTTCCTGCGGAATTTCTCGTCGAAATTCTGTCCTCTCCGTAATGACACATCTAAGAGCAGAACAAATGGCAAAAGGAAAAAGGGAAGAGAGAACGGAAGATTTGGAGCGTAGACTCTCCAGTCTGCAAATTGCTGATCCGCACCCCGCAGGTTGGAGAAGCCGCGCTCCATGCCAAGCCTATATCCCGCTCTCATTCCTGCAGGCAAGATGCCTGCGCTCCCCGGAATGGCGCTCCTTGCGGGTCTTCCTGCGGGCAGGCCTGAGCTGCCAGGAAGCGCTTCCCGTCTCCTTTTTCCTTTCCCTTCCCCATTCCCCTTTCCTTGCCGTTTCCCTTCCCTCGGGATGACACGGGGATGAGGGGAACCGGATCGAAGTGTTTCCTCGGTGGCAACGCGCTTCGGAATCAAGACGGAAGTCTTAGAAACCACGTCGTCTCCATGCCGAAAAGGCCGAACTCGTGGTTTTGGCACACATTTGGAGAAGGAACGGTGCCATTTTGTCCTTCCCGAAAAGTTTTGTAGAGATTACTTGTCGTAATTCATTACTTTTCAGAATTTCCTGGACGTTCTCATTCGGCACGCGAATTGATAGATAGAGCGAGGCTGTTGCGAAAACAACGGCGGCCGATTCTCATCTCGGCAGCCGAAAAGACATCTTGGATTCCAAAACGAAACATTTGCAAAGGGAGGTGAAAGGAGAGGCGTAACCGGTACGGGACCGGTTCAATCCAGAACAAAGTTTGGCTCCCGAACGAAGAACGGAGCGCAAGAATTTCTTGAGGAAAGGAGTAGAAAAGGATGGCAAAGGTTCGTCCCCTGAATGACCGAGTCCTGGTCAAACGGTTGGAGCAGAAGGAACAGAAGAAGGGCGGAATCATCATTCCGGACACTGCAAAGGAGAAGCCGCAGGAAGGCGAAGTGGTAGCAGTGGGCCCGGGGAAGACCGGCGATGACAATCAGCGGATTCCGCTCGAGGTAAAGAAAGGTGACAGGGTACTTTTCGGGAAGTACTCCGGAACGGATGTGAAGATCGACGACGAAGAGTACGTGATTATGCGGGAAGACGATATCCTGGCAATTCTGGAATAAGGAGGAAGCGAGACGATGGCGAAACAACTGGTTTTTCATGAAGAGTCCCGTTCGAAGTTGAGGAGCGGGCTGGACAAGTTGGCGACGGCGGTATCCGCGACACTGGGGCCGCGCGGGCGGTTGGTGGTTTTGGACAAGAAGTTCGGCTCACCGACGGTGACGAAGGACGGCGTCAGCGTCGCGAAGGAAATCGAGTTGGAGGATCCGTTCGAGAATCTGGGTGCCGAGATGGTGAAGGAGGTTGCCTCGAAGACGAACGACGTAGCCGGCGACGGGACCACGACGGCCACGGTTTTGGCCCAGCAGATCGTGAATGAAGGGTTCCGGGCCGTGGCGGCCGGCTCAAATCCGATGGCCATCAAGAGGGGCATCGATGCAGCCGTCAATGCCGTCGTGGAGGAGTTGAAGAACTTCTCAACGAAGGTGAAGGGGAGGGATGAAATCCAAAACGTCGCGGCGATCTCGGCCAACGGCGATCGGGAAATCGGGAAACTGATCGCGGACGCGATGGAGAAGGTTGGAAAAGACGGCGTGATCACCGTCGAAGAAGCGAAATCCCTCGAGACAACCCTCGAACTCGTCGAGGGAATGCAATTCGATAAAGGGTACCTCTCCCCGTACTTCATCACGGATCCGCAGAGAATGGAGGCCGTGCTCGAGGATGCGTACATTTTGATTCACGACAAAAAGATCAGCGCGATGAAGGACATCCTTCCGGTCCTCGAGAAGATCGCGCAGAGCGGCAAGCCGCTTTTGATCATTGCCGAGGACGTCGAGGGCGAGGCGTTGGCGACGCTCGTCGTAAACAAGATCCGTGGGACACTGCAGGTCGCTGCCGTAAAGGCCCCGGGCTTTGGTGATCGGCGAAAAGCGATGCTGGAAGACATCGCCATTTTGACGGGCGGTCGCGTCATTTCGGAGGAGGTCGGCCTCAAACTCGACCAGACTCAACTCTCCGACCTCGGCCGCGCCAAGAGAATCGTCATCGCCAAGGAAGAGACGACGATTGTCGAGGGTTCCGGGAAGAAGAGCGATATTCAAGGCCGTATCTCGCAGATCAAACTCCAGATCGAGGAAACGACTTCGGATTACGATCGCGAGAAGCTGCAGGAACGGCTCGCCAAACTCGCCGGCGGCGTAGCGGTGATCAACGTCGGCGCGGCGACGGAGACGGAAATGAAAGAGAAGAAGCATCGTGTCGAAGATGCTTTGTCCGCTACCCGCGCGGCCGTCGAGGAAGGACTGGTTGTCGGAGGCGGGGTCGCCTTGATCCGCGCTCAAAACGCGCTGACGAAAGGGAAGGGCGGAATCAACGACAAGTACCTCAAGGGCGATGAAGGAATCGGCGTCGATATCGTCCGGCGGGCTCTCGAGGAACCTCTCCGCCGCATCGCGAACAACGCCGGACTGGAAGGATCCATCGTCGTCGAGAAGGTCAAGGAAGGAAAGGGCAACTTCGGCTTCGACGCCGATGCTCTGGAATACGGTGACCTCGTCAAGAAGGGGATCATCGATCCCACGAAGGTGACGCGTTCCGCGTTGCAAAATGCCGCCTCCATCGCCGGCATGATGCTGACGACGGAATGCCTCGTCACCGAAATTCCGGAAAAGGAGAAGACTCCCCCCATGCCCAATCCCGAATACTAATCCCCCCACCTTTTCCGGAAAAACAGAAAAACCCCGGCCGAACATCGGCCGGGGTTTTTTCTTCTCCCAAGCGGCGCCCCCCACCGCCTTCCGGGAGAAGCGAACCCTTACGCGCTTTTGCGCTCGTTGTAACGTATCTCGAACGCCTCCAGAAGATCGCTCTTCCGGAACCGGCGGTGGCCCATTCTGGAAAAACGATAGCAACGCAGTTTGTTCGCGGCCGTCATCCGGCGAATCGTCGCCTGGGAGACACCCAGGAACCGCGCCGCTTCGTCGATTCCAACAAAGCCGTCGTCCAGGTCAATGACGTTCCGTTCTGTATCGCTCATCCGCCTTCTCCTTCTTTGTAGAATCAGTGTTGTGGTTTCCTTCGGAAACCATGGAGTCCTGTCCCTATTTTCATCGGATGAAACGGAACGAACTTTATAGAAATATCTTCCCATGGATGCTCTTTTCTCTTCTTGAAAATCTCCGCCGGTTTTCTGAAGAGGCCCGCCGTTCCTCATTCGCTCAATACGCCGGCAGATCGGGATCGATCTCCTCACGCCACGCGTTGATCCCTCCGGCAAGATTCTTCACGTGCTTGTATCCATGCTCCAGCAGGAATTCGACCGCCTTCGCACTCCTGCCTCCCATCTTGCAGTGCACCACGATCTCCTGATTCGGATCCAATTCCGAGAACCTCTCCGGGATTTCTCCTAACGGAATCAGTTTTCCTCCCAGATTACAGATCTCGTACTCGAAAGGCTCGCGAACGTCCACGAGCACCGGAGCGTCGCCCTTCTCGATCCGCTCCTTCAACTCCGAAACCGTTATCGTTGGAATCTCCTCTTCCTCTTCCGCTCCGATTCCGCAAAACTGCTCGTAATCGATGGGAGAAGTAATCGTGGGGTGCTCTCCGCAGACGGGACATTCCGGATTCCTCCGAATCCTCAATTCCCGAAAACGCATACTCAGAGCATCGAAAAGGAGCAACCGTCCGACAAGCGTTTCACCGACGCCGAGAAGAATCTTGATCGCTTCCGTCGCTTGAATCACTCCGATGATCCCCGGCAAAACTCCCAAAACGCCGCCCTCCGCGCAGGAAGGAACCATTCCCGGCGGAGGAGGTTCCGGGTAAAGACACCGATAGCACGGTCCGCCTCGGCCGGGATCGAATACGGACGCCTGCCCCTCGAAACGAAAGATCGATCCGTACACGTTGGGTTTTCCCAAAAAGACCGAGATGTCGTTCGCCAGGTATCGGGTCGGGAAATTATCCGTACCGTCAATGATGATATCGTAATCCTTGCCGATCTCCATGGCGTTCTCCGAACTCAACCTCTCTTCGTACGTCTTCACCTCGACGTTCGGATTCACTCCGCGAATCTTCTCCGCGGCCCGTTCACACTTCGATCGTCCAACATCCTCTTGAACATAGAGAACCTGTCGCTGAAGATTCGTTTCATCGACCACATCGAAATCCACCAGCCCCAATCTTCCGATCCCCGCGGCGGCGAGATAAAGGGCCAGAGGGGATCCCAACCCGCCGGCGCCGATGATCAAAACCGACGCCGACTTCAATTTCTCCTGCCCTTCCTTCCCAACCTCCGGAAGAATGATATGCCGGCTGTACCGTTTCAACTCTTCCGGAGTCAACGCCGTTCCTCCCCCCGCGATGGAAGGAATCAAAAGAACGGTCTGGCCTTCCGAAACGGTCGTCTTCAGTCCTTCCAAGGCGGCGATGTCCTCTTCCTCGAGAAAGACCTTCACGAAATTTCGGGGGTTTCCCTCGGCATCGAGCACATTCTTTCCGATCTCCGGATAACGCTCCGCCAAATTCTTCAAGACCTCTCCTACTGTCGAGCCTTCCACTTCGACGACTCCCGCGCCGTTCGTGAAACGCCGCAAGGCCGTCGGTATCTGAACCTTAATCATTCGACAACGATCTCCTCCTCTCTGAAACCTTTACCGTCTTCCCTCAACCTCCAACATCTTCCTTCCTTCGGTTCCCCCTTCACCACCGACTGTATGACATAGGAGTAAAAAGGCCACGCCCATGCCAGATCCGTTTCGCTGGGGCGGGGTGGATGGTCGGGATGGGAATGGTAAAATCCCAATAGCGTTTCCCCGCGGGCATCCGCATCCCGCTCGACCCGCGCCAACTCCAAGGGCTCGATAAGATATCGCCGTCTCCGATTCTCCTCCATTCTATTTCCCGCCCGCACAAGCCTCGAGACGCGCCGCTCCGCCCCCCTTTCCTCTCCGATCAATATCCCGCAGATTTCCTCCGGGTACCCTTCCGCGGAATGCCGGCGGATGTCCTCCCACAGGAGCCTGGAAAAAATGATCCTCACGTTTCGCGTTCCCCGTCCTTCCCTGCGGTATTTCCTCCCTCTCCGGACGAACCCTCACCGGTCCAAAAGGGATCGTGAAGATAGCGCGTACCGCTGTCCGGTAACAAAAGGCCGATAACCAAATGCCGCTTCTCTTCGCGGGCCCGCTCCGCCACGCGCATCGCCGCCACGAGATTCGCACCTCCGCTGGGCCCCGCCAGGACACCCTCGAGCCGCGCCACGAACCGGCACATATCCTGCGCTTCCTCCGTGCTCACCCGAATCAACTCGTCTTTGGCCTCGGGATCGTAAATCTCCGGAACATCCACCGTCGGGAGATGTTTGATTCCCTCCAAACCGTGAATCGCTGAATCCGGTTGAACCTCCACGATTCGGATTGTGTTCCCCATCGTTCGAAAGAACCGTGAAGACCCGACCAGCGTTCCCGTGGTGCCGATCACCGAAACAAAGTGGGTGAGGGCCTCGCGGGATTGCGTCCAGAGTTCCGGACCGGTCGTCCGCATATGAACGCGCCAGTTCGCATTATTGGCGTACTGGTCCGGATAAAACCATCGGTCCGGGTCTTCCGCCTTCATCTGACGAGCCACACGCTGAGAACCATCCGTCGCCTCGAGTGGATCCGTCTTGATGACCTCGGCTCCGAAAGCCTTCAAAATCGCGAACCGTTCCGGCGAGGCATTGGCCGGCACGCAAAGAGTGACTCCGATATCCAACGCCGCACCGATCCAGGCATATCCGATTCCCGTATTCCCACTCGTCGCATCCAAAATGCGACGTTCTCTCGTCAGCACCCCGCGCCGAATCCCGTCCATCACCATCGCCAAGGCCGTCCGGTCCTTCACCGATCCCCCGGGATTGAGCCCCTCCAACTTCGCGATCAATGTGAACCGCCCTTTGGTCAATTTATCGAGACGAACGGCCGGAGTATGCCCGACGATATCCACAAGACGACCGGCACGCCGAAGAAGCCCCCAATCGATCCGCGGCCGGTCGGTGTCCTCGGGATGCCAGGAATTGTCCTCTCTTCCTTCTTCCGTCATCGCCTGTCCTTCTTCCTCTTTCTCCTATCTCCTCTCTCCAAATGCGGAAGATTTCTCACCACGTGTTCCGCTGCTTTCCCCTTTCGGAAAACCGCGAAGGGAAATCTTATCCGGATATCGTTCCATGGAAAGCCCGCAAATTCCGCGGGGAGCCGCAATCAATCCCACGAATATCTTCGATCTCTAAAAAGTCATGCCTCTGATTTATTGTGCCAGAACGGGAGGCTGCCTTCTAAACCGCGAACGATTTCCCGCAACTGCACGTCTTTACCGCGTTGGGGTTCTTGAAGACGAAACCCCGGTTCATCAGGCTTTCCTCGAAATCAACCGTCATCCCGTTGAGGAAAAAATAGGCCTTCGGGTCCAGAAATATCCGAACACCATCGATATCAAAGACCTGATCCTGCTCCTTCGCCGCATCCTCGAAATCCATCACGTAACTGAACCCGCTGCACCCTCCGTCGCGTACCCCCAACCGCAAACCGATCCCGTCCTTCTCGACTCCTCGATCCTCGATGATTCGCCTCAGTTCCTTCAGGGCGCGTTCCGTCACCTCGATGGGGCATCGTTTCACCACGTTGCTCTCAACCATAACCCTCACACTCCTTGTCGAAGAAAATTCCTCTCTCTTCCCTCACCCTTCGATCTCATTTTATCACTTTTAAAGTCGCCTTTCCACGAAAATCTTCGAACCACCACTCCCGCGATGAAAGAGGTGCTTCGAACTCCCTGTTCTCTACGCGCGCGGCAGGCGAATGATGAAGGTCGCCCCTTTTCCCGGTCTGCTCTTGACTTCCACCGTGCCCCCTTCCCACTCTACACTCTCCTTCACGATCGCCAATCCCAACCCCAACCCCCCGTGCTTCTTTGAATAACTCTGATCAACCTGATAAAACCTCCGGAAGATATTCTCCTGTTCTTTCTCCGGTATACCTATTCCATAATCAATCACGGCAACCTCCACATATTCCCGCTCAACGGATATCTCCACCGTCACCGAAGTCTCTTCCCCGGAAAACTTCACTGCATTCGAGAGAAGATTCAAAAGCGTTCGTTCGGCGGCAATCCTCCGCATCCTCACCAAGGCCTTCTCCGACGTATCTCCGCCGACACGCCGGACCTCAAACTTCCGATTCGGATGGTCCTCGCAGACTGTCAAGACGGCTTCCCGGACGAGGACTTCCATATCGAGCACTTCGGGCTTCTCTTCCCGGTCCCCCATCCGCGAGACCGCAAGCATCTCCGAGATCATTTCGGCCAAGGCATCGCATTTCTTCAAACACTGTCTCATCTTCTCCTTCTGAAGTCCGGTCAACGGTCCCAGGCGTTCTTGCAAAAGCAGTTCGCAATAACCGCGTATCAGAGCAATCGGCGTCCGCAATTCGTGGGAAATCGTCGCCAGGATCGCATTTTTCCTGAGGTTGAGCGTTTCGAGCCGCTCGTTTATCTTCTCGAACTCCGCCGCGCGTCGACGCAACTCCTCCTGGCGTTCCGCGATCGCCTCCTGCATCGTTCGAAACGCCTCCCGCATATCCCGAAATTCATCGGTCCCGTACACGGGAATCAGACGGGTGTAATCTCCGTGGGTGACCGCCTTGGCGTATTCCTCGATCTCATCGACCGAGCGGGAGAGGATCTCCGCGATCACGAGCGCCGCGCAAACCGCCAGCACCAGGAGAACGAAAGCGACTTGAGCATTCTTCTTGATCACCGCCTCGATTCTCTGCTTCACCAAGTGCCTTCTTTTTGCAACCTCCTTCGTGATATCGTCCACATAGACTCCGGTTCCAACCACCCAATTCCACTCCGGCAAGGCCGCCACAAAGGCCAGTTTTCGATATCCTTCCTCCGTGCTCGTCCCGTCCGGAAGCGGTTTCTTCCAGAAGTACGTAACGAAACCGCTTCCGGAAGTCCGACAGACCCGGTTCATCTCCAAGAGGAAATCCGATCCCGAGATACCTCGTTTATGAAGTTCCGGATCCCCGACATTGTAAACGCGCCCCTCCACGAACAACCGTTCCAACTTCTCGAAATCATTGAACTCACCGATGCGCCGTCCCACAACTTCCTCGGCGACCGGATGCATGACAACCACGGCCTCCGAATCCTTTTCCGGATCCGAAAAACACTCGTGAAGCCAAAAGTATCCGTTTCCCCCATCGTAACGCATGGCTCGAACGATCTCCTTGAACCGATGCCTGGCCTCCTCTTCCGACATTCCTCCGTCGTGAATTTCAGCGAGATATTTTTCATGAATCGTTTCCACCGTGTTGATCAGCGTCCGCAGGAGGTTCCGCTTGGCCTGGTAGGCTTCCTGCGAAAATCGCTCCGTGGCGATCTTTCCTTCGCGCGATATCAGCTGAATCTGGAGATAGGTCATTGGAAGGAGGGACAACACCACGATCCCGACCAGCGTGATGAGGAGTTTCGTTCGAAATCTCATTCTTCTCGTCTCATAACGTCCCGTTCTTCCTCTTTTTTCCTGGAAACATTATAATCTTTTTTTATCACAAATTATTCTTTTTTCCGTTTTTTTCTCCTCGGAATTTGCGCAACGCGGTTGTCAAGAACCCGTGGAGCACGGGGAAGCGGCGGAAAGAACACGTACGGGCACGCCGCGCACGGTGGCGCGCGCATACCGCGTGAATTCGAGAACCCGCCTCCCTTCCTCTATCGAAGGCGAGCGTGTGTACTCTCGTCCGCGGCGAGTCACTTCGTTCATTCCGTAGGTTGGAGAATCCGCGTTCGACTTCCTCGGGTTGGAGAAACCGCATACCCCGCTTCTCCGTTTCTTTCTAATGTTTCGGAGAGTTTCCCCAGGAAGCCGTTTGGGTCTTCCGCGTCGCGTTCCAACGCGGAGACACTCTTCGCAATCGCTCGACTTCCGCCGCCAATCTCTCCACGACATAGTCAACCTCTTCTTCGGTCGTCGCCCGGCCCAGACTGAACCGTACCGAACCATGAAGAGATTCTTCATCCTTGCCCATCGCCCTCAAGACGTAGGACGGCTCGAGGTGGGCGCTGGAACAGGCGGAACCCGAGGAAAGAGCGATTTCGGACATATTCACCAATAAAGCCTCCGCGTCCACGCAACGAAAAGAGACATTCAGCGTCCCCGGAAGACGCTCTTCCGGATCTCCATTCCTTTCCACCTCGGGGATCCTCTCCCGAATCCTCTCCCAAAGCCGCTCCGTCAGGGAAAAAAGCCTCCGCCCCTCCGCCTCCCTCCCCTCACACGCGATTTTCAAGGCCGCCGCCAGACCAACGATGCCCGCCACATTCAGCGTTCCGGACCGGTTTCCGCGCTCATGCCCCCCTCCGTGCAGCAGCGGCTCGATTCGGCCGAAGAGGTTCTCCCGAAGAACCGTCAGGCCGACGCCTTTGGGACCGTGGAACTTGTGAGCGCTGGCGCAACAACAGTCCAAAGCCATCTTTGCAAAGTCAAAGGGAATCTTCCCGATCGTCTGGGTCGTGTCGGAATGGAAGAGCCATCCTCCCTCCCGACACAGACTTGCAATCTCCCGGACGGGATTCAGCGTTCCGACTTCGTTGTTGCCATGAATAAGGGAAATCACCTTTTCCCCATCGGGGGCCTCCGTTGCGGCGTGGAGCCGCTCCCGCAAGGCCTCCATCTCAACACGCCCCGTGGAATCCACCGGCAGGATCTCGAGGTGAATCTCCGGATTCCACCGGGCTAAATACCGAGCCGTATCCAGCACCGCCCGATGCTCAACGGCACTCGTAATCAATCTCCCTCCCATCCTTCCGCCGGCGAAGATCCCTTTCAAAAAGAAATTGATGCTCTCGGTCGCACCGGAAGTGAAGATGATTTCGTTCGGCTCACACCCGAGACATTCCGCACAGGTTTCTCTTGCTTCCTCCACGGCAGCCTGGGCTTCCCACCCGAAGACGTGATGACGAGACGCGGCATTTCCGAAATCGTCCCTCCAAAACCGCCGCATAGCCTCCAGGACCCGTTCGTCCACGGGCGTCGTTGCATTATGGTCCAAATAAATGCGCCGGCTCACCGTTCCCGCAATCCCGCGATCACGAAATCCTCTCCTTCTCGCCGACCCGGTACCTTCTACGATGCTGAAATTCGATCTCCCTCGACTCCGTCGGCCGCGCCTTTGGGCTTTTTCTCGAGCGACAGGCGCCGTATCTCCTCCGTGATCCGCATCGAGCAGAACCTCGGGCCGCACATCGAACAGAACTCCGCGGTCTTCATCGATTCCTGGGGAAGTGTCTCGTCGTGGTAGGCGCGGGCGGTCTCCGGATCCAACCCGAGATGGAATTGGTCTTCCCAACGAAATTCATAACGCGCCAGGGCCAACGCATTGTCCCAAGCAATCGCGCCGGGATGGCCCTTCGCAATATCAGCCGCGTGACAAGCGATCTTGTATGCAATAATGCCTTGCTTCACATCCTCCCTGTTGGGTAAACCCAGGTGTTCTTTCGGAGTGACGTAACAGAGCATCGCCGTCCCATGCCAACCGATCATCGCGGCACCGATCATCGAGGTCATATGGTCGTAGCCGGGGGCGATGTCGGTCACGAGCGGACCCAACGTGTAAAACGGTGCCTCGGCGCAGTCCGCTCTCTCCCTCCTGACGTTCTCCTCGATCAAATGCATCGGAACGTGGCCCGGGCCCTCGATCATAACTTGAACATCCTGCTCCCAAGCGCGTCGGGTCAGTTCTCCCAGAGTCCGCAGTTCCGCGAACTGAGCCGCATCGTTCGCATCGGCAATGGCACCGGGACGCAAACCATCACCGAGAGAAAAGGCGACATCGTAAACCTTCATAATCTCGCAAATCTCGTCGAAATGTTCGTAGAGGAAATTCTGTTTGCCGTGAGCGAGACACCATTTCGCCAGTATTGAGCCGCCGCGCGACACAATTCCGGTCAAGCGGCGCGCCGTCAAGGGGATGTATTCCTTCAACACGCCTGCATGGATCGTAAAGTAGTCAACGCCCTGCTCCGCCTGCTCGATCAACGTATCCTTCACCAACTCCCAACTCAATTCCTCGGGTATCCCCCCAACCTTCTCCAAGGCCTGGTAGATCGGTACCGTTCCAATCGGAACCGGAGAATTTCTCAAAATCCATTCCCGTGTCTCGTGAATGTTCTTTCCAGTCGAGAGATCCATAACCGTATCGGCCCCCCACCGCACCGCCCAGATCATCTTCTCCAATTCCTCCCCGATCGTCGAGGTCACCGCGGAATTACCGATGTTCGCGTTCAATTTCACGAGAAAATTCCGGCCGATGATCATCGGTTCACT
Organism: Candidatus Hydrogenedentota bacterium; assembly: GCA_003697085.1. Lineage (GTDB taxonomy): Bacteria > UBA8481 > UBA8481 > UBA8481 > J006 > J006. The sequence continues at coordinate 41,250 of RFFU01000032.1, forward strand.
CTCGGGATGGTTTACGTTTGCCGGAAGGATGGCCCGGCCCGAGGCGATCTCTTCCCGAACGAACTCCGGCGTCACCTTCCTCTGGAACGCCGCCGTCGAGTAAATTCCGGGCGGCCGCCGGCACAACTCTTCAAAATAGCTCTCCCTCAAGAGATTCTCCCTCTCCGCAACAAACTCCATCTCCTCCGTAATGATTCCCTTCCGAGCATAATGCATCTGCGTGACCGCGCTCCCCGCACGTCCCCTGCGAATTCTCCTCTTCGATGGAAAACGAACCGCTTCCAGCGTCGGATCCTTCGAACGCCTCCTGATATATTCCGACGTTGCTTCCGGAAGTATCTCGGTATCTCCCCGCCGCTCGATCCATTTCTCACGTAACAAAGGAAGCCCTCTTTTCACATCGACAACCGGTTTTTCTTCCGTATAGGGCCCGGAGGAATCGTAGAGGTAGAGCGGAGGATTCTCGCGACTCCTCCGGATCACCTTTCCTCTTTCAAGGCTCTCCCGATGTTCGCGCGTTTGAGTTTGTTCGACCAAACGAAACGGTACCCGAAGAGACGACCTCGCGCTTGTCACGTACACCTTCCGACTTCCGGGAATCGGTCCTAGAACCTCTGCATCCAGACTCACCGGTCCGTCATTCCGCTTTTCCCGCTTCACCGCCATCGTCCTCTCCTTCGAAAAAAGTTTCCCGTGCTCCCTTATGCTTCCTTTTCTTGAAGATATCGTTCCGCCTCGATCGCGGCCATACATCCCATGCCCGCCGCGGTCACCGCCTGCCGATAATAGGCATCGCGCACATCCCCCGCAGCGAAAACCCCGGGGATTTCCGTGGCCGTCCTCCCGGGATCGGGAACCACAATGTATCCGTGATCGTCGAGAGACAGTTGACCGCGAAAGAGTTTCGTGTTCGGAATATGACCGATCGCGACAAAGAGCCCGGCAAAAGGTTCCTCGTGAAACTCACCCGTCTTCACGTTCTTCAGTCTCAACCCCGTCATCTTGGCGTCGTCTCCGAGCACCTCCTCGACAACGGTATCCCAAAGGACGCGGATTTTTTCGTTCCCGAAGGCCCGCTTCTGCATGATCTTTGAGGCCCGAAACTCGTCTCGGCGATGAATCACGGTCACACTCTTGGCGAAATTCGTCAAATACAACGCCTCCTCCAGAGCGGTATCGCCGCCGCCGACAACCGCCACATCTTCCCCTTTGAAGAAGAAGCCATCACACGTTGCGCAGGCGGAGACCCCCTTTCCTCGATAACGTGTCTCGCTCTCCAACCCCAACCATCGCGCGGCCGCCCCCGTGGCAATCACCACTGTATGAGCGCGATACTCCTTCTCACCCGCCCGAAGTACCTTCGGCTCCGATTTCAAATCCACCGACTCGACGGTTCCGTCGATCACCCGCGTTCCAAACCTCTCGGCCTGTTCTCGAAACTTCGCCATCAGATCCGGGCCTTCGATTCCCTCCGGAAAACCGGGGTAGTTCTCGACATCCGTCGTCAACATCAATTGGCCTCCCGGAGGCAACGCCGCCGCTCCCAGACTGGGGCCGGCGATCACCACCGGCGCCATCTCCGCGCGCGCAGCGTAGATGGCCGCGGTATACCCCGCCGGACCCGATCCAATGATGATGATCTTCTCCACAGTTTCGGCCGCTTCGTTCATTACCTTCCCTTCCCTCCGCTCACGAGTTTCCTCCCTGCCCAGAAGCCCATCCAGACGCCCGGCTGCCTCGAGACGGTGCAGCTCCTCGCAATCCCCCAAATACCGGTCCCCGTAAAAAATCTGAGGAACAGTCCGTCCCCCGCCTTTCTCCATCATCTCCCGCCGGAAATCCGGATTCTCCTCGACATCCCTTTCCTCGAACGCGACCCCCTTGCGCCGCAAAAGTTCCTTTGCCCTGATGCAGTAGGGACAACGTTTCTTCGAATAAACAATCACCGTGCCATCCGTCATCTTTCCCAATCCTTTCCATCAAAGGATTATTCTACAGGATTTTGGGTTCCGCGAACAGACGCTCGACGAAAAGAAGAGAAACGGTACCCCTTCTCCTTTCCCGCTTCGTTTCTCGCCGTCGGGACGTCGAAGAGAAAACGCAAGACAATGAAAAACGGCTCCGGAAACGTCACCTCTCTTGATCCGCGTCACCGGCTGTGACATACCAATCCTCCGCATTCCCGATTCCTTCGGGAACCTCCGCCTTCTTGGTCGCATACCACATCATCCTCAATCCCTCCCGGCGAATGAACGGAAAGCGAAACCTCCACTCCGGAGGAAAAACTCGCCGCCCGTTGAACTCCAAAAGGTTCGCGCCGCGGGCACGGCATTCGCGAAGACCGGCTCGAATCGTCTTCTCGACCGCCTCCCGCGACCCCGTATTCGCCAGGTACTCCAGGATACGCCCTCGTCCGCCCCCCCCCCTCTCCGGCTTTACACTCCACACGGACCACGTCCGAAAATCCGCTCCCGATTTGTCTCTTCCCGAAACCTCGAGAAAAAATCGCGGCCACGGAGCCGGATCAGAATATCGGGCCCGGAGATACTCCGTGTTCCTAACCACCCGAATACTCCCCCCTCCGACTTCCCTCACCGCGTGACTCGGAGGAAGAAACGCCTCCGACGTTTCTCCAACATCCTGCCGCTCCGTCCGGAAAAAACCCATTGCTCTTCGGACCGTTTCTCCCACGAGCCGTTCGAATCCGCGCAAACCCGGCAGAGCCGATACACCAAGAGGAAGTACGAAACGATCCGTTTTCCCCAGGTCTTTCCATCCCATCCTCCGAATGATTCCCTCGCTTCTTTCCGTCAGACCCGCACAAAGCCCGATCGGAAAACGCTCGAGCGCCTCTTGAAGAAGGCGGATGCCTCCGGCGCGCCCTCGAAACTCCGGGAACACCACCCAATCGATGAACCAGGCGGTTCGAACCACGGCACCGTTTACGTTCAAAAGAACGGGAAGAATCCCGAAATGACCCGCGATCCGTCCTTCCGAACACCACACGAGATTTCGCCCCCGCCAAGCGTCCGGCGCGGATTTTCGATACCGCCATCGAAGAACCTCTACCGTCGTATTGATCTCGTCCTCGGGAAAGACTTCTCGAAAAAAAGAAGACAAGGTTTCTAAATCCTCGGTTTCCTCGATCCGATTCACGGAACCCGCTCCGATCAATATCGCAGGCGGAGGCGGTCGAGCCGACGCTTCCACACCGCGCGATTCCGCCCTCTCGTCAGCAAGGCCCTCAACGAATCTGCGCTCTGCGATGTCACGATGACACGGCGGATACGGTAGGGGAAATCCGTCATCTCCACCGTTCCGAAGATTCCGGTGACGGCGTATTCGAAGCCCGCTTTTCTCAAGACTTTATCCGCGCGGGAATCGAAATCGGCCCAGTCCCCGTTCGGAAAAGCCAAGACCGTCGAACACACACCCAGTTCCCGTTTCAATATCTCCCTCGATCGAACGACATCCTGTTCCAATTCGCCGAAACTCAATCCCGAATACAAACCGTGAGAATGGCCGTGGCTCTCGATCGAAGCACCCCTCCGCTGAACCTCTCTCAGTTCGTCCCAGTTCATCACATCGGAAGGTTGCCGTCCTTCGGGAACGGCTTCCCCCTCTCTCAATCTTCTCTTGATTCCTTCCGCTTCCTCCGGCGAACGTCCCTCCCAAAAGAAAGACCGACCTGAAGACGGAAAGGCCGTCGGGATAAAAATCGTTACCGGTATCCCCAGATCGACGGCCCGCACCGCCCACTCCCCTTGCTCGCGGTATCCGTCGTCAAATGTCAACGCCACCTCCCGGCCGCTTGCGGTTCCGGCCGCGACCCGCATAAGAAGGGTGCTCAGCTCGACCGGCTCCCCGCAACTCCTGATCACATCGAGATGGTCCGAGAAATTCTCGGCTTCCGTTCTCCCCGTGCTCTCTCCCCCGGCTCCGATCCGATGGTACGCCAATATCCACGGCCCGGCCGCGGATTCGCTCGAGGAGAAGTCTCCGTCTCCTGCCCCTGGCCACCAGAAACTCATTCCGCGAAACCGGAACCGATTCTGGCACGACCATAAACCCCGAGAACACACCGCAGGGCTTCCCGGCCGTCCTCTCCCGAGGAAATACTGGCTCGCCCTTCCTCATACGCCTCCAATATTTCCTCCACGATGAAAGGAAAGGTGTCGGGAAGAAGCGGGGGAGGCGGCGCGGTCTCCGAAAACTCCACAAACCCCTCGTAACGCGGACTCGGACCCAGCGTCCATGCACGATAGACGGCGTTTCCGATGACAATTCTCCCGCGCGTTCCCTGAATATCGATCTCGAAGTTGAAATATTCCCTTCTCCCGCCGCACTCGACAAAAGCGCGCGCACCGTTCTCCAAAACCATCCACGCGCGGCCGGTATCCTCGACACGCGCCTTCGGATCCTTTCGCTCCGTCTCTCCCCGCAAAGAGACAATCTCTCCGCAAAGATAACGGATCGCATCGAAGAGATGTGTTCCGTCATGAAGCGTCGGTCCGCCACCGCTCACCGCCGGGTTGGCATGCCAGTCCCTCCGTGGCTCCGACGTCAGAACGTTTCCTACAACGGTGCGAATTTCTCCCAGAAGCCCGGATTGAATCGCTTTGCGAACGGCACGGTAGTTCGGATGCCAACGCCGTTCATGGTGGATCACGAGAAGCGTTCCGGAGCGACGGCAGGTTCGAATCATCTGATCCGCTTCCCTGAGACTTCTCGCCATCGGTTTTTCGCAGAGAATGATCTTTGCGCCGGCGCGCGCCGCGGCCACGACGATCTCACAATGAGATTCCGTGTATGTTGCCACCGAGACGATCTCGGGCTTCACGACCGAAAGAAGATCTTGGTATTTCTTGAAGAGCCGAGACGGGGGAACCTTCCATCTCCTTCCGAATTCCTCCAACCGGTCTTGGCGCAGATCGCACCCCGCCACGATCTTCGTCCGCTCGTGAAATCCATAATACCCGGCATGAGTACAGGGATGCGGGCGCAAGCGATCCCTCTCCAACAAACTCCCGATTCTCCCGCAACCGATCACGGCCGCTCGGTAAATCCTCTTTTTCTCCTTTTTCCTTCGCCCCGCAATACCGGCCCTCCGTTTTCCTCTCTTTGCCGCTCGTGAAAACGACACTGTCATTCCAAACCCGTTACGGGAAGCGGAACTCCCGGAAGAAATCTCCAGGAAACTCTTCCCCCGAAATGGATCAGCCCGCCGACACAAAGCGTTGAAAGAATGACGGAGAAAAGAATAAGTTCCGCGGCACGGAAGGCCGAAACCTTGAATATCCCTCGAGCCGTCCCACAAAAAGCAAGAAGCATCACGGCAAAAGAAAATCCACCGCCCAGGGCCCGTAGAAAGAAGAGAGGAGACGGCCCGAGGTCCAAAACATTCAGGAGGCCGACGACAAGGACACTGAAAACCGCCACAGCGCTTCCGGAAAGCAGGAATCCCAAGAGCACGGGGATAACGGAAAGGAAACGCCCTTCCCTCGCCATCCCATCCAGGCCCCAAACCACGATCCCCGTTCCCGCGGCCCAAATCAGGAAGATTCCATAAGCCTTGCCGGCTTCCAAGGCCGGGAAAGCCCCGGGATTCCCTCCCGCAATTAGAGCGTATTCGATCCATCTCACGCCGGCATAAAAAACTCCACAAGCGATGACACCTACAAGGATGTCCGCGATCGGGCGGCGGGCCTCGATCGCCTCGAAGACGAGTCTTGGATGACTCCAGAGACGCCCGTAAAGAAAGAGCACACGCCTCGCGAGATTCGCCTTCATTTCCTTTCTCCTTCGAAGGCCGGAGTTCTACGGATGATCTTGGCGCGAAAACGAAGATTGTCGATCAGCCGGGCCTTTCCCAGCGGAACAGCCGTTGCCAATAATAATTCCTCCCCGTCGGGAGCCGCTTCGAGAACGGAGTCCGAACGGATCTCTTCCAGGTTCTTCACGGTTCTCAGTTCGAGATACTGCGGCGAAAGATCGTCTCTTTCCAGAAACTCCCGCACCCGTCGAAGCAGGTCTCCGGCACGGCACGAGCCTCTTTCCGCCAAACCACGTCCCGCGGACAACGCTCGAAAAATCCCCGCCGCCCGGCGCCGTTGCTCCGCGTCGAGATAGGCGTTTCTCGAGGAGAGAGCCAGGCCGTCGGCTTCCCGCACCGTTTCCACGGGGACAATCTCAATCCCCAATGCGAGATCCTCCACCATCTTCTTGACCACGATCAGTTGTTGCGCGTCCTTCCATCCGAAATAGGCCCGCTTCGGCTTCACAAGCCCGAAGAGACGCGCGACAACGGTCGTCACCCCGTCGAAGTGACCCGGCCGGTATTTTCCGCAGAGCACTCCCGTCAAGCGCCGATCGACGCGGACGGTGGTCGCAAAATCCTCGGGGTAAACCTCTTCCTTCCTCGGGAGGAAAACCGCGTCCACTTCTTCCTTCTCCAACAGTCTCAAATCCTGTTCTTCTCTTCGAGGATAATCCTCGAAATCCTCCCCTGGACCGAACTGCGTCGGGTTCACGAAGATCGAGACGACGGTTATGCCTCTCTCCCTCTTTGCTCGCCGCACCAAGGCGAGATGTCCTTCGTGCAGCGCCCCCATTGTCGGAACGAATTCGCCACCGAAAAACGGCGTCAATTCTTCCGCGCGCCGACAAATTCTCAAGATCGTCCCTCCCGTTCCAGATCAAAACCGATGGGAATCGGTTAATTATATTACCGGGAAGCCGGGAATCTCCTATCAAAAACAGGGGCATAAAGAAAATCGGGGAAAGGGGGAACGAGAAAGGGGGAAAGGGACGGGGGTGATACTCTGACAGTTCGTCCCCGCGTTTGGCGCCGCGTCGATATGACCAGCCCGATCGGCGACCGGCTGGTTGGCCCTAAATCCGTCGACGGGGGCGCTACCGGCCCCGCAGGTTGGAGAACCTACGCTCCAGGCTAGGCCTACGTCCTGCTTTCATTCCTGCAGGCAGGATGCCTGCGCTCCCAAAAAGCGCTTCCCATTCCCTTTTTCGTTTCCCTTCCCCGTTCCCTTTTTCTTGCCCATGCCCCAACCCTTGCCCTTCTCTCGGGATACCCCGTGGAGGGGATTCCTCGCTTGCGCTCGGAATGACAACGGGTGCGCACCGCGGAATGACAAAGAAGGAGGCAGGATACCCGCGCTCCAACCCAGATTCATTTTTTCAGGAAGCGTGGATTCTCCAAACCGAGCGAACCAAAGTATCACCCGCCGGCCCGGATTCCAGCCGCGATTCTTCGCCGGAAGATTTCCCAAAGCATTATCCCCGCGGCGACGGACACGTTGAGGCTGCCGACTCTTCCTTCCATCGGAATGGAAAACCGATGATCACATAGGGCTCGGGTTCCTTCCGATATTCCTCTCTCTTCAGCCCCCAAAACAACGGCGATCGGTTCCTCGACGGCAAGACCTTCTCCGAGGTCGCGGCTCCCCGGACTGAGATCAGCCGCAATCAATGTTACGCCGGAGTCTTTCATCCGCCGCATCGCCGTCCGGAGATTGCCGACTCGAGCGAGCGGAACCCATTCGACCGCGCCCGCCGATCTCTTGGCCGTGGACCGATCCAGCGGCGGCGCCCCCTTTTTGGAAAGCACAATTCCGTCACAACCGAAACATTCCGCCGTTCTTATTATCGCCCCGAGGTTTCCGGGATCGGTGATTCCCTCCAGAACGAGAAAGAGAGGCGGGGAAGACGTCCCTCCCGAAATCAAAAGCAGTTCGGCGAGGTTCTTCTCCTCCCGAGGTTCCGCCACCGCCACGACTCCTTGATGCGCCCCCCCTTCCGCCAACCGATCCAGCCTCTTACGACTCACCTCGTGACAGGAAACACGGCGCCGTGCCGCCAGGAAACGAATTTCCTCGAGCAGTTCCCTGGGGATTCCTCCCGCAAGAAAGATTTCCTTGATTCGGCAGGGATCTTTCCTGAGCGCTTCCCGAAGGACGCGGCGGCCGTAGAGGATATCCTCCTTCCTTCTCTTCGCCCGTCTTCGGCTCCACTTCGATCCGCTTCCGGCCCGGCCTTCCTCCCGATGCCCCACGGCGGTCCTTATCGTTCGGAGCGTTTTCGAAGTGCGGCGCGAATCAATCCCGCGAAGAGCGGATGCGGCTTGAGCGGCCGCGATTGGAACTCCGGATGAAATTGGCAGGCGATATAAAAAGGATGCGCCGGCCACTCCACGATCTCGACCAACAATCCGTCGGGAGAAAGTCCCGAAAAGATCATACCGCATTCGGCCAAGCGGTCGCGATAGGCATTGTTGACTTCGAAACGATGGCGGTGGCGCTCTTTTACGATCTCTTCCGTTCCCCAGAACTCGCCGTAAAGGGATGCCGCAAGCGTCTTTCCGCGGAGACGGCAGGGATAGGCCCCCAACCGCATCGTTCCCCCCTTGTCCTTCACGGAACGCTGGGAAGCCATAATGTGAATCACAGGATGCGCCGTATCGGGACTAAATTCCGTTGAATGAGCATCCTCGATACCACTGCGATTCCTGGCGAATTCGATCACGGCACACTGGAGCCCGAGGCAGATTCCCAAAAAGGGAATCTCATTTTCGCGAAGATACCGAGCCGCCAGTATCTTTCCCTCCACTCCCCTTTCACCGAATCCCCCCGGAATAATCATCCCATCAATCTCGTCCATCGCCGCCGTACCCCGCTCCACATCCTCTGAATCGATCCATACGATTTCCGGCCGCGCCTTAAGAAACGCGCCCCCGTGAACGACGGCCTCGAATACCGATTTGTAGGCATCGTGGAGTTCGATGTACTTTCCTATGATGCCGATCCGGACCGTGCTCTCGGGGGAAAGAACGCGTTGGACGAAGGCGTCCCAGGAACTTCGATCGGCGGGTCGTTGTGGGAGCCGAAGCTGACGCAAGACGATCTCGTCGAAACCCGACTCCTGTAACACCCGGGGAACTTCATAGATCGTCTCGACATCGGGAAGACCGATCACGGCATCGACGTCGATGTCCGCAAAAAGTGCGATCTTTTCTCGAACGGGTGTATCCAACGCCGTCTCGGAACGGCAAAGCAAGACATGAGGATGAATACCGATCTCCCGGAGAGCGGCTACACTGTGTTGCGTCGGTTTCGTCTTCATCTCCCCGGACGCCTTCTGAAAGGGAACCAGCGTGAGGTGGACGTAGCATATCTCTCCGCCGCACCGCTCCACATCCCGACGCAATTGCCGGATCGCCTCGAGAAACGGTAGGGATTCGATGTCCCCGACCGTGCCTCCAATCTCCACGATAAGAAGTTCATACTCCTCCGAAAGGTCCACAATGCGTCTCTTGATCTCATCCGTGATATGCGGAATGACCTGCACCGTCTTTCCGAGATAGTCTCCCGCCCGCTCCCTTCGAATCACGGTGTCATAGATACGGCCGGTCGTGACATTGTGAGCCTGCGTCAGGTTTTCATCCAGAAACCGCTCGTAATGTCCGAGATCCAGGTCGGTCTCCGCTCCGTCCAACGTCACATAGACTTCCCCATGCTGAAACGGACTCATCGTTCCCGGGTCGACGTTGATGTAGGGGTCCAGTTTCATTATTCCGACCGAATAGCCGCGGGACTTGAGCAGGTTTCCCAACGAGGCTGCGGCGATACCCTTCCCCAACGAAGAAATGACTCCTCCCGTCAGGCAGACGAGGCGAGGAACATGTTCCTTGATGGGAGCGGACTCCTCATTCATTTTCCTTCTTCATCTCCTTTTCCGCCCGAGCCAGATCCTCCGGGAGATCGATTCCCAAGGCTCCCGTCTCTTCACAAACCACGACCTTGATCCTCTTCCCCTGCTCCAAAAATCGCAGTTGCTCCAACTTCTCCTCTCGTTCGAGACGACCAACCTTCCAGCGCGAAAATTCTTCCAGAACAGAACGCCGAAAAACATAGAGACCGACGTGCTTGTAATAGACCCGCGGTCTCGGCGCTTCCCGATCCCGCCGATACGGAATCGGAACACGCGAAAAGTACAGTGCAAATCCTTTCTCGTCCATGACAACCTTCGTGATGTTCGGATTCCGCGCGAGTTCTTCATCCTCCAGGCGTTCCGCCAATGTTCCCATATCGGCGCGGGAATCCTTCCGCAATTCCTCGATCACCTTCTCGACGGCTTCTCTCTTCAAAAACGGTTCGTCTCCCTGCACATTGACAACGATCGAGGCATCGGTTCCTCTCAGAGCGGAGGCGATGCGATCCGTCCCGGACGGAAGATCGTCCCGCGTCATACAGACCTTCACTCCCGCCTCCTTTGCGGCCTTCGCGATTTTTTCGTCATCAACGGCGACGATCACGTCGTCGAAAAACCCCATCCGTTTCACATTCTCGGCCACAACCCGAATCAACGGCTTTCCTCCAAGGGGAGCCAGCATCTTTCCGGGGAACCGCTTCGAGGCGAACCGAGCCGGAATAACCGCCACGACCCGCTCACTTCTCTTTCCGTTTTCCGACGCCCGATCCGTTCGATTCTCCGAAGCAGCCTGCAACATATCGGTTGTGGAACGTCCCGGAAGCAATTTCCCCCGGACCACTTTCCCTCCCCAACCTTCCACCTCCCGTGCTCCGACGATCTCTTCCTTCCGATAGTCGGCCCCCTTGACCAGAACATCCGGCCGAATGCGCCGGATAAGATTGAGGGGGGTCCTTTCCTCGAAGATTTCAACTCGATCGACGAAGCGAAGCGCTTCCAGTATGCATTTTCTATCCTCGGCCGAATTGATCGGCCGCGAAGGTCCCTTGTTCTTCCTCACCGATTCGTCGGAATTGAGTCCCACGACAAGGACGTCCCCGTGGGAGCGAGCCTGTCGAAGAAGAAATATATGGCCCGCATGCAGAATGTCGAAGCATCCGTTCGTAAAGACAATGCGGGCTTGTCTGCTCCGGCAATCCGCCACCCACTCTTCAAGGGAAGGTGAAGAGGTTCCCACGCGTTCGTTTTCGGGCACGCTTAATCTCTCCCGCCTTTCAACTCGTCCAAACGTTCCCGAAGTTCGCGCGCCGAGACGGCCGCCGTTCCTCTCTTTCCAACGACGATCCCCGCGGCCACATTCGCCGTGCGCGCGGCTTCGACCAAGTCCCATCCCGAACCCAAGCCTAAGGCCAACGCCGCAACGACCGTGTCTCCGGCTCCCGTGACATCATAAACCTCTCTTGCCACCGTCGGAATTTTCAAAACCTCCACCTCACCCGTGAAAAGCGACATTCCTTCCTCACCACGGGTCACCAACAAGGCGGGGCCGGAAAGCCTCTTCTTGATCGACCTCCCCGCTTCGATCAATTCCTTCTCACCGCGAATCCGCTTTCCCGAAACCCTCTCCAATTGCAAATGATTCGGCGTGACGACCGTCGCCAGAGAATACTCGAAAAAATGCCTGACATTTGGATCCACCACGATCGGAATGCCCCCCGCTTCCCGCTGAACGACTTCCAGAATCTCTCTTGAAATCACCCCCTTGTCATAATCTGAAATGACCACCACATCGCTCGCCTTCATCGCTCTCCGAAGCCCCGCCGTCAACCTGTCCCGAACATCCTTTCCAAGAGGTTCCACACTCTCGTGATCGATTCGGACGATCTGCTGCGTTCGAGCAATGACCCTCTGTTTGAAGGTCGTGGGCCGGTCGGATGAGATCACGACACCGTCTGAATCAATCTCCAACCCCCGGCATAATTTCAGAATCTCCTCCCCGTGATCATCTTCCCCTCGGACTCCGCATAATCGCGCCTGACCTCCCAAGGCCACCACGTTTCGAGCCACGTTCGCCGCACCGCCCAGGGATCGCGTCCGCTCTTGAACCTCCAACACCGGAACCGGAGCCTCAGGCGACAATCGCTCCACCCGACCGACAAGATATTCGTCGAGGATAACGTCGCCCAAGATCGTTACCGTCACATTCCCGAACGGGCCTTCGCTCAAATCGCTTCTCCTTCCGTCAGGCGTTCTTCAAGCAATTCGCATAACGTATGGAGGAGAACTTTATGAACTTCCTGAATTTCGTAAGGATGTCGCGCCGGGACCGCGATTACGACATCCGCCTCTTCTCCTCTTCCCTCGTTCAAACCCTTCCGCCCTGTAAAGGCGACCGTTTTCACCCCGCATTTTCGCGCCGCTTCAAGGGCCTTCAGGACATTTCTCGACCTCCCGGACGTCGTCAACCCGATTGCGATATCACCCGGACGCGCCAGGGCTTTCATTTGTCTTGAAAATATTTCGTCGAATCCAAAATCATTCGCGATGGCCGTCACAGCCGCCAATTCGACGCCCAGGGAAATCGCCGGAAGCGGCCGCCGATTCTTCAGAAATCTCCCGGTAAATTCACCGGCTATATGCGTCGCGTCGGCCGCGCTTCCTCCGTTCCCGAAAAGAATGATCTTCCCGCCGGACGCCAACGAATCATAACAAAGTCTGAAAACCTCCCGCCATGCTACGCCCGCCGCCCCGTTCACCGTCTCATCGAGAAGTTTGGACAACCCGCGGACTCGCTCCTCCAACCGTTCTCCGGCACGAATAATCCAATCTTCTTCACTCACTCTCTTCTCTCCCGCCATTCCCGGCGCCGGTCTCGTAAAAGCACCCCTTCATTCCAAAATTCGATCTCATACGCCAAACGATATTCTCTTCTCACACGATTGTCCATCACCGACCGCCCTTTGAACGACCACGAAAGGTTCCTGCCCGCCCAAAGAACAAGCCGCACCCTTTGTCTAACTGTAAGTGTGTTTTACGCCGGCCCTCAAAAAGCGCTGCCTGCTGAATTCCCCCCCAGACCGCCAGTTCTTCCTATTTGTAGCTTGGGCCGAATTGGTAGGTCAACGCAACGCGGTGATTGTTCCCCAGATTGCCAAACGGAATGTACGCGTAATCGACGGCAAGATCGCCTATGTTGAGTCCGAGGCCGGCGGTCCAGCCGTTGTCGCTGTCCACGCGCCCGTCAAAGCCGCCCCGCAAAGCCAGCATATCGACCACCCGGAACTCCACGCCGCCGTTGAAGGTCACGTTCTGCTTTCGCACCTTCTCCACCTCCGCCGCCACCGTAACCCTGTTGAAATCGAACGCAATGCCTCCTCGAACCAATGCGGGCAGATCCTCCGATACCCGTTCAAATTTCAGAGTCGTCCCCAGATTCTGCCCGGAAATACCGAGCCGAAAAGGAAGATTCTCCGGCCGGTAGGAGAGCCCCACATCGGCGGCGAAAGCGGTCGCCGTCACGTTGTCGATCTCAGAGTTGAGTATCTTCGCCGTCACGCCCAGCGAAAGCGTGCTGTTTACCTGTCTTCCATAGGAGGCACCGAAAACAAGATCCCGCCCGGTAAACGTCACCGACGGATTATTATTGTTGATGATGTCTTTTAACGTAACTCTCTGCGTCTTTCCGTAATCGATATAATTGAACGAAATCCCCCACGCGGAGACACTGTTGATCGGGTGGGCGAATCCCAGATCCCCCTGGGCGATATCCAACACCAATCTCTGATACGTCGCGCCCGCTTCCCCGCGAGCCGTAAATCCCAGACCAGCCGGGTTGTAATGCAACGAAGCGATCCCCGTTGCATCAGCCGTGTAGGCGTCTCCCATCGCAGGACCGTGGGCTCCCGAACCAAGGCGCAGTACCAATCCCGCCGAGCTCCCCGCATCTCCAGCGGCAAGCACTCCACCCGCAAAGACTCCCAGCACTACACCTGAAACCAGAATTCTCTTTAACACCTTCTTTTCTCTCATCATCGGATTATCGCCACCTTCCCGGTCACTCTCTGCTGCGTGGAGAGATCAGTGACAACGTAGAGGTAGTAGCCGCTCGCAACCGGCTGGTTATCTTCATTTCGCGCATCCCAGACAACGTGTCCCGCCGTCGGACTCGCCCCCACACTCGTTGAAGTGAACTCGATCACCTTTTCACCCAGGATCGAGTAGATCTCGATCTTCCACTTCGGCGGCAGGTTCTTGAAGTAGATGCCCGCCGGGAGTCCTCTCTTCGTGAATTCGGGATCATGCGGCCGATACGGATTCGGACCGACGAGCAAGCGATTCAGGCCCGCATTCGTCACTCCGGTATCGTTGCCCAGGACGAAGGGTGTGAAGTGGCGCGCACGCCCGATAATGAGATGGTTGGCCTTATCGACCGTTGTCGGGACGAGTTCAATCTGCCCTTGCGCGTTCAGAGTAAAGATGCTGATGTTCTCGACATTCAAGCCGGACGAATCGTCGATATCGTCATTGTTCGCGTCGAAGTAATTGAATGTGACGAGCGTGGAATCCGACTGCGAGAAGATAAAGTTATCTCCTCCTCGCTCTAGATGCGCGTCGATCCAGTAAGTCGAAGCGATATTTTGGACACCCGCAGTCTTGAGCGCCGTAATCAACGTATCGGGCATACCGTTGTTCATCGCGGCGATCCGGACGCGATCGGTGTCGAAGGCCAAGGCGTTCTCGCCGATCCTTACGGACGCACGCACCTCACCCTTCGGCGAAACAATCGGAACTGTCTTAGCTCCGGACCGCGTCGAGATTTCAATAATCACCACCGTCACATCCGTCGCTTTCGTGGTGTCAGCCCCCACCGCCACGAGCGCCGTTTCAAGAGCCTGCTGCTGCGTATCCGCTCCCGGATCAGCACCAAACAGACTCGTCGCCCCCAATCCATCCGAATCCGCCAGCGTGACGTATTGCGCGGCTCCAAAATTGTCTGTCAGTAGCGTCGAAGTACTCTGTGCATACGTGTCCGTTCCGCTGGTAAAGATCGCCACCGCGCGGACCTCGTAGGAATCCGCCGTCAATGAATCTCCTGCAACCGTCGCCACAAAGTACACGTCTCCATTCCCGTCAACCACCGTCGTCGTCGTCAACGGAACGGTTGTACTGTCCCAAACACCGCCCGCAACTAGCGGCCGAATCTCAAAGCGAACACCGGTAATATTGGCCAGATTCCCACTCGTAACCTTCGCCGCCAAATCGATCTGCGGAGTCCTCATCGTGATCAGCCCGTTCGGCGGCGAGGTGATCTGGACGCTGGCATAATCCGGCGGCAACACGACCGTGGCACCGCGGAAGACCGCCGAAGCCACAAGCGACGCCGCACTCTGATTGCCCACACTGTCCTGAGCCACCACCGAGAATCGATACTCCACCCCGTCCTGAAGCGTCGTCAGGTCCACACTGTAAAACTTCTGGCCGCTCAGGTGCGGCACCGCCACCACGGTTGTTCCCGGGAAGGTCCCCAGTCCGGAATCCGTCAGCAGATTGTACTGGCCACCAGCCATTTGAGTATCACCACTGGGCGAAGCATCCCACGTAATCGTCATCTTTCCGGCCGTTACCGTAATCGTCAGCGTTGTCGGCGCGATCGGGAGGGTGGTGTCCACGCTTCCGATCCCATAGCTATCATACAGCAGCGTGCTCGCCGGGCCGGCCTTCGACCACGTCGAGAAACTCCGGCTGTCCGGCAGGCTCGCTTGCACGACCGAGTCAATCCAAGCCTGCGCTGTGTCGGCGAAACGCACGACGACGAGGAACGGCGCCGAATCCACTGAGAGATTCACGCTGTCGGCTTTCCCGGCCGCCGCATAGGCCGTCGTATCCCTCGAGAAGACCCATTCCGTATCCAAGGCTCCCGATTTCACAAAGTACCCGACCACCGTATCCGGCATCCAGGCCGTGTCGTACTTCTCGTTCACCAACTGCTCGCGCACAAGCAGCATCGTGTCGATCGCCTTGTTCAACGTCGCACCCGACGGCGTCGCCACATTCACCACGAGGTATTCGAGCGAATCACCGGGAATGGAACTCTGCGCCCTGAAAGCCATGATCTCGTGCAAGAAGCCCAACTGAATATTACCCGGATACGCCGGATCCCTCGGCTCGATCGTAAAGATCAACCCCGGCTTATCGAAGGTGAGCGTCCGGTTGCTTACGAAGACACCGTTTGCCTCGTTCGCGTAGAAGGTCTGGACCGAGTCCGGAACGAAACGCAGACTCAACGTCGTCGGCACTGCTATCGTTTCCGCCACTCGGATGTTCACACTCAGGAAGACCGAGTCTCCCGTCGCCAACGACGAATCCAGATTCGCGAACCATCCCGTCGCCGAGTCGCGGGTCAACGCCACCGATTCTCCGCCGGCAAACCCCAACCACGCGGCCTCGATCGAATCGCCCGTCGATCCAACCGCGCTCCCGAAGAAGTCCACGCCGAACCGGATCATCGTATCCCGCAATGTCGCAATGCTTGTCTGGCCCATCACATAGCCGCGCCACGCGACCACGGGGTTGTTGGTGTCGATTCCCGTGCCGTTGAGCACCGTCGGCGATAGAGACGGATGAACCGTCGAATCACCCAACGCTGTATCGTTAATAATCGCGACCGTATCCGTGTACCAAACCTCCACAGTCCGATTCGAGTCCGTATCCGTGTAGCCTCCGCGCTTCGTCAGGGCAGTCAGGATCGAATCCGCACGGATGATTCCCTTCACCGTGTCACCGGCCAAAACCTCGCTGTCCGGCAGGAAGCCGAAGACCCTGAATCTCTGCCCGTTGACGTTCAGCGGAAGGATGTTCAATGCCGTATCCGGCAGCCTCCAGAAAGACGCCGCATCGCGCACCATGTCCGTTTCGCCCAGGCCGTCGAAGATCACCGTCATTCGCTCGAAGGAATCCGCGTTGATCCCATCCGTCCCGTCGATATCCACGCCGAACATTGCCAAGGTGTCGTACGGCATCGTCGAAGTCCACGTAATGATTCCTGAATCCAGAAGGACGGAGTCACTCTTGGTGAAATTGTTCGTCCTTTGATCACGGAATGGCGAAACCCGGATGTTCCCGAGATCCTCCATCGTCACCATTATCTGCGGCTTATCGAACGTAACCGTGCGGGTCCCTTCCACTTTCACGCCCGAATCCCCTTCGAAGGCGAAGACGACGGAGTCGCTCGGGATGAACGCCTCCAAGGTCTCGCCCAGCACGACCGTATCGTACACCTGAGCCCAGACGCTGACTGCACTGTCACCGGCGCCCGGTTTCGCCGTCGTCGAATCGAGATTCACGACCCAGAAGGTTTCACTCGAGCGTGCCAACATCACGGAATCTCCGCTGGCAAACCGAATGAAGACACTTACAACGCTGTCGCGATCAGGCCGACCCGCCGCGCCGCTCAAAAGGGAGCCCTCGAAGCCGATTCCAAACCGCAAGAGCGTATCCGAAAGCACCCCAGCCTGTTGCTGCGGCCGCAACGTTCCCGACCAAATCATAAACGGCTGCTGCAAGAATTGCGGATCGGGATGCAACGTACTGTCTCCAAGCGCAACGTTACCAATCACAACCGTGTCTTGATACCAAATCGTTACTTCTCGATTCGAAGTCTCGTTGCCGACGCTGCCCACGGCAAACTTTGTCTGTACGGAGTCCTTTCCGAACTCGGCGAAGATCGTGTCTCCGAGAATCACGGGCTGATTGAGTGTATTCTTCGCCAAGGTGTCGTAGAGCGCAACATAGACCCGGAAGACCTGCCCCGAATCGATCGTTGTATCCGCCGCCAACCGATAAACGGTCGTTCCTGGCGCCGCTTGCACCAACGTGCTCGTGAAACCAGGTGTCACCGCCCCCGGATCGAACACAACCTTCACCCACCGCACCAGGGTATCAGTCAATTCGGGACTCGTGCGTAAGACGACACCGAAGTTCGTCAGCGAATCGCTGGGTTCCTGCGCCGACGCGAACTGTCCCTTGAGCACCAACACCGAATCCTGTTTTTCATCGAAGGGCGAAATCGAGATGTCGCCGAGGTCGGTCATCGCCACAACGAGTTGGTTTTTCAGGAAGGTTATTGTTCGCAACTGGAAGAGATTTCCCGCCCCTGAGGTGGAATCCGCCAGATAGAAGGTCGAGACGGAATCCCACTGAATAAATCCACTGAGGCGGGAATCCTGCCCTATCGTGTCCGCAACGGTTACCCAAACCTGATACGTTTCGACGTTGTTGTTTCCCGCACCGAAGACCGTATCGGACCCTGCCGGCATCGTCCAATGCGTTTGAACGATCGAGAAGGTCGGGTCGATATTTCGGTTCGACCGAACCAGGTAAATCGTCGTCTCCTGGTTCGCCCCCAATTTCAGAGCGACCGTCTCGACATAATCGGCTTCCCTTCCGCCCGTAAACCGACTATGAAGAACGACACCGAACGCCGTCAAGCTGTCATGAGCGAGGGGATTTATTTGGAACTGCTGGCCGCGTATCGTCCCTGAGGCCATCAGGAACGGATTCTCTCCAAGACGGGAATCCGGATTTACCACGGTATCCGGGAGAAAATCAACCGTAAAGGTCACAGTATCGGGATAATAGAAGGTGACGATCCGGCTCGAGTGTGTATCCGCCGAAGGCGCAGCACCACTTGTCAGAAGCGTCGTCACAGAATCCGCCGGGATTTTCACGAAGATCGTGTCTGGAATGACTGTTCTCTTCGAGGCGACCTCGAGCCAAACCTGGAACGGCTGGGTATCGAGTATCACGGTGTCCGCGGCAAGCGACCAGACATAGGATTCCGCCTTTGACTGAACAAGATCGATTGTATCCGAGGTGATAAAGCCGAATTGAGCGGAGCGTCCGAGAAGAACGAGTTGGACGGCGACCACCGAATCCGCCGGTAGTCCCGTTGCCGCATTGTTCGCCGTATCGATCCTGACACCGAATTGAGTCAGCGTATCATTGAGCGTCGGCGACGGTAGGCCGATGATATAGCCGGAATCGACGAGCACGGGGTTCGAGTCGAGAGCACGCCACGGTGGAACCGTCGTGTCCCCCAGCGTTGTCATAAGGACACGCACTCCGTTCCTCAGAAAGATTACTGTATCGTTCTTCGCACCTCCGTTCGTCCAAGTGTCGCTCGCCGGTCCGGAATCGGAGAACGCGCTTCCCAGCGAATCCGCTCCGAGGATCATCATCAACGTCTCTCCGTTCCCCCACGCATCCACATTCGTCGTGTCCCCAATCGTGATCGCGACATAGATCGTATCCAGTGGAACTTTAACCATCAGACTTAGACCGCTCCCGGCCCAGATGGAATCCACTCCGGCGCCGCTCAAAGCCGCCGATTCCGCGAAATTGGACGTAAAGACGGCAACGGAATCGATGTAGGCCGCCTGCGTATCTGTCCGCGTTCGGAAGCGCACCGTGATCCTTTGAATCCTGTCATAGTTCAATTGTTGCGCGAAATTCCTCGTACCCGTTGTATCGAACGTGACCCGCGCCGCAAAGACGTACCAGGAGTCGCTTCCGTGAATCCTCGAATCGGGGTGGAGCACTGTCTCGCCAAGCTCGAACGGGATTACCACCAATACCGGGCGCGTCAGCGTAATCGTATCGGCCGCACCCGCGTTCCCGGCGCCAGTATCGCTGAAGACGGTCGTAATGGAGTCGTCAAAGACCCGCGCCCAGATCGTGTCTCCCGTGGGAATGCTCGTATTCGTATCCGCAAAAGCAATCTTAATCCAGATTTCGGAATCGGTCCGGGTAAAGCCGGCGGCCGCGGGGGAAATCCACCAAGTGTCGCCCCCCGTCGCCGCGACCTTGGCCAGCGCGACCATCGTTCCAGACGTGCTCACCTGGAGAAACGCCGTCTCGATCTGATCGGCCGCGTTTCCGGAAAACTGCACCGCAAAGAGGTTCACAGTGTCGTATGTCACGCTAACGTCCCGGATTCCAGTCGTATCCAGATCTAACGCCCCGTGGAACACCAAGATCAGTGTGTCCCCGTTTCGAACGCGACTATCCGGATGGAAGAAGGAATCCGGAAGATTGTAGGCTTTTATCACGACTTGCGGCCGCGTAAACGTAAGAGTGTCGACTCCGAATTCATCGGCTGCCGGACCGGAATCACTGAACTCCGTTACAACCGAATCGAACTGAATCGATGCCCAGATCGTTTCCCCGGTCCGTACGAGGAAGTTTGAATCCGCCAGGGACGCTTTCACTGTGATTACCGAATCGGCCTGCGGGAAGCTCGCCCCGATTCCAAAGGCAACCCAGGTGTCCGTGTTTCCGAGTTGCGACAACGCTACCATCGTGCCTGAAGAGGACACTTGCACGAAGGCACTCTCGATTTGGTCCGCCGCCGCCCCGTCAAAACGGACCCACAAAATTTGCAGCGTGTCGCTCGGAATTGCGACTTTTCTCAACCCCGAATTATCGAAGACCAACGCGCCTCTGAACGCTACAAAGAGCGTCTCCCCTCGAACGCGAGTATCCGGGTGCAAGAGCGTATCCGCATTGATCGTATAGGCCGTGACACCGACGCGCGGGCGTTCGAAGATAATCACCGAATCCGCCGCCTCCACGTTACCAACTGACGTCGTATCAGAAAAGACCGTTCCGACGGATTCTGATGCCACCTGGGCCGACAAGGTTTCCCCCGTCAAAATGGCGCTCCCGAAGTTGGTATCGGGCACAACCGCGTAAACCCAGAATTCGGAATCCGCTGCGTTGATCGTCACGCCCAGCGCCGCCGCATAGGCCGAGTCCGCCGCTCCCCTTGTCATGACCGTTGTATTTCCGGAATTTCCAACGGCAAGGTAGATTGTGTCAACTTGATCTTTCGCATTCCCTTTTAACGTCACACCAAAGACGTTGAGCGTATCCCAGAGTACTCCGGACAAACCGCGTCGGCCTGTTGGGCTCGTATCGAGGGCGACTGCTCCATGAAGCAACAAAAGGACGGAGTCTCCGCGAATACGGAAATCCGGATGGAAGATCGTCTCTCCCAAATCATAAGTCAACACCTGCAACCTGGGCCGGGCAAAATTAACGGCTCGATGAATTGTGTCTCCATCTCCAAGATTCGCTGGTGCAGCCGTGTCCGAAAACGCGGAACCGACCGAGTCACTATAAAGGATGACCGCCAATGTATCCATTGTCACGATGCCTGAACCGGTATTCGTGTCCGCCAGGGCCACGAGCAACTGGAACACAGAGTCTTGGGGTACGTTCGTAATGGGTATCCCCAGATTCGTTCCCGAATAGGAATCGCTCGCTGCCGAGACCTTAAACAGCCTCACCATAGTTCCGTTCGCCAATTTCACAAAAACGGAATCCACCTCGTCCTTCGCATTACCTTTGAGCGAAATCGTAATCGTTTGAATCGTATCAGAACGAACATCCACCATCCTCCGTGGGTCGGACGTCGTATCCAGCCCGATCGCAATCCTTCCAACGACAATGAGCGTATCCCCCGCACGGAATCGAGAATCCGGATGGACGAGGGTGTCCGTTTGCAAATCATAGAACCCGACCTTCAACAGCGGCCTCGTAAAGGTCACCGTATCCGGAGGCGTCGTCGTGAAGTCTGGACCAACGTTGGTGAAGATGGTCGTGATAGAATCCGCAAGAATAAAAGCCGTCACGGTCGTCAGCGACGCCTGCGTCTCGGCTTGCAGACTCGCACTGACTTCGAAGAAGGAATCCTTCCCGGCGGATCCGAAGAACAAATTCGTGCCATAAACGCCCCAGATCGAGTCCCCTGTCAAGCCACCTCCGGTATCCAAGCGTGTGAGATAGGTATAACCGCCCTTCCCTACCCGCAAGGCGACGGAATCAATGTTGCTAGCGACTGAACCTTGCAGAACGACGCCGAAATTGATGAGCGTGTCGTTGCCGAGCGTACCGCTGTCGTAACGGAAATAGCCCCTCAGCACAATGAAGGTGTCGGAACCGCTTATCCTCGAATCCGGGTGAATCAGCGTGTCCTGCAACGGATAGGTCTCGACCGCGATTGTGGGCCGCAGCAGAGTGATAATCCTTCCTGTAACACGAAAATCGGTTGAATCGGCGGCATAAAAGGTCGACGTCGTGTCGCCGACCATGGCAACCATCAGCGTTTCCCCTTTGCCGGGAACTGTATCGTAGACCTCGACGTAGACCTCGAGATGCATCGAGTCTCCCGCCGCGATCGTTGTCTCAATTCCCGTCACGCTCCAAACCGAATCGCCGCTTGACGCGGCGAGTATAAATGTCTCCGCCCGCGCGGTCCCGCTGTCTCGGATCACCCACACTCTCCGTATCATTGAATCCGGACCGGGCAGACCGGCGATGGAATCAAAACCTACGGACAGCTGCAGTAAAGAATCATTCAACAACGGGTTCGTTGTCTGACCGAAAAGGTAGCCCTCCCACGCCAGAACGGGATTGCTCCCAGCGCGCGAATCGGGATGAATCGTGATATCGGGCAATCCGACGCTTTCAATCTGAACCGTGTCGCTCCACCAGAATTGAACTTCTCGGTTCGATTCCACGGCGCCGGCCGCGCCTTGAGAGAATACCGTCGTTACCGAGTCCGTTGGAATTCGGAAAGCCACTGTCTCACCAGCCAAAACATCCGTATCGACGAACCGAACATAAACCCGCAGAATCGCTCCCGAATCTACGTTGACCGGCGCCGCCAAATGCCACGTGGAATCCTTCGGAGCCCCCGAGCGGTAGAGCTGGGTCTCACCATTCGTCGTGCCGAGGTTCAGGAAGACTTGAACGACCGAGTCGTGATTGAACGCGCCCGCCGGACCACCTGAGGAATCACGAATGTCTATGCCGAATTTGTTCAGCGTATCTTGTGCCGCACCAGCGTACAACCTCCCCTCGAAGACCAAGATGGAATCATAGATTAACTGCCAAGGCGAGACACTGATATTCCCCAGGTTCGTCGGTGTCAATATTATGGTATCCTTGTCGATGAGAACCGTCTGAATCGCCGACGATTCGTTCCCGTTGGAGAATCGTAGATAGGTTTGAATCGAATCGAAGGGAATCCAGGCCTGAAGCGTTTCGCCCAAGGGGGTCGTATCGTAAATTCTGGCATAAACAATGAAGGTGTCCGTTACTCCGGCGCCGAGCAGCGGCGAATCGAGGCTGCTAGCGGCCCAGAGGTAGGTATCGGCGGTTTGAATCAGCGGGACGTTCCGACTGTCCGCGCCAAGAACCATTCGGGCGGAAATGATCTGATCCGATGCCGGTCCGTCGAAATGGACTGCGAAGAGCGTAAGCGTGTCGTTGTCTCCGTTGAGTGTGCGAGTTTCTCCTTGGACCGTGCCTTGCCAAACCACGAATTCATTCTCTCGCGTACGCGAATCCGGGTTCCGTGTTGTCAAAGGCGGCGGTAGCGGAGAGATAACCGGCAGCGGGGTCGTATCCACCCGGATATTGAAAACGGGAAACGTATCGAAGGTCACCGTAGGATACGGAAACCACGGAAAATCATTCCCGCCGCGGACTTGAACCCCTCCGCTGGGAATGGATATAACTAACGTTTGTCCGTTAAGCGCTTTTTGATTCTTCAGTTCGACGTTAATAAAAAACGTTTCGGCTTTAATTCCTAATTCCAATGTGGTCGACATCGTAAAATTCGCGGTATCCGACGTTGAACCGATATCAGGAACAAAGGCTTGGGTAACCAAGGTGTCTCCTGCTGAAAAGCGGCCGTCGTCGTCGGCATCTCCGTAAACCGCTATTCGCTGGACCGAGTCTCCCGGCTTATTGCCAATGGATTTGACTGTCACCCTTACGAAATTCACAGCAAGCGTATCGGCCGGAGCATCGGGATTGCTGATGACGAATGCTCCCAGCGTGATTCCAGCGAGCGTGCTGTCTCCTCCTGGGACTAAGGCCGTGTCCGCACCTGTCGATGTGATATCATTATTGACGAAGTCACTTACCGAAACGCCAGCATTCGCTCCAGCAGCGCGGGCTTCCTGGAACCAACCAGCAACCACGACAAGTGAAAAAATTGCGGCCAGAAACAACGATAACTTCACCTTCCCCCTCGCCTCGAGAGGGTATCGCCCTATCTCCCATTTCCGATTTTTTGCGCTTGAAGAACTCTTTTTTTGCGATTCTT
Organism: Candidatus Hydrogenedentota bacterium; assembly: GCA_003697085.1. GTDB lineage: Bacteria > UBA8481 > UBA8481 > UBA8481 > J006 > J006. The sequence continues at coordinate 65,146 of RFFU01000032.1, forward strand.
CTTCTTGGCCGCTACACACTTCTCTTTTTTTCACTCTCACGCGGTTCTCTCCCCAATCATAAAACATATTTTTGTCCCTGGAATCCGCTTGGACGGATTCCCCCGAAATGCCATCGCTTTTCAGTAAATGAAATTTTTTGCCCGCTGTCAAGCGGGTAAGCGAAAAAAATACTGATTTTTTTGAGGGCCGGAAAAGACCAAATTTCCCGATTTTCTCCGCGTTCGGGCCGGTTTATCCTTCCCAGGATGGTTTCTCCAGGAAAATATTTTTTCAGCGCCCCTTTTCCTGCTCCTCCCCGGCCCTCTCATCTCGTCCTTATGGCGGGCTGGGACCCCTCCGGTAAAGCGGGGCTTATCGTGGACATCTTTTCCGCCGCCGCCTTCCCCATTCCTTTCGTCCCCCTGCCCACCGCATTTACCATTCAGACGAAATCTCGTTTCCAAGTCACTCCTCGCGCCGTCGGCACACTTCGACTCGAATTGCAGTCCGCTTTTCAAGAATACCGAATCGGAGGGATCAAGATCGGTCTCGTTCCCTCGCCAAATCTTTACGAAGTCATTGTGCAGTCACTTTCTGAACTCGCCCCAGCCGGAAAAATCCCCGTCGTCGTCGATCCGGTACTGCGCTCCTCCCTTCCCGTCCACGACAATCGCCTCGTCGAACCGACACTCCCCAAGTCTCTTCCGGAAATCCTAACCCCCCTCCGCCCGGTCCTGACGCCCAACATCCCCGAACTCGAGGAACTCACCGGCCGAACCATCCGAAGTCTTGGGGATATCCGCGAATCCGCCAAACAACTAATCGCGAAAACCGACGGCCCCGTTCTTGTTAAAGGGGGGCATCTTTCCGGAAAAACCGTCTCGGATCATCTTTTTCTTCCGGACGGGCTCGAAAAACATTGGCGCTCTCCGCGGCTCGCCTTCCCCCGGGAAAATCCGCCTCGGGGTACCGGGTGCCGTTTTTCGACGGCGCTGGCGGCCCACTTGGCCTCGGGTTATCCGCTCGAAACGGCGGTCTCGAAGGCTCGTTCTTATGTCCGGCGATACCTGTGTGACTATTGGCGTAGATCCAACTCCAAAAAATAAACGGCGCGCGTGAAAAGACACGAAAGAAGGGAAAACGGGCGCAGAATAGCGTCAGTTTTCCGTCGAGAGTTCAAAGGTCACATGCTCGAAGGCCATGCTCAGATCGACCGAATAGAGCGCGACGACGGGAGGAACACGAAGCCTGACCGGTGCGAAATTGATGATGCCGTCATACCCGGCACGAATGGCCATATCGGCCACGTCCTGCGCCGCCGACGCGGGGACGGCCAGCACGACGATCTTCCCCCCTTTCTCCTTTGGATAATCCCAGATTCGTTCCAGAGGCTCGATCGTCAGCCCGGCCAGCGTCGTTCCGATCTTGGCCGGATCCGAATCCAGAACCCCGACGAAACGAATGTTGTGAAGGGCAAACCCCTTGTAGCCCGCCAAAGCGTGCCCGAGCGATCCCGCGCCGACCAGAACCGTCGGCCATTCCTTGTTTACACCCAGAATTCTTCGGATGTTATCCGCCAAGTCTTCCGCGTCATATCCGCGTCCTCGAACGCCGAAGGAGCCGAAGAAACTCAGATCCTTTCGCAGTTGCGTGGCCTTCACGCCGGCCGCGGCGGCCAGTTCCCGTGAGGAAACCGTCTTTTGTCCCTCTTCGAGCAACCCTTCCAATTCGCGCAGATAGAGGGTCAGACGCCGTACCGTTGAATAGGAAATTTTGTTCCTCCGCTTTCTGACCATGGAACGATAGTAAAAGCAAAAGATACCGATTGTCAAAAAACTCCTTTCTCTCGGAGCGCTCTTCGTCGCGCGGAACCTTCGGTCCTTCGCGATTTTTCTTCCGTGATTCCGCCCGCGATTCGGTTAGAATCCTTCCATGAGACTCCGGATCCATCTCCAGACCATCCTTTTGCTCTTGCGAACGTTTTCGTTGCTTCGTCGCAATCCCGTCGAGGCCTTCCAGGCCGTTTTGTGTCCCGTCACAAATGTTCCTTCTGAACAACGGCTTCCTCTTTCGGAGATTGTTGAAGCCGTCGATACCATCCTTTTGTTCCGCATCGCCGGAAAGTTGCTTTTTCGCACCCGCTGTCTGAAACGTTCCCTCATTCTTTATTGGATCCTTCGCAATGAGGGTTACTCTGCCGAGGTCCAACTCGGGTTCTTACGCGACACGTCTGTGGAAGATTCCCTCCGCGGCCACGCCTGGATCACGGTCGATGGAAATCCGATTCCCGATCCTTGGCCTGAAGTGCAACAACTTCCCTTTGTTCCCTTTTACAAGATCAACGAATCGATCCTTCCCTTGACGGATGTTTGAAACTCTCTTTTCCATCGCCGGAAAAACCGTTCGGATCGCCTCGGACCGCAAGGATTCCCCTTACCTCCAATTCATCGAGGAATTGGGAGCCCATCGAAATCTTGACCGAGAGGGCTCGACCCCCGATGCGGAAATCCTTCTTCATCCCCGAGATTATTCGGAACGGTCCCCCTTGCGCCTTCCCAAGGACGCACGGCTCATACGCAAGGGAAATCGGAGGGTTTATCAGCGTGGCAAGGAGTTCTTCATCGATTTCCACCAGAACGCGTTTTTTCGACTCAAGGACTTTCACGCGGAGGGGGTTTGCTATTTCGACGAAACACTTGATCCCGTCTTCTGGTCCGAGATCTGCATCAATCATGTTCTTTTCCTTCTCCTGCGTCGGTTGAATCGTTTCCCGTTGCATGCCGGCGGAGTGCAACCGGCGGGCGGGCCGGCGGTCTTTTTTGTCGGAAAAAACGGAGCCGGAAAGACGACGGCAACGGTGTATCTGGCGAACCAAGGATGTTCTTATTTTGGAGATGATATAGTATTATTTGATTCGCAGGGGTATATTTATCCCTATCTCAAACGGCCGGCGCTCACCGAATGGACGCTGGACGTTCTTCACCTTCGGGAACGGGTCGTGGCAAGACGCCGGACGGGGAAATTTCTCCTTCCTCCCTTCCCCGCCGCTTTGCCCACGAAGAACTTCCGGATCTTCCTGCTTTTCGAACGCGGTCACGACGCGGCGGGCGAAAGGCCCGGATGTTCGATCGGTTCTTCCGCGCCGCTTGAACCCGCCGTTATCGAAGACATGATTCGCTCTCAGACGGAAGCCTGCCACACCGATAACCTCCTCGGCGCCCCCTGCCCTCCCTTGGATTTCCTGGTGGATCGCGCTCGTCCCCTCCCCGAATTCCGACTCGAGGACTTCTCGAAAATCCTCGATCAATTTCTTCCGGCCGCTGTTCAATAACCCCCGAACTACAATTCGTCGTTCTCACCGGAATCAAGGGGGGGATGGTTCAACGCCGAAGATTCGTCGGCGCCGCTCCGCGGTTAAGGGAGCGCTGAAGACGGCGCTGCGGGTTTCGCCGGCAACGCTCCAAGAGACATTTCCAGATCCAAGACGTTCATCGTAACAGTAATAAAAGGGGATCGTCTTACCTGCTTCGACCGATAAGGGACCGCAAGGGAGGAGGACGCGATACCAACTCTGATTCGGCCAAGTCTTCTCGGGAGCAAGATCGAGGATCACTCCGGGAACGAGTTCCACTTCCCACCAGAGAAGCACGGCATTCGCCGTGCCGTCCCTCTCCACCAGAAATTCCCCTCCGTTTTCACGCCGCCCCGGCTCCGCGGAATACAGATCAACTTCGACGATAAAAAACGGCCGACTGAGGACGTCGGCATCCTGTCGGGAATCCCAAAAGTAACTGTTGGTCATAAACTCCTTCAGGATGGAGAAATCGATGCCGTAACGGCGATCCTCCCAGAAGGAAAGCGCCTTCTCGACAACGGAGGAAAACGCTAGCGCGGCGTAAGCCTTAAGTCGAAATGGGATCAACTTTCCTCCAGGTTTCAACATTTCCCGCGCCCGACTCATAATCCGAACGATCTCCTCGTCCAACATCATATTCCCGATAGTTTCACTTACGATGACGTCGTATGCTTCGAATTCCGTCCGGTCGATTTTCAGGAAATCTCCCTTCAAAAAACGAACATCCCATCCATTGGACTCCGCAACAACCCGTGCGAAATCGAGGATTTCTCCGATTTCGACGGCGGTGACCCGCGCTCCAAGTCGCGCCGCATAAAACGCCAGGATCCCACTTCCCGTTCCGATATCGAGAACCTGCATTCCAGGAGAGATCGTCTTCTCCAACGCTTTCAGGAAAGCCCGTGTCCGAACTTCGTCGGCCAACAGGGTCGCGTGATAGTTCAGCGGCATTCGAGGTCTTTTTTCGGCCTTTTTCTCACGGTATCAACCATTCCGGCATCGCCGGCATTCCGAAACCTCTTCCCGCGTTGCAATTATCCGGATTTTTACAGAGTTTTGAATTCACGGGCCCCGTGGCCCCCTGATATTCCTTGATATGATCGCGCGCAAGACGGTAACGCCGAACAAGAGGTTTGTTGTAGGAGCGCCTCGAGTGTTTTCCTTCCGTATTTTTTTCCGGCTCGGACGGACTCTCTCTCCTCATCCAACCGCCTCTTTCCGCTCCCCGTCCTTCTTCCCCAAGGGAACCAGTTCCGTTGGAATCTCATCATACCCCGCCCAAGCGGCCGTGATGCGGCAGTGTTCCGGCGCCGGTTCGTCAAACTTCCCCGTCACCAGTTGAAAATGGCCCATACAGCGATACTTGCACTTTTTGACGAGTTCACAGGAGCGGCAGGTTTCCAGAGGCTTTCCGGCCGACGCCCGAATTTCGTTCAGCCGAAAAGAGTATCTCCACGCCTGCCGAAACGGCTTGTACCGAATGTTATCGACCGGTTCGGCGACCTGGGAACACGGATAGAGGTCTCCCCGGGGACCGACCGCGAAGCGTGCCCAGCCCATATTACAAGTCGCCGGAGCGGGTTCGTCCTCACATCGAGAGAGTTCGGGACGCCCCGTCCATTCAGGATACCGCTTTTCAAATGTCCGAATCTGATCCGCGGTCAGCGTCTCGCTCAGAAATCCGTCGTTCCCCGGAACGAAACGCGGAATCATATTGTAGGATGGAGCGAAGACCGCTCCGATCTCGCGGCACCGGCGGGCCAGTTCCTCGATCGACGGCCACGTCGGCCGCATCACGGACATTTTAATGACGGTCTTGAGCCCTACGGAGCGGCTGTATTCGACCATCGGCCAGGCCCTTCGAAACGCTCCCGGTCGGGCAACGAAACGGTCGTGTATCTCGTCGATACCGTGAATCGAGAAGGAGAGCTCCCGGATGCGGCAGTCCTTGAGGAAACGGATGTCGTCCTTCTTTATCACCGTTCCATTTTGAAAGAGATCGATCTGGAAGCCCAATCGCGCGGCGGCTCCGATAATCTCGCGCCATCCCGGATGCAACAGCGGTTCCCCTCCACTGAAGGTCAAATCCATCGTTCCCTCGTCGCGGAATTCATGCAGCAATCGAATCCATTCCTTTGTTCCCATCCCTCCGCTCCAGGGAAGGCCGATCCGATAGCAGTGAAAGCATTTCAGATTGCAACGCTCGGTAAGATGCAGATGACCTTGAAAGGGAACCGCTTTTCGTTCCAGGGATCGGAAGATCACTTCCTGCGGAAGGTCAACGATCACGCCTTCACCTCGATGACCAATTCCTCCTTGAGTAGGTCCTGAAGAAGTTCCTCGAGATCGTTGCGCGCCGTATCGACATCCACATCAAATTCCCCGAGAACCGTTTCGAGAAGTTCTTCTCTTGTTCGAGGCTCGGAGCCCATCGCACGGAAGATCACTGTCCCGACCGGATTGAGCGAATAATAGGTTGTCGTTTTTATCTTGAGGATCACCGCTTCATCCTCGATCAAACGCCAGGCCAATTCCGGATTCACCTGATATCTCGGTTCCGCCGCCGAGGTTTTCATCGGAGTCACTTTTCGTTCCCTCTCGACAATCTTATCCACCATCGCCTCGATTCTATCAAGAGTTTCGATTTTTCAACGGGATTTTTTCGCGCACGAGACGAAACCAGATTTTGTCGCGGCGATAGACCCGTTTGGCCGTGGAACAATGATATCGCTAAACGGTCCATGATTTCGCGCACCTTCTCCATCAACAGACCGTTTCCGTTTTCCGTGTAGGAAGCAGCGTGCGAAGTTTTTCCGGCATTTCCCCCGGGGAAAAGTGCGTCCGTGTAATAGAGATGGTCCGCCAGTTGAAAGAGCGCCGCGGTGGTTCGAACGAGATCGCTGTCAGGATGCGGCAATGGATCGAGAATATACGTTTGTGTATCGTAGCGGAACGTCCGGTATCGCTTCCGTGCTGAGACCATGCCGACGTGATTATCGGCTCTCAAGAGAATCAAATCGTGATTATGTTGCATCGGCGCGAATCCCGAGTCCTGGGAAATCGAGAGCATGTCATTGCCGAAGAATGTGGAGCGGTATGTTCCGCCGAGCACTCCCATGATCGTCGGGGCAATATCCATATGAGAACCAATGACGCTCCGCACGGTTCCCGCTCCCTCCTTCCCGGGGAGAAGCATCAGGAAGGGAACGCGGTAAGATCGAAGGGGAAACGCCTGCGATCCATAAACACGTGCCCCATGGTCGCCAAAAAAGACGAAGAGCGTGCGCGAATAATAATCTCTCTTTTTCATTTTCGCGAAGAACATCCCCAAGGCCCAGTCGGCGTATTTGACGGCATGGTTTTGAAGACGGTCCGCGGAAGGTTCCGGGATTCGTCCGTCCGGGTAGGTGAAGGGCTTATGATTCGAAACCGTCAATATAGTCGTGAAGAACGGCCTGCCCGATTCTGCGATGGAATCGCAAACTTCAACGGCCTTTCGAAAAATGTCTTCATCCGCCACTCCCCAGGCCGTTACGAAACTGGGGTTTGCAAAATCTTTTTGTTCTATGAAACGATCGTAACCGTTTTTCAAGGCAAAAGAACGCATTCCGTCGAAGATTCCCCTGCCGCCATACACGAACGTATTGATATACCCTCGCTTCTTCAGCAGGCGCGCCAGTGTATAAACCCTGTTGGAGTGATCCCGCTTCAATATTGCTTCCGTCGGGATGGGGGGAATCGAGGCCAGAGCCGCTTCCAGAGCCCGGGCCGTTCGATTCCCCGTGGGATGCCAGTGGTCGAAGAGAATCCCGTCTTTCGTCAAGGCCTGGAAATGGGGTGTCAAATTCCCCGTTCCGCCCAACCGTCCGATGAACGTGGAACCGAAGCTCTCATCGACAATCATAACGACATTGTAGTCGTGCCTTGGGCGTCCTGTTTTCACCCATCGATCGATCGGATTTCCAGAGTTGGAGACGTAGGCAGTGTCCGGAGCAGCGATAAGGCTTCGGACACGACGAACCGCTTCTTCCTTCGGAATCGTGAGATAGAAACTCGGATAATCGAATCGCGCTGTCGCGGCGTAAGAGAAAAAACTATAGATTCCATTGGAGGCCGTCTCATTCGCCACTCGATTCGGCGTTTTCTCAATGTCCTCGAGTTGAAGTGTCTTACCAAAGAGAGCGGTGAGAAGAATCATCGCGGTCAAAACGCCGAGACGCGAAGCGAGGGAAAGCGGAACGCGGCAGGAAGCAAGAAACGATCTTCTGAAGAACCAGAAAACCAGGACCGTCATGATCAGAACCGCAAGGCACACGGGAACAACAGGATAGGATTGCCAGATATTCGTGAAAACCTCGGTCGGGTAGATCAGGTATTCAAACGCGATGTAATTGAGTCGGGACTCGAACTCCTCGAAAAAGAAATACTCCAGCGGGCAAAGAAAAATCAGGAAATAGATTGCGGGGAAGAGCGTCCCATAGACACTCCAACGGAGAATCCAAGGAGGTTTTCTTCTTCCGGAGCAGAGTGTGGCGACGAAAAAATAGGGTATGCTCAGGCAGAGGCTGATAAAAAGGTCGAAACGAAGACCGGTAAAAAGGACGACAACGGCGTAGTAAGGAGTAAGTCCTTTCCATGAAACGAATTTCGCCATGAGAACCACTCGAAGAATGCTCGATAAGAAGAGGTAAAAACCCCCGAAGAGAATGGGAAGTCGAAAATGATTCCAAATTGGTTTCATAGGTATTTCCGTTGCCGTTGAAAAAATCGCACTGTGCTTATCTTATATTCTTTCGGTTCCTCGAGCAAGGAAAAGCCCCCTCACCAAAACGAAAAAACAACTCGATCCAAAGCAGGACGTTTCGGGATTTCGAATCACGGATCATCGATCTTCCGCGCATGACCGCCGTAGGTTCCCCGAAGACATGGCGAAAAAATCACCGGCGAGGTCCCACCTAAAATTTCCCGCTCATCTTTGAACATCGAGTTTTGAACTGGCGATTTGTTTTGGTTAAGACTTTTTCTGACAAGTTGCGCGGTATTCGGTACGATTATCCTGCAGGTTTTGATCCGGAATCCTAATGAAGAAGGGTGGAATGACGAGGAAAACCGTGGGCCAGAAGATGAAAATTCCGGTACTGATCGCCGGAGCGGGGCTCAGTGGGCTTTGCGTTGCGCGAACTCTTCCCCGAGGTTCGTATCGAATCTTCGAGAAAGAAGAGACGCCCGGTGGGCTCTGCCGATCCTTTTGGAAAGACGGATACCGCTTTGACTACACCGGTCATCTTCTTCACCTCAAGGGAGAAACGCTCACATTTGTTGAAACGCTAATGGGGGAAAGACTCCGGGAATACAAGCGGCGAGCGGCGATTCACATCCTCGGCAGAAAGGTTCCCTATCCCTTTCAGGCGCACGTCGGATTTCTCCCGGCTTCCCTGCGGGAAGAATGTCTCGAAGGTTTTCAGCGCGTCTGTGGAAGAGAGGTCGAACGCGGAAACTTCGAGAGATGGAGCCGCAGTACGTTCGGCGACGGCATCCATCGGCTTTTTATGAAACCGTACAATGAAAAACTCTATCGAACGCCGCTGTCCGAAATGACCGCGGACTGGTTGGGTTGGGTCCCGCGGCCGACGCGTCAGGAGATCGAGGCCGGAGGTCGCGGGGAGGAGGTTCCTTCCCTCGGCTACAATGCCGTCTTTCGATATCCCCTTGGCGGAATCGGAGTATTACCCGAAAAACTCTCCGAAGGAATCGAGATCGAGACACGTTCCGTTCTCTTCCGGTTGGATCCGTCGTCCCGGACGGCCTGGATTCGAAAGGAAGAAACGAAAGAAGAAATTGAAATTCGATACACTGTTCTCGTCTCCACGATTCCACTGCCGGATCTTTTGGCGATCAGCAGGAACATTCCGGATACCATCAGAGCGGATACGGAAAAACTTCGTTCCGTCGGCGTCTATTGCTTGAACGTTGGAATAAGAGGGAGAACGGAGCCGTATCACTGGCTCTATTTTCCGGAGCAGGAATATCCTTTTTATCGTGTCGGGTTCTATCACAATTTCGCCGAGGACGGCGTCCCCGCGGGTTGCTCGGCGCTGTACATCGAAATTTCCTATCGCGACCGCGGCGAAATCAGGGGGGAATGTCACGAAGAGATCTTTGCCGGCCTCTTACGAGCGGGCATCATCGAAAAACGGGAGGCCGTCGAGGTGGTCGCCCCCTTGTATTTGGATTTTGCTTATGCCGTTCCCACCGCTTCCTCGACCCTGGCGGTCAAAAGAATCCGAGAGTACCTTTTGCAACGCGGCATCCGCACGATCGGTCGCTACGGCCGGTGGGCATACACGTCGATGGGCGAGGCCATCGGCGAGGGACTCCGCGAAGGCCAACGAATAAGGGAGGAGATTTTGTGAAGGCCTATTGTGGTTTGGCTCTTTCCGACAGTGCGGCGATACAGATGATTCATCCCCGTGACGGCTCGATATGGTACCAGGTACACGAATTGCCGCGCGGCGCCGCGGGGGAACCGGAAGCGGTGATGCGCGCGGTCGAGACGCTGTGGAAAAGTATTCCGGAGGCTTTACCGGAAGTGGCGGCGGTGGGGCTGGCCCTGGCTCCTCAATATCTTCCTTCGCCGGCAACGGACGGAACGGGAGACGATCCCGAAGAGAAGAAATGGGATTGGCTCGATCCGGGAAGATGGAGGCCTCTTTTCTCCCCGCGTCTGGCGGATCGTGAGGCGATTCGTCTCCTCCCCGAACTAACGGCGCTCTTTGCTCATTATCCGGCGGGACCGGACAAGGCTTTCGTCATCCTGGACGAATCCCCGCGATTTTATCTCGAAGTAGCCGGTCCGGCGGAATCGGAGGAAGAAGAGATACCCGAAAATTTCGAGCTCGCGGAGGCGATGAAGGAACCGGACCAAACGGCGGAAGAAGAGGAAGTTTCCCATTCGGAAACGGCATTCACGGAGGAAAGGGTGACCGTGCCTGACGCGCGATCCTCCCGGCCTCGAACGTATCTCTGGCGGGAGATTCCGCGGATCAATATCCCCGTCGAGATTCTTCTCCATCACTTTGGGATGTTCGAGGATCAACGAGATCTGGAAAGAAACGCCGCGTTGGTTCGGGATTCCCGCGGCGTCGGCTTCGTGATCGGGAAAGACGAGGTATCCGTTGTGGGAATTACTGAAGGCGTGCGGCGTCCGGAACTGGCCCGCGCCGCTTTGGAGGGAGTGGGTGCGTTACTGCGATCAGCCTTGGCGGACGTTGCGGGTGAGTTCGTCGTGAAGGAGATCTTCGCGGCGGGCCGGAGGCGGTGGGGGGAAGTAGGACTTCAGATCGTGGCCGATCTCAATGGAATCGCCGTCGAAGCCTCGACGGTGCCCGGAGAGATTTCCCATGGCGCGGCCCTCTTGGCGGCGGAGAGTTTCGGAAAGGGATGGGAACGCCCGCGGCGACGACGTTTCGCTCCGGAAATGCCGTCCGCCCAACGCGAAGCCCTCTATGTGCGACACACGCAATCTTGAAACCGAAATCATCCTGGAAAACTCCCCCCGATAAAAATCTCACTCCATCTCCCTCCCCCAAGCATTGAATTTGGAATTTCGGTTCTCTGGTATTATTTGTGGGTTGTGGATTCGCAAAAGTCGAAATTCAAATATCGAAAAAGAAATTTGAAGCACGAGTGTCGAAATCCAAAAGAAGTTCGCCAGGGAGGTACGCGCTCCTTTTCCTCTCGACCTTGTCATTCAGTCGTGGTATGAGAGGGAACGAAAGGGGCGGAAACGTATGGAAAAGATGACTTTGGCCTCCAAGGAAGCAAAAAAAGAAAAACATCACCGGCTTCGCGTTCACAAGTGCCGTCGCGGAGATCGATGGCGCGATCTCCTGACCGAACAACCGCTCGAGGCCAGCGCGCGGCTCGATCTCCTTCCCCCTCACGCCGTTTCCGCCTTGATCCTTCGAGAGGATTGCAAAGCGTTACGGGAAGTGCGGCATCGGATTCCCGAGATCGTTCAGGCCGCGCAGCTCTTCAGCGCATCCATCGTCAACGGCGGTAGGGTCTTTTACGTGGGAGCCGGAACATCGGGACGGATGGGTGTGATCGATGCGGCGGAGTTACCGCCGACGTTTGGATTGCCTCCCACGGGAAAGGGGAGTGCAGTCGGTGTCATCGCTGGAGGAGCGCGGGCGTTACGAAGGAGCCAAGAAGGAGCGGAGGACGACGCGGAGGCCGGACGGCGCGCGATTCGTTCGGCGAAACGGGGAGATCTCGTGATCGGTATCTCGGCTTCCTCGATGGCGACCTTCGTCCGCGCCGCCTTGGAAGAAGCGAAGGCCGGCGGCGCGGCGACAGCCCTGGTGACGATGAACCGCATTCGAAAGCCGCGCTTCGTGGATGTTCTGATCGCGGTCGAGGTCGGGCCGGAGGTAATAGCAGGATCGACTCGGATGAAATCCGGGTTGGTGACGAAAGCCATTCTCCACAATATCTCGACGACCGCGATGGTCTTGGCGAAGAAAATTTACGGGAATCGAATGGTGGACCTGCAGCCCTGGTGTGCGAAATTGAAAGCCCGAAGCGAACGGATTTTATGTGAAATCGGTGGGGTCGAGATCCGCCGGGCGCGGAGGCTCTTGAAGGAATCGGGGGGCAACGTAAAGGCGGCGCTCGTAATGGCGCGTCTCGGATGTGATAGGACCCGCGCTGAAGAAATCCTCGAAGAAGTCGGCGGCGACCTGCGGTCCGCTTTGATGCGCCGCGAAAATCAAAGATGACTCTGGCCTTGGGAGTGCTTTCCGGAACGAGCCGAGACGGAATCGATGTCGGATTGGTTCGGATGACCTCGCGGGGGCCTCGCCTTCTCAAAGGAGCGACCGCTCGTTATTCCCGAAAGGTCCGAGACATGTTGCGTCGAATTCCCGATCTCTCGCTGGAAGAGACGGCCATTCTGGATCGAATGTTGGGATCCGATTTCTCCCGGGCCGTCGAACGCTTCCTTGTCCAAAATAAAATCCTCCGTTCGAAGATCGCCGTCATCGGCTATCACGGTCAGACGCTCTATCACCGCTCGCGCGTTACGACGGTTCAAGCCGGAGACCCCGCGCGCTTGGCGGCCGAAACGGGGATTCCGGTCGCGGCCGATTTTCGCCGAAGTGATATGGCCGTCGGCGGAGCCGGGGCGCCGCTTGCCCCCGTACTCGACCGCTGTCTCGTGCGTCTTAAGCCGTCTCTCTCCCGCGGAAGGACCTGCTTTCTCAACATCGGAGGAATAGCGAATGGAACGATATTGGAGGGTCAAACGATTCTCGCGGCCTATGATTTCGGTCCCGGGAATGCACCTCTGGACGTCCTGGCAAACAATTTGTTGCGCCGGCCTTTCGATCACCGCGGTCGAAGGGCCCGGCGGGGGCGCATTCGAAAGAAGCATATCGAGCGTGCGATGGACCATCCCTATTTCCGCCGCCGCCCTCCGAAGAGTACGGGATTGGAGGAGTTCGGTTCTCTGTTCGTGAAGGTTCTCTTCGGAAAAGGCGATCTCAAGAAACGGCTTCCGCCGGAAGACCTCCTGGCGACGATGACGGAGATCGTGGCTGCTTCGATCGCTCGGGAGTTGAAGCGCTTTCGAGTGAAAACCACTTGGGTTTCGGGGGGCGGCGCGCACAACCAATTCTTGCTGGAACGCCTTCGCCTGCTGGCGAAAGAAGCGGAGATTCGAACTCTCGAGGAAGCCGGGATGAGTGTCGATTTCAAGGAAGCGGTCCTCTTCGCCTATCTGGGTTATCTGCGATGGAAACGGCGCCGGGTGGATCTGCGTGGGATCACGGGCGCGCGCCGGCCGGCGCTTCTGGGAGGATTGTGGCTGCCGTGAAGTATCCGGGACGATCCGATTTTCGTTGGGGAAGTTTTCCTTCCGAACCCGGGTATCGGATCATGCCGGCGGTTCGCCTGGAGAGGGAAGGGGCGGAGAAGGCGTTGGAGAGAGCGACGAACCTTTTGGAAACGGTTCATCCCTGCGGGTTCCTCGTTTTCGGAGGGACCTCCGTGATGGTGCGGCGCTTTACGGAAGCGGTTCAGAGAGAGGCCGCGTATCCGCTGATTTTCGCCGCGGATGTAGAGCGCGGAGCCGGGGAACAGTTTCGTCCCCTGACCGTTCTTCCGCCGCCGATGGCATTGGCTTCGGTTCAAGAGCCGGAGGCGGCGGCGGCCGAGGCGGGACGACTGACGGGAAGCGAAGCCTTGTCCGCCGGCATCAATCTTCTTTTTGCGCCGGTCTGTGACGTCAACTCGAACCCGAGAAATCCGATCATCAATGTAAGATCTTTTTCGGACGAGGGTAAGACAGTATCCTGTCTGGTGCGCCGGTGGATCGAATCGGCCCGCGCCACCGGAGCGGCGGTCTGCGCCAAACACTTTCCGGGTCATGGATCGACGGGAGGGGATTCTCATCTCGAGGTGGTACGCGCCACGGGGGGAAAACGCGCGGCCGCAGCGGCGCTCGGTCCGTTCCGCGCCGCGCTCGAGGCGGGAGCGGATTGCGTGATGACCGCGCACATCATCGTCGATGCGTTCGATCCGGACTCTCCGGCGACCTTGTCTCGCCGAATCGTCACGGGGATTTTACGGGAAAAGATGGGATTCGACGGTGTCGTCGTGACGGACGCCCTGGGAATGGCGGGAACGGGGATGGACGAATATGCGGCGGCGTTGCGAGCCGCGGAGGCGGGATGCGATATTCTTCTTTATCCTCGCGATCCAAAACGGCTTTCGCGGATGTTGGAGGAAAACACCGTCGGAGGGAACGAAAGCCTCCGGCGGATCGAGACATTGGCGCGGCATATTGCGGAAGCCACAGGTTACGGTTTCGTTCGGACCCTTTCCCTGGAGATGGTCATTCGCGTTTCCGGTGAAGTCTTTCGACCGGAAGAGGTTCGGATTCTCAACGACGACGAGCGGGTAAACCTGAAACCTCTTCTCGAAGCGTTGGCGGAAAAAGGAATTTCGACAAGCGTCTTCAGGAAGGAGAACGCGGGTGTCGGCGAGGCAACCAGAGAAGGCGGCGGCGAGAAAACGGTCTCCGTGCTTACAGGATTTCCGGGGGCGTGGCGGGGACGGTTGGGCCCGGCGGAGGAACTTTTGAAGGAGGTCGCGCCGGAAGGCGGTCTCGTTGCCTTTGGTGATCCCTGGATTCTCGAACGGTTTCCGAAAGCCGCGTTTCGCCTTTCGGTGCCCACGTTGGCGCCGCCCGTGCAGCGCGCCGTGGCCGCGGTCTTGGTGGGAGATGCGGAACCGAAGGGTCGGCTTCCCGTGAAATTAAAAAGAAACGGGGAGGGAGAAGATTGAGGATTCTCGATTGGGTCATCGTGGTTGGATACGCCCTGTTGGTGATCGGAATGGGGGTCGTGAGTTCGCGCCGAGACACAGCGGACGAGTATTTCCGCGGAGCGAAGAAACTTCCGTGGTGGGCTCTGGGGCTCTCGATTATTGCCACGGCCTTCTCGGCGGGAACTCTTCTCGGCGCGCCCGGTGAAGGTTTCCGACACGGCTTCCTTTGGCTCCAACTGCAACTCGGCGATCTTCTCGGCTACGGTCTCGTTTGTCTTCTCTTTCTGCCGGTCTTTCTCAGATTGGACATCACGACGGCCTACGATTATCTCGAACTTCGTTTCGATAAAAAGGTGCGGCTCCTGGGGGCAACGGCTTTTCTGCTCTTCGTTCTCGTGAGACTCGGCGGTTTGCTGTACGGAGCCGCGATTGTCTTCGCGAAGGTGACCGGCTTCTCGGTGGAAACGGCGATCGTTCTGGTGGGGATCCTTTCGATCTTTTACACGGCCGCCGGAGGATTGGCTGCCGTCGTATGGACGGATGTGCTCCAATTCGCGATGGTTCTCTTCGGGGTCGGCCTTGCCGCGATACTGGCGGTCCACGGCGTCCCCGGGGGATGGTCTGAGGTGCTTGCGGCGGCGCGACGCGGAGGAAGACTCACCTTGATCGATCCCGTCTGGAATCCGTCGAATCTCCGAAGTCTTCCGACGGCGATCTTCGGATACGGCATCCTGGCCTTCGCCGTGGCGGGAACGAACCAACAGTCCGTCCAGCGTTACGTATCCTGCCGGGACGTGCGGTCGAGCATCAAGGCGGCGCTTCTGGGGTGGGGGGCCGGCGCCGCGGCCGTGGCGGCCACGCTGGGACTCGGTGTCGTTCTCTACGCCTACAGTCTCCATCATCCCGAGGTGATTCCTCCGGGAACGAAACGGGACGAGATCTTTCCTCGCTTCATCGGCTCCGTTCTCCCGCCCGGAGCCGCCGGGATTCTGGTGGCCGCCGTCTTTGCCGCGGCGATGTCCTCGATCGATTCCGCACTCCATTCCCTGGCGACATCCTTCGTGGTCGATTTTCAGCGAACCTTCAAAGGCCGGGCCGGCAATTCCGACGGCGCCCGGAAAGAAACAGGAACGGCCCGCATCACAATACTCGTCGCGGGGGTCTTCGGAATCGGAGCCGCACTCTTTGCGGCCCGAAGCGGAGAAGCGCTTCTGCCGTACCTCGTGAAGTTTTCGGGTTATACTCTGGGGCCTCTTTTGGGATTGTTCCTTCTGGCCGCGCTCTGCGAGAGAACGAACGGCAACGGGGCCTTCTGGGGAACTCTTGTTGCCTTGGGAATCGTGATGCTTTGGGAATGGAAACGTGTCGCGATCCTGGGGGTCTTGGCCCGGGGGGCGCCGTCTCTTTCTCAAAGCCTTTCGGTTTCTTCCGGTAAGATTCCGGGATTCTGGTATCCGGCGATCACGGCGCCGCTGGCTCTCGTCTTCGGTTATCTTCTTTCCCTTCCCTTCCCCGCTCCGGACCGAGAAAGAATTCGGCGTTATTTGAGATTCGACCGGAGTTCCGCGGATTCCCGCAAAAAGGGATCGGCCACAGAGACAAAGAGATCACAGAGGATGAAATGAAGAAATAATGAGCCCCGGAAAAACCGGAGGAGTTTACGCACACGCTTTTTTCTTTTCCTTTCTTCCGTACACGGAAAGACCTCTTTTCACGTTTTACGCTTTCAGAAAACGACGTTCGCCGGTTCCTCCTTTTTCTTTCCTTCTCTGTGACTTCTCCATGTCCTCCGTGTTCTCCGTGGCTTCCTCGTATGCGACTTGCAGGAATCCGGTCTTAGATCATATCAAAATAATCTTGTAACCGTTCACGGCTTTCGATCCGACAAGAGGGGGCAAAGAACAGGGATCAGGAAACGTGAATCAGGAATGGTGCGTCGGAACCGGAACGGTACGCGATGACGGCGTCACGAGGATACGGTAAAATGACGCGTCCTTGCAGCCGTATCGTCTGAGTATCCGGCGAGATGCGTTCCGCGAATCGGCATCCAACGGATCACGAACCGCTCGTTCTTCCGTTATCTGTCGATCCTGGTCCGCGTTGCGTCGCCGGAACCGTCACAAAACCGGTGAACGGTTACGAAAATTCTTTGCCTTTAAGCAAAAATGATATATAATAATTTTGCTCTTAAGCAAATCTGCTATGACACTGTTTCTTCGTAACGCAAGGATGTCAGATAAAAAGGAATTGGCGTTCGTCTTTTCTGAGTTCCAGATTTGCGATTTGGGGACTCTCGGGCGACCGACGCCAAAGGCATAAGAGTTCCAATCATTCGGCCTCGGGCTTCGTGATAACGGCCTTCGGAGACGGGCCGAGGTTGTCGCAAACTTCCTCAAGAAATCTCCGAATCCTGCCGATTTAAAACCTATGCAAACCTTGACAGGATTGGTCAGCCCGGCGGATATCCTCGGCGCCGTCAAGAAGGCGCAACGCAGCGAAAACCTCTCCGCGGAAGCGGAGCGGATCCGCAAGGGTTTTGGAGGGGCTGCCGACGAGAAGAGCCCGTTCGAGGAAATTCTGCTCGAAATGGACCCGGACCTCTTCCGTCCCGAAAAAGCGCTCTTTTCCGTAATGGACGCTGATCGCGAAGAGCAGGAGCGGCGGCGGCGGGACGAGGTTCCGGCCTTGACGAAGGCCTTCGATGCCGTGATCGGATCGAGTGTCGCTGGAGCCCTGGGAGGCGTTCTTGGGCGGGATCCGCGGTACCCGCTCTTCCGAAACAAGGATCCCTTCCAGCCGGCGAACCTCTTCTCCTATCTCAACACAAGCCGCACCAAGACGTTGCTCGACTCGGTTCAAAAAGCCGTGGAAGAGAACGATTCGGATGAGGAAAAGAGGGAGATGGAAGCGGCCTTGAAGAAGGCGGAGGAGGCCGTTCCCAAGCGGCTCGATGCCTCCCCGGTTGAAGCGCTCTTCGATATTCTTCTTCCCGCGGAGAGCCTCTTCGACTTTTAATCCTAAATCCGCTCGCATCGCGCAAGCGAGATTTGTCCTGAGTCACCGCTTGCTTGTCCGCGAGGATGAGCATCCGGACTCCAAGTTGGGAAAAATGGAAGCGAAGGTTCTCCAACCTGCGAACAACGGCTCATCGACCCGCAACAAAGGAACGTCCGTGTTCCATCCTTTCCCGGCCTCTTGCCGGTCCTTGCGGGAGCACCCAACCGATCGCGCCGCCGGAACTTTACAAAAAGCAAACGCCGTTTTCTTATGGACGGACTCTGGTCTTGTCTTGCACAAAGTACCAACTAAAAGGCACCGACAGCGTCGACATGTGAAAAGCGAAAACTCTCTTTCTTCCAGCGTGCGTCCGGCGGAAACTCCCGGTAACATAATCTTATTATGTTGGAAACCGCCGCCTATGCGAAATTGAATCTCTATCTCCAGGTCTCCGGACGCCGTTCCGACGGCTATCACGAGCTCGAAATGTTCAATCTCCGCCTGAACCTTTGTGATGTCGTACGTTTGGAACCCGCGGAGGAGATCGGCTTGACCATTATTGATCAACGGCGAAGATCCGAAGCCGCCTTCTCCGATTCCGCCGCGATTCCCGACGGAAAGATGAACCTCGCTTGGAAGGCCCAAACACTCTTCCGGAACACCTTTGATATCGCGGATTCCTACCAATGTACGATCACAAAACGGATTCCGATCGGAGCCGGTTTGGGCGGCGGATCGGCGGATGCCGCCGCGGTTCTGGAACTTCTGGGAAAACGTCACGGGATTGAAAGACGACACCTTCTTCAGCCGGCGCTTCGCCTGGGAGCGGATGTTCCTTATTGCCTCTTCTCTTCGCCCGCCGTCGTTTCGGGAATCGGCGAAATGATCGAACCGGTCTCCAGCACCAATTCCTTTTGGTTCGTCGTCTGCCATCCGGGTGCGTTCCTCTCGACCCCCGATGTTTTTTCGCGTTTCGATGCGACGAGAGGCCGGTGGGACCAAGACAGAATATCATCCGCGAGCCTGGCCGAAGTGCGAACAGCGTTCGAGGAAGGAGACCCGCGACGCCTTGGGAAAAGCCTCTTCAACGCGTTGGAGCCGATCGCCGCCGAGATTTGCCCGGAAATCGCTGTCTTACGACAAAAATTGAGGGACTGCGGCGCGCTCGGGGCCCAAATGACCGGCTCCGGCTCGGCGGTCTTCGGAATTTTCGAGGACAGGAGAACCGCTTTCCAGGCCGAAAAGGAGTTGGCCGGCGACACCGCCTCGGTCTTTGTCGCTCATTCCCTCGCGGGAACCTCAAAAGGAACGATCAAATGATAACCGGAGTTCTGCAGGTTTTCGAAAAAAGGGTTACACCACAGAGACACAGAGAGCACAGAGGATGAAATGAAAAAAGGAAGAAACCCGAAAAAGCCCGTGAATTTTACACATTCTCTTTTTTCTTTTCGTTGCTTTCGCACAAGGAACGCCCTTTCATCACGTTTTACACCTTCGGAAAACGACGTTCGCCGGTCTTTTCTTTCCTTCCTTCTCTGTGACTTCTCCGTATCCTCTGTGCCCTCTGTGGTTTCCTCGTATGCAACGTTCAGGAGACCAGCGATAAAAGAGAGAAAACAGGACTTCCTCCGGCCTTCCCGGGGAATATCGGGGCGTCCCGAGAAAATCACGGGACAAAAAAGGGAAGATCATCAGGCAAAGGATCGCATCGGCGCCCACCTTCCGAATTCCCACAGTCGAGGTTCCAAGATACTTTGACGAGACACTTGAATCGGAAAACGGAAGCGAATCTCACAAAGGAAGAATACGAGCATATTCGGGATTATTATCTCGAACCAAAGAACGAGTGGGCACGCCAACGGATCGAGCGGGTAACACATGTCTTGAAGGCCGGAAAAGGGGAACACATCCTCGATCTCGGCTGTGGTAACGGAACCTTCTCGTTTCATCTCCGAAGGGCGGGAGCCGTCACGGTCGGAGTGGACCGCGACGAGAACGTCCTTCTTAAGGGACGTGCGGCCTCGAACAAATACGCCGGCTTCGCCGCTCCGCGGGTCGCCGCCGATGCAACACGTCTGCCCTTCCGAGAAGCGGTCTTCGATGCTGTTGTCAATGCCGATTTCATCGAGCACACGCCGGGAGAGGCGAAGCCGGCGATCTTTCAAGAAATGTACCGCGTCCTGAAACCCGGCGGTCGAGGAATCGTTTACACACCCAATCTCAACCGCGTACGGTGGGAACTGATGGGAGAGAAGGTGAAACGTATCGCCGGTTTGCGCAAGGAACCCGTGCCGAAATGGTGGGACTATGTCGATCCTGATCACTTCGGGCTCACCACTCCGGCCCGTACCCGCCGTGCGATGGAACGCGCCGGTTTTCGAACGAAGGTTTATTTCTTCGAATTTCATTTTCCGGGCCTTTCGCGCTTGCCCTTCCTCGACCGCCTGCTCGAACCCCTCTTCCGGGAAGAATTGGCGAACCGGTTTCTGATTCTGGGGGGCAAGCCGGCGGAATGATCACGGAGAAAAACTCTCCGAGGTCCCCCGCGCGCCCGCTCCTCTTTCTTGCCATCGTGATGGTCTATGCCTTCCTCGCTGGAAACCCGTACCTCGTCAGCGGTGACGACGGAACATACATCGCACTGGCGCGCTCGATTCGCGCGGGAGAATACCGCGCCATCAATCTTCCCACCGCGCCGGTGCAAACACAATATCCGCCGCTCTTTCCTCTTCTTCTCTCTCCCCTCGTCGGAAAGACTCCGGCGGACTTGGGACGTTTGCGTCTTTGGGTGGTCTTCCTCTCTTTGCTGGCCGTGGCGGTTGTCGCTCAAGCAGCCCGTCGGCGGGACCCGGAATTGGGGAATCTGGCCGTGATTCCGTTTCTCCTCTCACCACTCTTCGGCTATTACTCAACCAGTATTCTGACGGAGCCGGTCTTCCTCGTCCTCGTTTACGCCGCGATCGTCTGGGCCGATCGCGCGCTGGAGAATCTGGAAGGCGCACCGATCCCGTGGCGCCTCGTTCTCACTCTCTCGGCCGCGCTCTGGATGCGATCCTACGCGTGGGGCATCGTCTTGGGTGTTGTTGCATCCTTTTTCTGGCGACGGCGATTCCGCCAAGGCGGCCTCCTTCTGCTCCTCGTCCTGGCATCGATCACACCATGGCTCTTTTGGCAAAACGCCCACGGATCCTCGTACCTCAAGAACCATATTCTGTTGCGTGACATCTATGATCCCCATTCGCCGCGCATCACTCTCGGAGAATTGTTGGCGGAACGCGTTCCCGGCAATGCGCTCCGTTACGCGGGGCGCATCGTCGTGGATCTTCTTCTTCCACCGTTTTGGACCGCAGTTGCTCCCTGGACAAAGTTCTTCCCCCTGAAGATCGTGGCCAGCCTGACGTTGACCGCGGGAGTCGTCGTGGGTTTCCTGCGGCGGTGGCGACGACATGGACCGACAACCGAGGAGTGGGTCGTCCTCGGGGCCACGTCGATGCTTCTGCTCCACCCCGTTTTCGCGGATCGTTATCTCTATCCGATCCTGCCTTCTCTTATCGGATACGGGCTCCTGTCCTTCCCTTCGAGAAGACTCCGGCGAAACGTCGTCCTGATTCTTTCCGGAACAATGATCCTCGGATCCACCCTTTTTCTTTCCACGGGAACCACAGCGGCCGACGCCGCCTATTTCGAATGTGTCTCCTGGTTAGGCGAAACGGCTCCGGATACGGCAAGCATCCTTGCCCGCAAGCCGACCGCGGTCTGGTATTACACGGGCCACGCCGCCCAATCGTATCCTTATTCGGCGGATCCCGCCCTCTGGCCGCGAGCCGATTACGTCATTCGCGATACGTATGTCATCGGCCGAGACGGCCCACGCCTCTTCGTCGATCCGGTCGTCTCCGATACGACACGATGGCGTGAGGTGTATCGTTCGAAAATTCTTCCGGAAGTTCGCGTCTACCGGAGCCTGCAGTGAATTTACGATTCCGGAAACCTCCTACCAGATTCTAACGATCGCAGGAACAAAATGGGACACACGAGGAAGGAACCGAAACCACGGTTGAGGTGGAATTCAGAATTTCGGATTGGTTCTTACTTCCTTTCCGACAAGAGTTTCCGATAAACCTTTCGCATCCGTTCGGCGACGAATTCCCTGCGGAAGAGACGAAGCGCGCGTTCGCGTCCCTTCCGTCCCAATCTCTCCCGCTCCGCCCGATCATTGGCCAGTCGAGCAATCTCCGCTCTCAGTGTTTCCGGATCGTTCGGCGGAACCAGGACCGCGGCATCATCCACCACCTCCGGTATCCCCCCGACCCGGGAGGCGACGATGGGAAGTCCCGAAGCCATGGCCTCGATCAACACGAACCCGAACTGTTCCGTCAAGCCGGGATATTCGATGCTTGGGAGGACGAAGAGATCGATCGTTTTGTAGAAGAGATGGTTTTCTCGATAAGGCCGAGGCGGGAGGAACTGCGCTTGCGGAGCCGCACGCTTCAAATCCTGCTCCAAGGGGCCCGCTCCTTGAAAAACCAATTTCACCGGGAGAGACCGCGCGGCCTCGATGAGAACGGGCAAACCCTTTTCCGGTGTAAAACGGCCGCAGTATCCCACGCGCAGGAGCCCCGAGGTGGCCTTTCTTCCCGAGAGACTGAACCGCTCGCAATCGATCCCGTGCCCCAAAAGCGAAACGGCCGACTCATCGAAGCCGGCCTCCACAAGGCGGTCCGCTGCAAGGCGGGAGATGCAAAAGGCATGATCGACCTTCGAAAGAGTAAAGAGAATACGATCCCTTTCGCGCGGCGACCGACTCTCAAGAAGAGGAAGATTTTCCGAGGCGCTCAGGAGCAAGCGAAATCCGTAACGTTCCTTGAGGCGCGCCGCCTGATAAGAATGTTCGCTCGCCGCTTCACCGCCCTGGACGATTTCGGCTTTGCGCAACAACGGTTCCAGTCCCGGAATATGATAGCGCCGTTTGAGGACCCGGGAATAAAAGGCATTGAGAAGAGACCGTTCCCGGCCGCCGAGAGTCACCGTATCCGGCCATACACATTTTCGCACGGGATAGGAGATCCCTCCGAGTGCCGGCTCTCCGACGGTTATGACATCGAGGTCGAATTCCTCACCGAGAAGCATCACATATCCCATCTCGTAATCCGAAAGGGTTTGCCAGGGCCTCAGATACGCGACACGAGGGCGGACGTCGCGCTCCTCCCCCCCCCTCACCGTCCGCTCTCCACGGGAAGGATGCATTCCGGAATATCCTTCGAGGAGTTGTTGACGGCTCCGGAGACCGGAAAGGCCTCAAGAATTCCCTTCCGTAACGGATGGCAGAGGTCTTCCGCAATCGGCGGAGGAGTTTCCGGATCAAGCCATCTCTGATAGTACTTCGGCTCGATGATGACAGGCATACGAGGATGGATCGGCCTCACATCATCGTTCGCCGTGGTTGTGAGGATGACGAAGCGTGCTTCGGAATCGGTATCCGTTATGCCTTCCGCATTCTCTTTCCGAGCCACCGGTGCGAAAAGGCCCGCGAAGGAAAAGATATCCCGCGATCGGAGGCGAAAATACCAGGGTTGCTTCGGCCCTCGGGCTCCCGCCTTCCACTCAAAGAAACCATCCGCGGGTATGAGACACCGGTGGTGAAAGAAGAGATCACGAAATGTGTTTTTTCGCGCCGCGGTTTCGGAACGGGCATTGATCAGCGGCTTCCCGGACGGATTCCACGGCGGAGGAAGCCCCCAGACCGCCCTCACGATTCGCATTTCATAACCGGGAATGAAGAGAAGGCAGGTTCTTCCCGGAGCGATGTTGTAGGACGGCGACGGAAGCGGTTCGAGCGGGAATCCGAAATGCTCGGCAAGGCGTTGTGGCTGCGAGAGACTGAACCGCCCGCACATCAGACGCTTCCTCGCGCCGCCAGTTGCCCGCAAGCGGCTTGAATGTCCCGCCCCCGCGAGCGACGCACCGTCACCCCGAAAGCCTTTTCCGCAAGGATCGCCACGAACGACTCGAGGCGCCTCGACGGCGTGAACGGCAACTCGGGAATGGGATTGAATTCGATCACGTTGATCGGCATTCGATATCGTCTGGAGAGACGGGCCAATTCCCGAGCTTCGGCCGGAGAATCATTGACCTCATCGAGAAGGACATATTCGAGCGTGACACGGGCACGGGCCTTCTCTCCGTAGTCCCGTGCTTCCTCGAGCAGCTCGCGAATAGGAAAACGCCGATTGGCGGGAACCAAACGCGAGCGCAGGGAATCGTTCGGAGCATGAAGCGAAACAGCAAGATTCGTGCGGACGCCGGCCGCGGAAAGTTCACCGATCTTATCCGGCAAACCCACGGTGGAGACCGTGATCCGTTTTCTCGAGAAGCCCCAACCGTTCTTCCACCGGAGAAAGCGAAGAGCGGGAATAAGTTCCGGGAGGTTGTCGAGCGGCTCACCCATTCCCATAACGACAATCCGGGCGATCGCGTCGTCTCCGGAAGCGGTCAGAACCTGCTCGAGAATTTGACCGAAGGTCAAAGACCTCTTCAAACCGAGGGTTCCCGTGGCGCAAAAGGCACAGCGAAACCGACAGCCCGCCTGAACGGAGAGGCACAACGTGCGGCCGTTTACGGCGGGAATCAAAACCGCTTCCGCAAAGGCTTCCTCCCAATTGAAAAGATACTTCACCGTCCCATCTCGTCCCAGCGTCGTTTGTACGGAGGCCGGATGGAGAACGAACTCGTTCTCCAACTCTCGTCTCAGATTTTTTGGAAGCGTCGTGATCTCCCCGAAAGAGGACACGCCATGGCGATAAAGAAAAGCAACGGCCGAATCCCTCTGATGAACTGCCGCCTTCCGCTCGCGAAAGAATCGATCGAATTCCGAATACGCAAGCGCCGATACGGGAATCCGACTGGTGACGGACAGGCTCATCTCCCTTGCCTCCGGGCGTCGCGGACTCCCGGAACCCGACGTAACGCTTCCAGGATGCGGTCCAGATGTTCCGGGGAATCTATGGCGACCGTAAAGAGGTCGTGTCCGATCTCGGCCGTTTTAACGGATGCCGAAAGAACGCTGGCATTCTGAGACGCGAAGACACGGGTCAGTTCCGCCAGAATACCGATCCGATCGTCACATTCCACCCGGATGTCAGCGGCGTACCGCCCCCGCCCGCGCCCCCAGCTGGCTTCAACAAACCGCCCTTTCTCCGTTTCTCGTTCCGCCATCAACCGAATGTTGGAGCACGAAGCGTGGTGGACGGTCACCCCCCGTCCCCGGGAGATGTAGCCGAGAATAGGATCGCCGGGAACGGGATGACAGCAGCCGGCGATCCGAACGATCAAACCCTCGGTCCCCTCGATAATGATATTCTCCGTCGCCCCTTCCCGTCTTCTCAAGGAGGTTTTCTTCTCCGCGGACGATCTTCTTCCGACTTCACGAGGAGTTTCGAGCCGGTTGATTACGCCGGCGACCGATTCCCTTCCGAATCCCACCGCTTCCAGAAGCGCCTCGCTGTTTGAATAATTCATCCTTTCGGCAAGAGTCGCGAGGCTTTCGGAGCCGGGACCAAGGGTCATCTTGATATGGCGGCGGTTCAGTTCGGCCTGGAGGAGGTGCAAACCGTGACGGCGAAGGTCGTCCGCCCCCTTTTCCTTGAGATAATGGCGGATTTTCTGCCGCGCCTTCGGCGTCGCGACGACGTCGAGCCAGTCGCGCGAGGGATGGGCGTTCTTCGATGTCAGAACCTCGATGACCGTGCCCGAGGTGAGGCGGGACGTGATCGGAATGATCCGTCCGTCCGCCTTCGCTCCACTGATGTGATCTCCAATCTCCGTATGAATCTGATAGGCAAGGTCGATCGGGGTGGCCCCCGCCGGAAGTTCAATAATATCCCCCTTCGGGGTTAAAACGAAGACCTGGTCGGGATAGAGGTCGATCTTGAGGCTGTCCATGAATTCCTGGGGTGTCACGGCGTCGCGTTGCCATTCGAGTATCTGGCGCAACCAGCCCAGCCGTTCATCCACCGGTCCATCCGCTTTGTATTGCCAGTGGGCGGCGATCCCTTCCTCGGCCGTCAAATGCATCTGATGCGTTTTGATCTGAATCTCCAACGGTCCCTCTCCCGGCCCCAACACCGTGGTATGGATCGCCTGATACATATTCGGTTTCGGCAGCGCGATGTAATCCTTGAACCGGCGGGACATCGGATGCCAAAGACTGTGAACGATTCCGAGAGCCGCGTAACACTCCTTGACGGTACGGACCAGCACGCGCATTCCCAGAAGATCGAAGATTTCCCCGATCGGACGGTTCCGCCGCTGCATCTTGCGATAGACGCTGTAGATCTCCTTCGTCCGCGCCGTGACCTCCGCCTCGATCCCCGCGCGCTTCAACTCGCGCCGAAGAATCTCGACGGCTTCCCGAAGCGACTCTCGCCGCTGCCCCACCAGCCCCTCGACCTGCCGCGCCACTTGACCGTAAAGTTCCGGATCGGCGTGCTTGAATCCCAGGTCCTCCAGTTCCGCTTGAATCGCGCTCATCCCCATTCGATTCGCCAGCGGAGCATAGATTTCCAGCGTCTCGCGGCTGATCCGTTCTCTCTTCTCCCGCGGAAGAAACGTGATTGTGCGCATATTGTGGAGTCGATCGGCCAATTTGATCAGCAGGACGCGGACATCCTTCGCCACCGCGACGAGCAGACGCCGAAGATTCTCCGCGCGCGCCTCCCCACGGGTTTGCGGGGCCAGCGTCGAAATCTTCGTGACACCTTCGACAATCAACCGAATCTCCGCCCCGAACTCCTTTTCGAGCCGATCGGGCGTCACACCGCAATCCTCGACGACATCGTGAAGAAGAGCCGCGGCCAAGGTGACGGCGTCGAACCGGTGCTCCGCGAGAATAATCGCCACCTCGACCGGATGGGTGAAGTAGGGATCGCCCGAGGCTCGGTATTGCCCCTGATGGGCTTCTCGTGCGAAATGGTACGCGCGGTCGATCAGGTGCGTATCCGCCCCCGGATTGTAGGAAAGCAGGAGATTCTTGATGACTTCCGGAGTGAGATCGAACGGGGACGTCGTTTCAACCTTCGCCCCGTTCCTCGATAATTTCTCCGGCCGCTCCCCGTCGGAGACCTCTTCTCTCTCAGGATCGTTTCTCATTGAAATCCTATCGTACAACGCTTCCGCTACAAACGGTAGCCGCGGAATCCGGAAAGAGTCATTTTGACAGGATCAACTGCCCTAGGCAGGAAGGAAAGTCGCAATTCTGGAAATGAGAACAAGGAGAGACACGAGATCTCTCCCTGGGAGCAAGTGCATCCTTCCCGCATGAAACTCGCCCGTAGTGTAGGGCTTCAGCCTGCAGGAAGAAGGACGAAAACAACGCTCTCGTTTCCCGGGCGGATTAATCAAAAACTGTACTTCACATTCGTCCCGCAGGTTGAAGAATCTTCACTTCCTTTTCGCTTCCACAATGCGACGCAGGAACCTTTTTTTGTGAAGAAGCAACGAAGAGGAAAAAGGGAAACGGCCTTCAGTATCCCCGGCGTTTTTTCTTCGACGATTTCGGGCGTTTTCGTCGTCTTCGGCCGGACGGCCTTTCCCTCGTTTCAGGAACCGAACTTGGTCCGGCGGCCTTTGGACCGCCGGGAAGCGCGTCGCTCGCGGTTACGGCCGCCGGTGCCGGAGCCACCGCTCCGCGGCGTTTCACGATCGACTTCATTCCGGCCGGCCCCGGAGCCGTTCGAAGTCCGTCGGTTTTACGCTCCTTCCACCAGCGCCGCGCCGCGCTCCATTCGACCAATAACGGTGCTGCGACGAAGATCGAAGAATAGGTTCCGATACCGATCCCGAACGCCAGTGTCAGCGAGAGATCTCGGATCA
Source organism: Candidatus Hydrogenedentota bacterium (assembly GCA_003697085.1). Lineage (GTDB taxonomy): Bacteria > UBA8481 > UBA8481 > UBA8481 > J006 > J006. Next base: position 92,676 of record RFFU01000032.1, read on the forward strand.
CAACCGGACCGAAGAAGAGAAAGGCCAATACGGCCGCCAGCGTCGTCAGCGACGTCGCCAACGTTCGCGAAAGCGTCTCCGTAATCGCCAGATCGATGATCTCCGGTCGCGGATCCTCGCGGACTTTTCCAAGTTTCTCGCGGATCCGATCGTAAACGACGATCGTATCGTTGATCGAATAACCGATAACGGTCAGGATCGCCGCAACAATCGGGATAGAGAATTCCAGTCCGAGTATTCCAATAAAGAGGGTTGAGAGAATGGCATCGTGGGCCAAAGCGACGATCGCTCCTACGCCGTAGCGGAGTTGAAACCGAAAAGAGACGTAGAGAACGATCAGCAGAAGCGAGATCAAGCCGGCCTTGAAGGCGGATTTCTTCAGATGGGCTCCGATCTTCGGTCCGACCGTCTCCGCCGAAGCCACGATGAACGTGCCGACGTGAGCATGCTCGAGCAGAAGCCGTTTCATCAACCCTCCATCTTCCTCCGTCGAGACATACTCCGCCGCCTTCTCCACGGAAGGAAACAGACCTCCAAAGTCGTGATTTCTGTGGTCGAGCAGGATCTCGGCGCGCGTGAGAAAGTCCTTCGTGAAGAACGGAAGGAACGCGCGCGCCAGATCCTCCGGAGGCGAAACAAGGATGCTGGCAACCGTTCCGTGGGTTTCCGTATCGGCCGTAAAGGCCCGCTGAAGTTCGGGGTTGTCGTAACGCTGAAGAGAGAAATCCTGAAGAAATTCCGATATCGTCTTCCACGACCGCTCCCCTTTCTCCTCGATCCGCTCCGAAATCTTCCTCGCCAGATTCTCCACGCGGTACGTCGCCAGGCGCTCCGCCAGCGCCTGCGGTGTCGGGACCTTGTTCAGATCGAAATCCTTCGGTGTTCCGCTGGGAGGGAAGGCCCGCGAGAGTTTGGCGTCAAGGAGTGCCGAAACATTCTCGTTGAAAAGACGCTGGAAGACTTCCTCCAGTTCCTCGCGTTTGACGGTTCGGAAATCATAGAGCGGAGGCTTGCCGTTCTGTTCGAGAAACGGAGCCAGAAGTTGGGAAAGGCTTTCTTTTTCGAGAAGACCCGCGAAAGCCCCTCGAATATCCTCCACAGAGAACTTTTCGCCTTTCGCGTCTCGAACCCGCAGAAAGGTTCGAACCATCGAATCGATCCAGACCGTTCCGCGAACATCGACCGAGATCTCCCGGGCTTCCTCCTTCGAACCACCGAGTTTTCCGATCGTACGGATGTTGCTCCCCAGTCCCGCCGGAAGCAGGGCTTCTCGGATTTCAGCCAGCCGCTCCGTGGTGACCGGCTCGGCGAACTTGACGATCACGGAAGTCCCGCCGACGAAATCGATCCCGTAGTTGAGTCCTCCTCGAACCAGCGTCCCGATTCCGAAGATCACGAAGAGAGCCGCGGAGAAGGCGTAGGCCTTTCGCCGCCACGAGATGAAGGGAAAGGTCTTCTTCTGCACCGTCATATCGATAACCTCGGTTCCTGAGAACCAAGCACGAGTTTCTCGAAGATGGTACGGCTGACGTAAACGGCGGTGTACATCGAGCAGAGGATGCCGATCGAAAGTGTGACGGCGAAGCCGCGGATCGGGCCCGTCCCGAATTCATAAAGAACCATCGCGGTGATCAGGGTCGTCAGATTCGCGTCGAAGATCGTTCCGAAGGCTCGTTCGAAGCCGGCATTGACCGCGCTGAACGGTCCTTTTCCGTCGGCCAGTTCCTCCCGAATCCTCTCGAAGATCAGAATGTTGGCGTCTACCGCCATACCGATCGTGAGAACGATCCCGGCGATTCCCGGTAGAGTCAACGTGGCGTGGAACATCGCCAAGCAGGCCATCACGAAGACGAGATTGAGCAAAAGGCCAAAGTTGGCGATGACCCCGGAACCTCGGTAACGCGCCAACATCATCAAGACGACAACGAGGAACCCGATCGCCGCGGCGATCATTCCTTTCCGGATCGAATCGCGTCCCAACGAAGGCCCGACGGTGCGATCCTCGAGAATCTCGACCGGAGCCGGAAGCGCACCGCTTCTGAGGACGACGGCGAGATCCCGGGCCTCCTCGTGTGTGAACTGTCCCTCGATCTGCCCGCGCCGCGTGATTCGCGATTTCACGCTCGGAGCCGATTGAACGACACCATCGAGAACGATGGCCAACGGCTTGTTTCCGTGCATCAGTTCCGCCGTCAACCGCCCGAATTCCTCCGCCCCCTCGTCGCCAAATTCAAATGTGACCAGAGGCCGATTGCGCTCGTCATAAAAGACACGCGCCATCTCCAGATCTTCACCACTCATCGCCGGATCCGCTTCCAACAGATAAAGCGGAATGATCTTCTCGCCGTCCCGAACTTCCTCGATGCCGAACGCCAGCGTGCTGCCTTCGGGAATCTTGTCCTGTGCCGCCGGGGTTTTCAGGATTTTGTTGAAGGCCTCCTTGTCTTCCGCCTTGATGTAGAAGAGCGTTCTGTCTCTGCCGACGGGACGGGACCCGAGCAGTTTCTTCAGTTCTCCGTCAACGGCGGCGTCGATGGCGTCGAGCGTTTTTTTCAACTCCGCATCCTCACGGACACGGTGGAACCTCAATTGCGCCGTCCGCCCGATCAGGCGCCGGGCTCGCCCCGGATCGGCCGCCCCCGGCAACTCAACGACAATTTTATCTTCCTCGATCAAATGAATCGACGGTTCCGCTACGCCGAAGGCATCGATCCGGTTCCGGATGATCTCCAAGGCCCGGTTCGATGCCGCCTTAATCTCCCGGGCAAAGGCTTCCTTGTCCAACCGAGCTTTCACAAGCGCCACGCCCGGACGCTGGGGATCCGTCGAGAACTCCGGTGGCACAAGATATCCGATCGTTTTTATCGCTTCCTCTATGTCTTCCTTGCGGTTCTTCACCGCCTCGGGATTCACTTCGATCAGAATGGCGTCCTTCTCGGTCAAAATGCGATGCCCCATTACGGCGATCGATTTGTCCCGGAAAATCTTGGCCGCCCTCTTGTTGCACGTCAGAAGGATGTTGTGTTTCAACGCATCCGTCTTGATCCCCAGCACCATGTGGATTCCCCCCTGGAGATCGAGGCCGAGGTTGATGGCTCGTTCCCGGATCGTCGCGGCTCGATCCGGATTCGCCGCCGCTTCCTCAGGGGTCATCCGACTCCACACCAGTGTCGGATAGAGAAAGTACCCGGCCAAGGCCACCGAGGCCACGATTACCAGGATTCTGAATCGCATCTTGTTCACGTCTCCTGTTTCCTCTCCTTCTATCTCCCGCTCCCGCGTCTCCTCCCGCGGTTCCCTCCCGACCAGTTCTCCCTTTTCCTCGAAGACTTCTCCGATCCGGAAGAGTCAATCTCGAGAAAAGCAGCGTCTCCGCCGGGATGAAGGAGCACTTCTAACCCACATCGAGAGAAAAAGCAACCCAATCGAAACGGAGGGGGTGCCTGGCGAAAAATGGGCACCTTTTGCCGGATCGTGTCAGTCTACTCCTGGGCAAGCCTCCGCATAGGATCAGGGTGGCCGAAAGGTGAACCTCTACGAAGCCGTTTTTGCAGGCAAGATGCCTGCGCTCCCAAGAAGGCCTGTCTGCCGAAAAATTGACTCTGCGCACAATTTGCCATGCACCTGAAACGGAGGGTTGCGGAATTCAATAAGCCCCGCCCGGCGAGACCGCCGCCCCGAAGGAGCCTCGTTCGCAACGTGATCCACGCGCAGCGCAAACTTTCCACCGGCTCCGCCTCTTCCCCTTTTCCGTCTCCTTCTTTCTCCCTCCCGTTTTCGTATTCCCCCCTCGCGTCCGACCCCGCCTCTCCTCTGCGCCTCCGGAAGGGTTTCGATATACGCTTCATCCAAGCGATTGCCCGCAGGTATTGACTTTTGCCCCTTGCCTGGAGAAAAATATCTCTGTGGGCGAATTGGAAAATGGGAAGGGAATTGGTCGGCGGCGGGATCCGCGGTATGTTGAGGAAAGTACCGACCTTTCGGATTGGATTCAGGTCAAAGTCGCCCGGCAGTTCGGTGATCAGGTCAGCATCAACGGCCTCTTATGGGATCTGACTCCGCGAGCCGTGCGGATCGCGGTGCCATCTGATACCGTGAATCCGGACGATTTTCCGCTGAGCGTCGGAGCACGAACTCTGTTGGTTTTCCGATTTCGAAATCTGGCGACCGCCGCGGCTCAAGCCACCGTAATGCGCGTTGACGAGGTGAAGGACAAAGCCAAGGGCGTTGTACTCTACTTCGATCATATCCGAGACAAAGACCGCGCGGCGATCGAGCAAATCTGTCGCGCGTATAACAAGAACGAGGAATTACGCGGGGACGCCGCCGAATCGGCTCCTGCCTCCTCCTGAATTCTCGAACTCTCTTATGCCCTCTGAATATCGCCTTCTCGCCGTCGATATTGGAAACACCGAAACCGGTATCGGCTTCTACGAAATTTCTCACGGACAGGACCTCCGCCTCCTTCGATCATTGCGCTTCCCGACGAGACGAGGGACGACCTCCGACCTGCTCTTCTCCTTCCTCGCCCCCCATTTTCCGCTCCCGAACCGCTTCGCCCTCTGTTCCGTCGTCCCTCCGCTCATCTCCCCGTGGAAGGCGCTTGCCGCATCCCAGACGGAAGGCCGATGCCTCGTCCTGGAACCGGAGATCGTTCCCGATATCGCGATCGAAATCGACCGGCCGGCTGAAGCCGGGATCGACAGAATCGTCAACGCCTGGATGGGGTTTCGCCGTTACGGTGGACCGCTTGTCGTCGTCGATATGGGAACCGCGACAACCTTCGACATCGTCAGCAAGGAAGGTTCTTATCGCGGAGGAATCATCGCGCCGGGGATGAAGATTTCGACCGAGGCATTGGCCTCGCGCACCGCGAAACTTCCTCCCATTGATTTCCTTCCCCCCGAAAGGATCATCGGAACGAACACCGTCGCGGCTCTCCGCTCGGGAATCGTTCTCGGTCACGAAATTCTCGTCGCGGGTTTCCTCGATCGTCTCGCGAAAGAAGAAGGACTTTCCCGCGCCGTGGCGACAGGGGGTTTTTCTTCCACAATGAGCACTGATCTGAAAAAACGCTTCCTAGCGGTCGACCCCTTCCTGACCTTGGACGGCATCGCGGCCATCGCTCGACACATCTTCTATCAGTCCTGATTCACCCATTTTTCGATCTCCGATCGATCCGCAGGCGGAAAGAGACGCTCGTTCTCCCCGTTTCGCCTTCTTCCGCCGCTTCCCGTTCCTGGTCGATTACGGTCGTTCCGCGGCGACGACGCCGTTCTCGGAAGCAAGTTTCAGCAGTTTCCGTTTCAAGCGCGGGATATCAATATCGGGACGCGGCGGCATCTTCTTCGCCGCCGCCAGCGCCTTCTCGTAAAAGACCCGCGCTTCCTTCAATCGACCGAGCCGCTCGTACGCATCCCCGAGATGCTCCAGTATCACCGGCTCGTTCGTGTCTCGGCGGGCTGCACGCTCCAGATACGCGCGCGCCAGTTCATACGCCCCCTTCTGAAAATAAACCCATCCGAGGGAATCGAGATACTCGGG
>RFFU01000033.1 GCA_003697085.1 Candidatus Hydrogenedentota bacterium
CCCCCCCTGCGCCTTTCGCTTGCTGAACCGATTTAGTAAACCGGTTTAGCAAATTTATACATTTCTCATCAAGATTTGTCAAGTCCCCAAAGAAAAAAATTTGTGATTTTCATTAAGGGACTTATAGACGCCTCTAAAAAACGAAGTTCCGAAAAACATTTTTTGATTCCGCGGAAGAAATAGGCGAGCATTTTCCAGACGGATCCTCCAACGTCCTCCGCCGGTGCAAAGGAGGCCAGGAAAGAGGCTGGGAAAGATAGAATGATTCCTGGGAGGGAAGCACGCCGCCCCAAACCCGCAGATTGACGCGTCTCCCATCTTCCTCGTTCCAAGATTTCCATTTAGGAGCATCCCCCCCTTCTTGCGGCTCTGCCGGAAAGTCTTCTCCTCTTCGCGTGGCCGTATGCGTGGTAGTTCGGTGGACCAGGAATAAAAACAGAGGTTGCTCAGCTAAATTTGTGGGGGAGTTCGGTGCTTTGCTTCGGCAACAAGGAGATACAAGAGAAATCAAAGCCCGGAAACCGAAACCCGAAATTCGAAACGAATCCGAAATTCCAATCTCGAAACCGCGCGGGGCACGTCTCTCGACAAGCCTCAAATTCCGCCGAAAAGTAAACCCTTAGGGCTGATCCTATCTCTTCAAAATCAACAGTCGGCTGAACCGCCCGACGATCTCGTGGGTCTTTTCGTATCCATAATGATCCTGCTGGAAATTGGCGGCGTAGAGGTGAAGTCGCGGGTGGAATTTCAATAACGTCTGCTCTCCGATCTTGATCCATTCCCACTTCCCGCTCTTTTCGTTCTTGAAATAGCCGAAGGCCGTGTATTTCCGCCCTCGCTTCTCGATCTTCAGAAGCACATCCTGCCAGTCCGGAGAGCCTCCGAAACGGTACGCCGGGTCCTCGAGAACCGTCCATTCCGTTCCGATGAGTTTCCCGAAGCGGAGTCTTCGTTTTTGGTTGTACCCGTGTTCGAGGCTGGCGTATTCCACCGTCAGCATCGTCTGGGTATCCTGGATCAAAGCAAAACCAGCGGAGTTCCCGGCCGTCGTCAACCGCGTCGTCAGCTGCGCGATTACATCCCAGTCGCCGTCCGGCAGTTGTCCCTTGTACTCGACGAGATTCGGTACCGCGGGCTTCCGGTTGTTGCCGAGGAGACCGTATCGCGAAACAAGGTTCAAACCGCAGGCAAAGCCCATCCGCCGGGGATCGGGATTGTGTACTATGAATTCCCGCTCGAAGGCCCGCCGGTCCAGAAAGTTCGTCTGATACACGGCGTTTGGATCTTTCCCGCGATCGATGAAATTCCGCGCGATATCGAGCCGGGTCAAAGTGACGTTGTCGAACTCCGCGTCGATCTCCGAGACCTTCCCGCTGCCGTAATGATCGGAGGCACCGTTGGCCGCTTTGAGAACCAACCGCGGGGAGGTGATCGTCGGCGCCGTCTGAACCCCGATCAACCGCTCGCTCACCTTGCCAGACTCCGGATCAGGATAAGTGGCGTATCCATAAAAGTTGATGCCCTTCTTTACGATCTTGAGAACGATATCCAAGGGAGTTTTCGCGGCGCCGATCGCTCCGCTGACGCTGACCTGCGTCCATTCCCCGTCGAGAACCTTGACGATCCGGAAGCGGCGCCAGAGGTTGTAGCCGTGGGGGTCGGCGTAATACTGCAGTTCGATGTAGTTCGAGTCGTTCTGTTGAAGCTGAATCGCGACACCGTGGTGCTGCATCTGCGGTTGAAAACGGATCTCCGAGGAGAATTCGTAATCGGGCAGCGAGACCGGCTTGGTACTCCGAACCAGATTGGCGATCTTGTCGTTTTCCGCCCATGGCGCCCGGTATTGCGTTACGATCAAAAGTTTCCCACCATCGACCGCAATGCGGTTGTCGTCGCGGTTCAGAACCTGCCATCCGGTGGGAATCGCGTCTCCGTCGAACGTTTCCCGCAGGACGACCTTCCGGCCGGTCACCTCTTCCAAGCATTGGTTGAGCATTCCCTCGGCCACGCCGGCGGCTTCCTGCAACACACTTCCGAGCTCCGCGCCGGACCGCGCGTCGAAATACTTGCCGCCCCCCGCCTCCGCGATCGCCTCGAGTTGCTTCTTCGTCTCTTCGTCCACGCCGAATCCGATCGTGTGAACGATCACATCGATACCGGAGTCCCGAAGTTTGCGGATCACGGCGGCGGGATCCGCGCCGCAGGATTCCTTCCCGTCGGAGAGAAGAACAAGGGTCTTGCGGGCATCGGAGGAGAAGAGAGAGGCGGCCTGCTCGAGCGACGAACCGATCGGGGTTTCGCCCCTCGCCTTTACCGCTTCGATCGCCGTTTTCAGCGCCGCTCGATCAGGTTCCCCGACCGGCGCGAGTACCTCGATGTCCTCGCACGATTTTGGATCGGTGTGAGGGAGCCGGTGTCCGAAGACGACGATGCCCAGCCGCGCCGAGGCGGGGATCTTCTCGAGCAAATCGGCGAAGGCCTTTTGCGCCAACGCGATCTTCGACTCCTCCCCCATCTTCTCGTTCATACTGCCCGATGCGTCCAGAACAATGACGTATTCGTCGGCGGCCGTCTTGACCGGTGTCGTCGTCGCCGCGGCATCCGCTTCCGATGCCTCCGCGCTTTTCTCCAGGGAGGCCTTCGCGATCTGTTGCTTCGCTGGGGAAGGCTCTGGCTTTCCCGGCTCCGTCCCCGTCGAGGGAACCGGCGAGGCCGAAGAGCCGCAACCGATGGAGAGAACCAAAAGCATCGAAACCAAGAAACCAAACGACCGAACCGTTTTTGACATCAAGAATTCCTCCCGTAGAAGTTTCCTTCCCACGCGACGAGTTTTTCACCCGGTGAAATCACTGCGAGCGTACGAAGCGGTTTATTATCCGGTTAATCCGGCGAAGGACAACCAGAATCCGCTCCCCTGTGGACGGACCCGAAAGGGCAGACAGGAACCGACAGGTTGGCTTTTCCGTCACGAAGCTCTGAATGCCGGCCGGGCGTCTTTTCTTGGGGGATTAACTGGAAGGAATCAAATGCCGATAAAAGGATCGAATTCTAACTCGGAAGGCTCGTCTTCCGGGGTTACTGCCGGGAATTTTCGCGGGATGCCGAGAACGAACTCAAGCGAAGGAAGTCGAGGAAGAAAGCGGGTTGGAGAAGAAATCCGATAAAGTTTTTGATTGGGAACCGCGGGACTCCGTTACGCCGGGCCGGAAGAGGTTTGTAAAGCCGGCCCGTTCTTGTACTCGAAAAATGTCGTTTTCCTCCGTTCGGGTTGCAGCTTGGTGTCTGGTGATTCTCCTGGGAGCGCTTTATCTCTCCGCTCCGGTCCGGGGAGCCGGTGAATGGGATCGGCTGCGCGCCGAGCAAAAACGGCGAAGCGCGGCGGCGGTCGAGGCCGAGAAGACACTGAAGAAGATTGAGGCGGAATTGAGAGTGCTTTCCGGAAAAAGAAGGACGACCGAACGCCGCCTCCGTCTTGCCCGCCTCAAACTCCAACGCGACACCGAGCGCCTCAAACTTCAACAGAATCTTGTTCACGAGGCCGAGTTGCGGATCGAAGAATGGAAGAATCACGTGAAAGAAATGGAGACCGAAGAGGCCTTTTATCGGAAACGCCTTCGTTTTCAGGCGGACTTTCTTATGCGAACTGCGTTGCGTTTTCGAATGAAACACTCGGATTCTTCGGAGGAGTTCCAGGCACAGACGCGAGTCGTGTTTTCGCGCCATCTTATCCGTTCAACTCTTCGGCTTTACGAAACCGCTTCTGATTCCCATTCCTTTTTTGAGAGGAAGCGGCGGGAGGAAGAAGCGCTTCGTGACGACTTGCGGAAGGAGGAGGAGAAGGCGGCGGCGGCTCGAGAAGAGGTCCGGCGTCGGCAGAAGTCCCTCGAACGTCTTATGAAAGGACTGGAACGGGAGACGCGGAAGAAAAAGGCGGTCCGGGAAAAGACGAAAAGGATGCTTCGAAAAATCCGTGCTGAGTTGGCGAAGATTCAGAAGCGTCTGAAGGAACTCGAAAAACTCTTCCGCAAACCCGGCCATTTCGCCAAGCCGGTTCCCGGAACCTTCTTCCGTCCGGAGGACGTGTCGGTTCCCGGAGTCTTTATTCGTTGCCCTTACGGGTCGCCGGTGAAAGCAGGAGCACCGGGTGAGGTTTTGGCTATCGAGGAGATGCGCGGCTTGGGGCGGACGGTGATCCTGGGCCACGGGGGGGGATTTTCCAGCGTCTATTCAAACCTTTCCAAGGTAACGGTAAAGAAGGGGCAGAAGGTACGTTTGGGCACGGTGCTGGGGAAAAGCGGGAAGGGGGCTTATGGAGAGATGCTCTACTTTGCCGTTTACGAGAAGGGCAAGGTCCGCGATCCGATGACGATGGTGCGCTGACGTCGCGATCTTTTCCGAATTTTTCTTGCGGAGATTTTTTTCCGGAAAAGAAGACGGGGAACATGCTAGAATGTGCGTCATGCGGAAGAAAGGCTTCATTCCCCTTGCGGCGGTTTTTTTCCTTTTCGACTCTCTTCTCGGGTCGTGCGCGTCCGTTCCGGGCACGGCAGGGGGAGAGACCCCGTGGCGCCGGCTCGTTTACTCCGAAGCCTCCACCCGCGACCTCGCTTTTCTGGAAAGGGCTACGCTCTGGGCGACCGATCGCGGAATTTTTCGATCGGATTATCGCAAACGGAATCGTTTTCAGCGCGTAAAGATGAATGTGCCCGGCGACCGGGATGTTCTCGCGCTCGGCGCTCGGCGCAACCAAGCCCGCGTCTTTGCCGTTACGGACCTGGGAAATCTCCTTCTCTCCGAGAATCTCGGGCGTTCCTTTCAGGTCATAGGCCGGTTTCCGAACATCCGAGTGTACGATATGGCGCTTTCCGAGGAGGGGCGACTTTACGTGGCGACATCGGCGGGGCTGTTGGAGGCGCACTTTCTCGATACGCATCCGGTATCCACGCGGACGGTCTTCATGCCGTGGGAAACTCTGGCGTTGGCGTTGCCGATTTGGCGGCGGGTGTCGGAAGGGAGTGATACGGATTTCTGGAAGGACTGGTCCGTCATTCTTCCCGGAACCTGCATTCGCTTGACACTTGATCCCGATGACAATCGTCGGATGATCGCCGACGTTTTTCGGAAGGGAAGTTATCTTTCGACCGACGGGGGGGAGACGTGGGAGAAAATGGAGTGGGACGGAGTGCCCTTGAGTGGGCCGGCGGCGTTTGGGTCGAACGGCTGGGTGGTCGTGGGCAGGTACTTCAGTCGTGATGACGGAAGGACGTGGAGGCGTTTCCCTCCCATACCGCCGTCACCCGAGGCGGCGTGGACGGGCGAGGAACCGCCGTTTCCGGATCAGGGAGTGGTGATCAACGCCGACGGCGTATGGTGTCTGGATTACCTTTCCTCGAGCGTTTATCGCACCAGGGACGGGAAACACTGGGAACACGTGGGACGGCGTTCGCATTTCCATTCCCGGGGGCGGGAAGCGGGGGCGTCCTTGATCGCGAAGGATCTGCGGGGGCGCATCTGGGTGGGGACGGACGGCCACGGCCTTTTCGTGTACGAGAAGCCGGGTGTGGAAAAATTTTAAAAAAACTATTGCCACACTTCGGCGGGTTCCTGTAATTTCAATTCTGGTCATGGGGGTTGGTTTCCCAGACGTGGAGTTTCCGCCGTTGTGCGGAGGAAATTGAGAGGAAACGGGAGAATTGAAATCATGAATATCAAGGTTGTGCTAGAAAAATCCGAAGATGGAAAATATTTCGTTTATGTTCCCTCGTTGCCGGGAGTTGTCGCGGACGGAAACACGCGGGACGAGGCCCTGTCCGGGTTGAAACGGGAACTGGCGGCGTATCTTGAGCCGAGCGAGGAAGATCTTCCCAGCAACCGGAACCTCTTGAGCGAAATCGAGGTTTGATTCTTCCCGCGACGGCGTCAATCCGAAGGAAAGGTTCAGCCTCAACGCTGGCGGCGGATCCTCCGCGGGGAAAATAAGTTCTTGGAAAAAATGCTATTAAATGAATATTAAAATGGTAAGGAAGGGCCTTGCCGGGGTTCCCCCTCGGAGGGGGGATAACGCGGACGGAGAATGGAAAAGAAAGAAAAGGGGCTCCTTTCTCCGCACCCTCCGTCGCGCTCGCTACCCCCGCCGGCTTCCTCCTTTCCCGACCGTTGTCCCCTGATTTCTCGCACGTGCGGCCTTCTCACGGCTTCGTTCCATCGTCTCGTTTCTTTCGGCGCGCGGAAAACGGATGGTTTTCGTTGCAGGGAAGCGGAGTTTCCATAGAATCCTTCTGATCATGAAGACGCGTTGGAGGAAAGTGCTGTGGGGCGGGGTGGGCGGCGTTCTTGCTTTGTGGCTGGTGCTTTTCGGAACCAACTCGATTCTTGATACGAAAGTCGGCTTCGATTACGACGACACGGTCTGTTTCTCCACTCCCTCCTTCGAGAGCGCTGCAGCCTTGTACGGGATGGAATCGATTCGCAAGGGAAGCGAGAAGTACGAGCGATTCTGGAAGGAAGTAAACGCGGACCCGAGCCGGGATCTTCCGAAACCGGTGACGCTGGGTTTGGTCCGCTGCGCGCGGCTTTTGGGAATCGATCCCATCCTCATTACGGCGCGGCCCGGCATCGAAAGCGAGACGTTTGTGAGGTATTGGAGGGGGCTCTTCGATGAGGTGTACTTCACGGAGAATAAGTCGGAGATTCTGGAACGGGCGCGCTTCCTGGCCTTCTTCGGTGATTCGGATTCGGATATCGCCGAGGCACGCGAGGTCGGAGTGATAGGAATTCGAATTCAAAGAAACCCGGCTTCGTCCTACAAGAGGAAATACAATCCGGGGAAATACGGAGAATGGGTCATGCCGTTTTCGGCCGGGCCTTCCGGATAGTTGAACGGAAAGGTTTCGGAGGAACCGGAGGTGAACGCGGAAGGGGCGTGCTCGCCGGTCGTCGTCGTCGTCGGGTCGGGAATCGCGGGGTTGCGGCATGCGTTGTATCTTGCCGAGAAACATGACGTCGTTCTCATAACGAAGAAAGCGGCCGTGGAATCGAATACGAATTATGCTCAAGGGGGCATCGCGGTCGCGTTGGGAGCCGACGATGCCCCGGAACTGCATATCGAGGATACGCTGCGGACGGGAGCGGGATTAACCGATCCCAAGATCGCCGAGATCGTGGTACGCGAGGGCCCGGAACTTGTCCGGGAACTGGTCGAGATGGGGGCGGATTTCGCCCGCGACGAGCGCGGCGAGTTGGCTTTGGGCAGGGAAGGGGGGCACAGTCGGAACAGGGTCATTCACAGTGCCGATCAAACAGGGCGCGAGGTTGAACGTGTCCTGCTTCATCACGCGGAGTCCCATCCTCGAATTACGCTCAGACCTTATCATTTCGTGATCGATCTTCTTGTCAACGAAGGCAAGGTCTCCGGCGTCGCCGTTCTGACACCGGACGAAGAGATCGAGGTGATCCCGACAAGCGTCGTGTCGTTGAGTACGGGGGGGTTGGGACGGATCTTTCTTTATACGACGAATCCGGAGATCGCGACCGGGGACGGCGTGGCGATGGCGTATCGAGCGGGGGCGCGGATCCGGGATATGGAGTTCATTCAGTTTCATCCGACGGCCCTGGCCCGGCCCGGATCGGCGGCCTTTCTCATCTCCGAAGCCGTCCGGGGGGAGGGAGGGATTCTGCGGACGTTGGATGGAGAACGTTTTATGGAACGCTATGATCCCGAACGGATGGAATTGGCTCCGCGAGACGTCGTCGCCCGCGCCATCGATACCGAATTGAAAAAACGCGGTGATCCGTATGTCCTGCTCGACGTGACCCATCTCGGGAAAGAATTCCTCCAGAAGCGTTTTCCGCATATCTACCGCACCTGCCTCGTTCACGACATTGCGATCGAGAAGGATCCGATTCCCGTCGTTCCCGCGGCCCACTATTCCTGTGGAGGAATCGTAACCGATGCGAATGGGCGAACGGACATCGTCGGACTTTACGCGATCGGAGAAACGGCGAGTCACGGTCTTCACGGAGCCAACCGTCTCGCCTCCAATTCTCTCCTCGAGGCGCTCGTCTTTGCCCGGCGCGCGGCGCGCGCGATTCACGCGGACGGACTTCTTACACCAGCCGAACAGTCTCGCCGGATCCCGAATTCCCGTTCTCAAAGGTGCGGCTTGGTTGACCTCTACGCCGGCCGCTTGCGAACCGTAATGTCGCAAAAGGTCGGAATCTTTCGGAACCGGGCTGCATTGTCGCGGGCGGAAGCGGAGATCGAGGCGATCCGCGTCGGGCTGGAACGGCTTGTGAAAATTTTCCGCCCGACGCGGGATCTTCTGGAACTCTTCAATATGGCGGAGGTGGCGCGCTTGATCGTCCGGTCGGCCCTGGCGCGAACACGTTCCGTCGGTCTTCACGCTCTTGAGGAAGACGGCGGCCGGCAGGATCCGGCTCCGCGGCACACGGTCTGGCAACGAAAGGAACCGACGAACCTTTTGGGAGAGTTGATTCGGGAGAAACGATGAAGCGACAAGGCGCCGCAATGTCCGCCGATTCACGTCCCAAAAGAGACGGCGTGGATCAAAGAGCAATTCTTCGTCGCGGAGCACGCCTGGTTTTGGCGTCTCGTTCACCGCGACGGATTTCGTTTCTCGCGGCGATGGGTTACCAATTCGATTGCGTGCCGACGCGATTGGACGAGAGTGCGATTCTTCGGCGCGAAGAGACGAGGATGTCGCCGGAGGAGTTATGTCTCGTCGTTGCGAGGGAAAAAGCCTGCTCGGCGCGGAAACTTTCTCCCACCCCTGTTATCTTGGCGGCCGATACGATGGTTGTTCTCGACAAAAAAATCCTTGGAATTCCCGCGACGCCGGAAGCGGCGCGCCGGATGCTGAGCGCTCTTTCGGGCCGAATCCATTCTGTTTTGACGGGTGTCGTGGTATTGGGCGAGAATACGGAACAGACGCACCTTGGGAAAGCAGTACTGAGATTCCGTGATCTGACCGATGAAGAGATGGAAGAATACGTCAGTGGAGGAGAGGGGATGGATAAAGCCGGCGGTTATGCGTTTCAGGGGCGAGCGCGGGCCTTCGTTGCCGAATACGCGGGTGATCCCGACGTCATCATCGGGCTTCCGCGGCGCGCGGTGCGGGAAATGCTGTCACGCGAAGGAATTCATCCCCAAGACGGCGGTGAAGACGGGTAACGGCGAAAAGGGATCGCCCTCGAAACTGTTTCGGCCGATAGCGGCCCTTTCGTTTCTGGCGATGTTCCTTTTCTCCGCCTTCTGTCCTGCCCGGGCCGCCGAGAATGACGCGTGGGTGGAATACCGAAATGTGGCGATCGGGGAAGACGGTTCCTTTTCCGCGAAGGTTCCCGCGGAGGCGAGATTGGTGAAGGCCGATACCGGTCTGCGGGCGGAATTGATCGAGGGAAGTCTTCGAGGAACGGTCGAAGATTCCGGGACGAAGGAGATTGAGATCGAAGTTGCAAACGGGGCCGGCCTCATCATCCTGCGTCTCATTCGTCCGGGACATTCCGAGGAAAGCGGCCGGAAGCGGAGAAGAGAAGAGACGGCCGCTTCCGAGCGAAGACCTCGGAAAGGAACGCAGCCGGCTCGAGAAGAGACTCCTTCCTCTACGACTCCGCCGATCCCTCCCGCGCCGGAACCGCTCGTTCTGCGAGGCTGGGGATCTTCTTTTTCGAAACAACCTCGCTCCGCGTCTCGTCCCGGCGGAGAGACGGCGCCTCGTGTAACGCGGTTGCTTCCCGAGAAAGAGGAGGGAGGAGCCGGAGAGAGAGGGGAATCGGGGGAGAGTGAGGAGCCGGCCGCGCTTCCGTCGGCCCCGCAGGTCGTCTTGAAACCCGTTCCACGCGGCGAGGACAAGGTCGAGGATACGGGAGTGAAAATCGATGTGACTGCGAAGCAGGGGGAAAAAGCGCTCTTCGTTTTGGGCGTGGATTTGGCGGCGCGCGGTCTCTACACCGATGCGATCCGGCAGTTCAAGAGACTTTTGAAAGAGTTTCCAAAGACACGGTTGCGTTCCGAGGTCGAACTGCGTATCGGTGAAGCCTATGAAGCCCAGGGGAAGAAGTTCGAGGAGGAGGCTCTTCGCCAGAAGGATTTGCGAAGGTCGGGGGCCGCTGCCGAAGCCCTCGACGAAGCCATCAGCAATTACACCTCCGCCGTCGAGTCCTACCGTTCGGTGATCGAGAAGACGAGGGATCTGGATCAAGCGGACGAAACTCAGTTACGGCTGGCCCGGGCGCTCCACGGGGTCGTCAGAACGCGTTTCGAAAAGACCAATACTCCGGAGGATTCCCCGACCGTGGTTGTGGAGTACCTCAAGTCCTTCGTGGGGAAGAGCGATACGCATCTTGCTTCTCAGGCCCGGATGGGAATCGCCGATTATTACCGCGATCTCGGAGACGCCCGGCTTCTGGTCAAGATGGAATCGAAGATCGTGAAACGAGCCTATGAGCGGGCGATCGAAGAGTATGACGGGGTGGCGAAGGAATATCCGGGGAGTCCGGAGGCGGAGCGGGCGCTCTTTGAGATCGCCCGCCTTTACGACCGGAATTTGGAGATGCGCCAATTCGATGCGGCCGTGAAGTATTACGAGCTGCTCCTGAAGCGCTTTCCCGGAAGCCGTTTCGCGGCGGAGGCGAGACAGCGGCGCGACTGGATCAGAAAAAATTACCTCTGAGTTCGGAATGAAGAATGGAAAACGGAGGACCAAGGAGGAAGAGTTCACTGGTTTGTGCACCATTCTTCTTTTTCCCCTTTCGTCTCCCAGAGTGAATTCGATGACGGATTACTTCTTCGAAGAACCCCGCAGGTCGGGGGAGGGGAGGATCGTCACTTTCAAGAGTCACAGAATACAGGAATCAATCAGGTCGGTTCAGCGATGCGAATTCTGATCGTCCGTTTCAAATCGCTTGGTGATATTTTCCTCTCGTTGCCCTTGGCCTTGGAACTGGCGCAACGGATTTCCAAAGCAAGGGTGGAGGTCGTCGTCGACGAACAATATGGCGGGCTTCCCGAGAGGTATGATTTTTTGGAAAGAGTCTGGAGTCGTCCGTCCGCCTGGTTTGCCCGCGGGGCACTGGCACGCGTTCTTCGAGGGGGGTTCGATCTTGCGATCGACCTCCAGGGAACGCCGGCCTCCGCCGTCTTCGCGCGCCTGGCGGCGCGGAAGGTTTTGGGATTCCCGGGAAAACGGTTCTCTTTCCTTTACGACTGGACGAGCCCGGCGATGTCCGAGGACACGCACACCATCGAGGGAAATCTGGCCTTCCTGCGTTATTTCGGCGAGGAACCGCCGGAGGGAAGGATTCCCCCGGTTGCTTCGGACGAAAGATACGAGAAAGAACTTCGTGAGAGATTCGGCGGGGAGTTTACGCTGATTCACCCCGGAGGACGTTTCGCGCACAAGCGGTATCCGAGAGAGCGCTTTCGAAGAATTGCGGAGTGGTTGCGGGAGAAAGGCCGTAGGCCCGTCGTTCTTCTCGGCCCGGACGAGGCCGGGGACGTTTCCTGCTGGTCGCATTACGATCGTCTCGAAGATGTTTCTCCGGATCGTCTGGGCCCGTTGATGCGCGCCGCAAGCCTCTTTATCGGAAACGATTCCGGTCCTGCGCATATCGCGGCGGCGGCGGGGATTCCGACGGTTGTGATCTTCGGGCCGACGAATCGGTTTCGTTGGAGTCCGCGCGGGAACGCGGTTCGTGTCGTCTCGGCACTTTGCCGTTGTCCTCCCGGTTGGGCGAAACCCTGCCTTCATCCCGAACAGTGGTGTCTTGGAAGATTGCCGGTGGAGGAAGTGCTGCGGGCGGTGGAAGATCTCGGCCGGAAGAAGTTATGAATCGGCTCGATGTTCCAGCAGGATCAGTCCTCGGTCGTCGGCCGTCTCCGCCGTTCCCGCGTAAATGTCTCCTGCCCGCAGGATAAGATTCGCCAATTCTTCGAGGGAAAGGTCCGCGCGTTTTTCGAGGAGATCGAGCAGACGTTGGTGCCCGAAGTTGATGTTGTCGGAGGAGGCGATCTCCACGACCCCGTCCGTGTAGGCGAGAAAGCGATCACCGGGTTCGAGCAGGACCTCCGAGAGGCCGAAGTCCGGCGGGTAACCGCTGCCGATCGCGTTGCCGCTGACGGGCAGCTCGCGCGCGCGTCCCCGGTGAATGTGGACGGGGGGGGGGTGACCGGCGAGGCAGAATTCGATTTTGAGCGTGGCGGGGTTGAGCGTTCCGATCAAGGCGGTGAGAAACATATGGTCGGGGAGAACGGGGCGGATGGACGTGGCCGCGGCGGTCATCGCCGAACGAATGTTGGGATGCCGCAACATCGCCCGATGAAAAGTTTCCCGAGCGAAGGTCGCCAGCAGGCACGAGGAGATACCGAATCCGCTGACGTCGAGGATGATCATACCGAGGAAGCGCGCCCCCAAGCGGAAGACGTGAATGCAGTCTCCGGCGAGATGCCGGGAGGGACGAAACCGAGTAGCCACGTGAAAGGAGCCGAGACGCGTGATGGATTGCGAGAAGAAGAGGTGGTGAATGCGCGCGGCGAGGCGGAGGTCGTCCAGATGTTCCTTGTGTCGTCGCCTCAAGGCCGCATGGAGTTCCTCGATCTCTTCCGTCTTCCGAAGAAGAATCTCGCGGAGATTGATTTGTGTGTCGCGCAGGTGCGAGCCGAGCCGGGCATGGTGGAGGGTTGTCTCAAGGAGAAGAGCGATCTCATCGAGTTCCTCGGCGGTTTCCATTGAAAACGAGGTTTCGTGGTCGAGCAGTGTCAGCGTGCCCGCAGCGATACCGGTGGAGGAATCGAGAGGATCGAGCATGGGAAGGACGAGAATGTTTCGTATCTTCTCGAGTGATCGGCCGCCGAAGAGAGGGTGTTGCGCAGGTGTATTGATGATGAGCGGTTTTCGCCCTCGATTCCCGACGTTCTCGACGACCCAGCCTTCCACGCTCGAATCGAAGTCGAAAGAGCGGCGGGGGGGTTCGTGTCCCGTTTCGGAGAAACAGACGCTTCGGCAATGGAGTTTTCTCATTGGATAGTCGGTCAGGAAGACGGCGGCGCACCTCACGGGGTGCCGTTCCACGCAGAATCGTGTAACCGCGTCGAAGAATTCGGGCAATTCCGTCTCTGACCGGATTCCCGCCGCCGTGCGGTATAGTTCAAGCAGTTCCATACGAAGGGGATTCTATACCGGGAAACTCGGTGATGCGAATCCGGTTCGCGAAAAGGCGCAGTTTTGATTTGTAGGTAGGTTTGGACAGTCGCAAACGCCTTGGAATGGGTTCACGAGCCGTTGGAGATGCCCAGGGATGGACCTTAAGGCGTATGCCTCGGTGGGGTAGGGCGGACGAGCGCATCCGCCGCTCCATTGCTGGTCCACCGATGGAGGTCCCGGCGTCCTCGCCGGGACGAGCACGGACGAGAACAAGCGCGGTAGCGTCTTTTTCCGCCCCTACTCCTGCCTTCAACCCCGTCCTTGATCCTTCTCCTTTTTGCCCTTGTGCCTGCCCTTGCCCTCCCTGTTACGCTGGCCGGGTGACTAAAAACGGTTTCATAAGGTTCCCGCCCTCCCTGAATCTGCAGGACTTCCGAGGTCGTAACGGAACTTATGAAACCGCTTCTACCTACAAAATAAAATCGCGCCCCGCGAAGGAATGGAGCGCGGAGGATCCTGGCTTCTGAGATAATGTCCGGAAGGCGAAACGTGGGATTTCCCTTCTCATTCCGAAGATCGCCGAAGGGGGATTGAGGAATCCCCTCCCTGTGGTATTGCACCCGGCGGGCGGAGTGGTCCTCGAGGAGGATTCCTCGTCGTTGCTCAAAACTGTCTCGTCAAAAAAAGTTCCTGTATTTTTTGCTTGCCGTGGGCCGTGGGGATCGGCCAGACTAGAGAGGATGAATATGGGCTGGCAAGAACTACTCGTGATTCTCGTGATCGTCCTTTTGATCTTCGGAGCGAAACGCGTTCCGGAAATCTTCCGTTCGCTCGGGGCCGGCGTCGGAGAATTCAAGAAAGGCTTGAGAGAAGGGGCGGAGGAACCGGTGGAGGCACCGAAACCGAAAGCCGAAGCGACCGATTCCGCAAAGCCGCAGACTCCGGGGGAGTGAAGTCGGGCGGAAATATCCGGCGTTTCCAACCGGGGGAGCGAGTCATCGCGGAGGGCGAGAAGGCGGGAGAACTCTACATCCTTCTTTCGGGAGAATTGACGGTTTGGCGCGGCCGAACCGAGCTGGGAAACGTTGCGGGTTACGGGGCTGTGGTCGGGGAACTGGCGGCGCTGACCCGGCGCCCGCGCTCGGCCACCGTCGTGGCCGCGACGGAGTGCGAACTGCTCGAGATTTCCCTCGGGAACCGCAAAGTATTGGAGAAAAACAAGGATGTATTGAAAAAAATCCAAGAGACGATTCAGGTCCGGTATGAGATCGCGCGGAACAAAGCGCGTATGTACCTCGAAGCCTCCGCCCTCGTTCGCCGGGCTTCGGTTCAGAAGGCGATCGTTTCCGCGGAAAAGGCCCGCCATCCCAACGCTCCGAACGATCTCTTGACCGTGCGTCGAGCGAGGCGCCAGGTGGATGAAATGATTGAACTCTACGGCGACGATATGATCGAGCCGGAACTGTTACGAAAAATTGCCGATCAGAACGGCGCTCTCGAACGCTATGTAGCGATCCTCGAGGAGAACCCCTGGTTGGACGAGCGGTTGCCGCGGGAGTTTCGAGAGTTGGAGGACCGTTGGACTTTGGCCGAGAACTTTTCCGGGCTCAAGCGCCTCGAGGAAACCGCGGACGTGACGGCGGGGATGATCGACCTTTTGGGGGAATACGAGTCGATCCCGGGAGTGGTTACGGAGATGGACGTTCTGAAGATGGAAAAGATCGTTCCCCTGCCGACGAGAATCGACGTCTTGATTTCCCAGTATCACAAGGTTCACAGCGAAGGTCTTTCGGATAGAGAGCGGAGGTACAAGGAACGACAGGTGCGGGAGATGATCGAGGAAGAGCGGGTGAACGCGGGGAAGGACGTTGTTCTCCTGCATGGTATCGCCCGCGAATTGCACTTCGAATCGGAGTATGAGAAGGAACTGAAACGTACGCTGGCGCTTTCCGACACGACTTCGACCTTCGTCGATATCTCCGTGATTTGAGGGAAAACCGGAAGTGGCGCGGAAGAAAGCGAAAGGAGTCGATACCCGCTGGCTTCCCGCCGGGACGGAACTGATTCGGGAGGGGCGGGTGGAGGGAACGCTCTATGTTCTGCTTTCCGGGGAACTGGCCGTTTACAAGGGGGGGGAAGAAATCAATCGCATCTCGACGCCGGGAGATGTTATCGGAGAACTGGGGGCCTTGGCGGAGTGGCCGCGAACGGCGACGGTGATGGCGGTT
Source organism: Candidatus Hydrogenedentota bacterium (assembly GCA_003697085.1). Classification (GTDB taxonomy): domain Bacteria; phylum UBA8481; class UBA8481; order UBA8481; family J006; genus J006. Next base: position 15,389 of record RFFU01000033.1, read on the forward strand.
TCGCCGGCAGAGGTTCTCGCGATCCGAAGGGTGACACAGGAGATCCTCGTTTCCCATCCGTCGGTTGCCGATAAATTGGCGCAGGCGCTCGAAAAGCGGTTCCGCGTCTCGACGAACAAGTGCCATATGTATCTGACGTTGATCGCTTCCCTCAAACGGGCGATTCTTCAGGACGTTCTCTGTGAACTCCTCGTCGGTGGCCATTCCGCGCGAAACACGCCCCAGGAGATGGCGGAAGCATTTCATAGGAGTCGGATACGAAAACGGATGGAGGAGCGGTTGGCGGTGGAGCCCGATCCGGACGATCCCCGCGTGTTGGAACGTCTCGCTTCCGATTACGGTGTTAGCGAGGAGTATCGGGCGCGGTTGGCTCAATATCCGTGGCTGGACGACGCGTTGAGTGAGCGGTTGCGGAAACTGAGAAACGATTGGGATCTTCTCAAGGAACGTCCTCTTCCTCACGCAATCCGGGAGATGGCGCGCACCGTGGTTCAGGTTATGGAACTTCTCAACGAAATGGAACAGATGCCGGGAATCCGGAAAGAGATGGAGATCCTGAGGATGGAGAATCTCGTGCCGTTCATCACCAGAGCGGAGACGCTTAAGACGATTTATCGCCGCGTGAACCAGGAGCAGTTCCGAAGCGAGAAGGACCGCTTTTTCCACGAACGAAAGGTTCTGGCGGCGATCCAGAAGGCCCGCGCGGATGCCGGGAGCGACGAAGTCAATCTCTATGCCGTCGCGAAGGAATTGGGCTGTGAGACGGAATACGAATTTCATATCCGCAGTATCGTCGCAATGACAGATACCCCGACGGATTACGTCCTGCCCGAACTCCGAACCGACGTGACCATTACGTAGAAAACGATGGATGCGATTTTATTTTGTAGGTAGGGGAGGATGTCGGAATCGCCCTGTAGCGGATTCCGAAGCCGTTCCAAGGCAATTGCGACTGTCCAGCCATACCTACAAATCAAAACCGCGCCCCTGTTTTCACTTGAGTTATAGTTTGCAGGCAGGCTATTGAACGTTTAAGAGCCATGAGGTTGACGGAGAAACAACTTGCGATTGCCCGGAAGGAGTTGGCACGAGTCGGCGGCACGGCGCGGGCCAGATCGTTATCCCGGGAGGAAAGGGTCGCTATAGCACGCAAGGCGGGCCGTGCCGGGGGGTGTGGAAGGCGCAAAGAGGATCGTCTTCCTTGCGATCTGCGTGAAAGGATATGGGCGTTGCTGGCAAGTGAAGCAGACAGTGCATTGTAGTGGACGACGGAAGAGTTCCGGAAACCTCGGACAAGGGCGATGGCGAAACGGGCTCTCCTGTCTCTTGCTCGTTATGGGAGTCTTCGTGCATACAAGTCGGCTTACGCGCTGATGAAATGTCTTTAGAGGGAATACAGCGTCGCGTCTGCGTCCTGATCGAAAGAGCACAGCGAACGAGCCCCGGCGGGTATCTGGCCGGGGGGATGGCGCTCCAAGAATCCCTCGAAGGAAATCGCGTCTCGAAGAATATTGACTCACCTTCCGGGAGGGGCGACTGGACACCGTCGTCGGTGTTCCGAAACCGGCAATGGTCTATCCCGATCCGAACGATATAAGCGACGTACTGGAATGAAAGCCCTTGCCCTCGTCCCGCCCGGCCTCCGCCACCGTGACACCGCGTCGCCGGGCAAAGAGACGCCTGAAGCGAGTCCGTCCACGGTTCTCGATTTCCTTGGAAGGAAACGACGTGGAGGCAAAGGAACGGTTTTGTCGTTTCGGCCTATACGATCAGATCGATATTGCGGCCCAAGTAGCGGATATTGACGGGCGGAAGCGGTTTCGTCGATTCCAGCTCCGCTTCCGTTTCTTCCGCGGCAAGGACCGGTGCGGCGCCCTTCTTCTTCCGCGATTTTCCCGCTTCCTGATGCGAAAGTTCGAGGTCCCTCATCGAGCGTGGTGTTGCGTTTTGGATGCGGCCTGCCATCTCTCCTGTTTTCCCGCGCTCCTTTCCTCGAACGTGCCCGGAAGTGCCCCTCCAGGGCTGTCTTCCGTGCGCAGAGCCGGCGATCAACCCGCCGGTTCCCGCGCCTCCCCTGTGCTATAATTGTCGGAAGAAATGGAGATAAAGTTGAGAGAAAGCCTTACGGCGGGTCTGGCCCTGACCGAGACGTGCCGGGATCGCGAGGAGTTCCGCCGGGCGGTGGCGAGCCGTTCCGCTTCGGCGCTTGCCCTTCACCTGGCCCACTGTCCCGCCTGTCGTACCGTCGCCCATTCCGCCGTCGCCGCCCTCGTCTCCGCCGGAGATCCCCTGCTTCCGGATAGAACCGTCCAAGAAACGGCACGAGAGATTCTGGAGCGAAAGAAAAAAGAATCCGACGAAGAGATACGCCGTCTTCTCTTCAATGTGTTCATCACTTCGACGGGATTGGAATCTGCGGAGTCCTCTAAAGAAGAAACGGTCCAGTTCAACCGCGGGGAGGGGCTGCGCTTTCGCATCCCCTTCGCGGAAGGTATGTTGCAGATGGAGTGCGAGCGGGACGGGGAAGTCTTCCTTCTTCGCTTCCGCGCCGCACGTTCCGATGTGGCAAGAATACGCCGTCTTGTGCCGGAGAAGGAAGATTCGTTCCGCCCGCTGCGCCCCGCCGTCGTCTATGGCCCGTTGCGTCCCGGTGAATTCCAATTTCTCCTCCGAGGAGGGAATGAAACGACACGGATTCAGGTTCGCATCGCTTCCCGTCGCTGAAAAAAAAAAAGGCTCTCCCGCTTGCTCAATGATTCGTAATTCCGGAATGTGACACTGTCGACAGCGCGTGCTCGTTCCGAGGCGGGGGCGGATGTGGGGGAACGAGCAATGTTCGATGGGGAACGAGGGAAGAACGCGGGACGAAATCCGTGCTGTTCCTCGGTTGGAGGTGCATGGCAAATTATGGGCAGGGTCAAATTTAGGCAAAGAGGCCTTCCTGGGAACGCAGGCATCTTGCCTGCAAAAACCTGTTCGTAGAGGATCACCTTTCGGCCGCCCCGCGGGGTTTTGCTCAGGAGTGGACTGACACGATTCGGCAGAAGCACTCTTTTTTCGCCATGCACCCGTCGGCCGGGGGGTGCGTTTACCTCAATTCCTTTTTTTGCTAGCATCCGACCATGCGTTATTCGACGCCATTACTCCTCGTCGCTCTCGGACTTTCCACCGCTTATTTCGTCACGGGAGGGATCGAGGCATTTCTCCCGCAGCCGCAGATTCGTACGGCATCGGACGGAAGGGGGACGATCGAAACGTCAGCCCCGATTCGGGAAACGATTCCTGTTTCGGGAAAGGTCTTCGGAATAGCATCCAAGGGAAAGGCGGTCGTGGCCGCTCCGGCACCTGCTCCGGCGCGGATCGTTACCACGGATCTGCGAAAGATCGCCTTGATCGGGCTCTTGGGAACCTCGGACAGCGCCTCGGCGGCGGCCATTCTCCGGGACGTGAAGGCCGAGTCGGTCGCCGTCGTCTATTTGGGGGACGCGGTCTTTGGAAGCGACGAGTATCTCTCCGCGGTCGAACCGACCTCGGTCGTCCTCGCGACGATCGGAGGAGACTGGTCCCGAAGGATCGAGTTGGGAGAGATCAGCGAACCCCCGCGTGTTTCTTCACCGGCCTCCGCCGGTCCGGCCGCGGGCAACGCGGAAGGGGGCATCGTCGTTTCGCGCGCCGAGATCAACGCTTCGGTCAAGAATCCGGAGGAGATCATCGGAGAATCGAAGATCGTCCCGGAATTTCGCGGGGGAAAGATGGTCGGATTTCGGATCAGCGAGGTTTCCAGAAGTTCGATTGTGTATAAAATGGGAATCCGTTCCGGAGACGTGATCAAATCTGTCAACGGCCAGAGGCTGGATTCGCTCGAACGGGCGCCGCAGATTTGGAAGAAGATGAAGAACGTTTCACAAATTCGGATGGCGATAGAACGCAACGGGAAGGAAACGACGATGTCCTACGTGATTCGACCATGACTATTTTACGATCCCACGGTGCAAGAGGGTTCTCAGCGCGAGGGAGGGCGATGCTCTTTTTGGGACTCGCTCTCGTCTTCTTGGGCGGGCATTCCCCGGCAAGTTCTCTTCCCGGAGACACCGGTGTGGCGGGGAGGGGGACTTCGGAGGAGAAGACGGCGGCGGAGCGAGCGCGGATGCTGGCGGCGAACGGGCATGTGGACGAGGCGTTGCAGTTACTGGAGGAGGTAAAGCGCGGTGCCGCGGTCGGCCGGCGGGACGAGGCGCGATTTCTCACGGGTTGGATTCTCTTTCGCTACAAGCGGGCTTATGAGAAGGCGATCGAGGAATTCGAACGGCTTTTGGTCGAGGCCCCCGATTCCCCGTACGGCGATGATGCGCTCTACTATGCGGGCTTCATCAATCAGTATTATTTGAAGGATCCGGCGGCGGCGCTTCAGTATTATCGGCGCGGGTACGCCGCATTTCCGAACGGCGATTTCCGTTTCGCCCTTGCGGACAAGATTCGGGCTCTCGGCGGCGAGGTTCCGCCATCCGAGTCGAGGAAGGGGCGCGCGGTCGGAAGCGAAAGAAGGGGGGGCGGGAACCAGCGCTCGGACGAAACCGGCCGGAAGAGTTCGAAGGAAGATCGCCGGTTTCCGGAGGAGACGGAGATCGCCGAGACCGCGCCGTTGAGGCCTTCGGGAACATCGAAGATCACGATGCAGTTCGAGAAGGCACCGTTGAAATCCTTTATCGAGTGGATCGCACGCGTCACGGGGAAAAATTTCATTATCGACGACAATGTCAAGGGAGAGATCACGATCTATTCCGGCCGTCCCATTCCTCTCTCGGAGGTTTATCGCGTCTTTCTCTCGATTCTCGAGGTGAAGGGGTATGCGGCGATCGAGTCGAACGGGATGACGAAGATCGTGAGTCGCCGCGCAGCCGTCGCCTCGGAGATTCCGATTGTCATCGACGACGAGGCGGAATATCCGACCGACCGAATGATCACCCGTGTTTTTCAATTTCACACGATCTCGGCGGGCTCGGTTCAGAAACTGATCCGCCCCTTTCTTTCCGGCACGGACCAAGTGGTGATCAATCCGGAATCGAACAGCCTGATCGTGACGGGGACGGGCAAGAACCTGCGGCGTCTAGCGAAATTGATCCGCCTGATTGCTGATTCCCGCCAGCCGCTCGTTCTTCGCTCCTACAGGATCGAATACGCGCGTGCGGCGGCGATTGCGACGAAGATGACGACGCTGATTCCCGAGTTGACCTCGGCGCCCGGTGCGACACCGCTTCCGATGAAGTTCCTCGCCGATGAACGAACGAATACGCTTCACGTTCTCGCGGCTCCGTTCGTCCAAGAAAAGGTCCGGGACCTTCTGAAGGAATTGGACAGGAATCGGACGGCGGAGCGGATCGTCCGTGTCTTCCGGCTTGAATATGCGCTGGCGGAGGAAGTGGCCAAACAACTCAAACTCTTGCTCGGGTTGGAGAACCCGGCTCAGGCGGCGGATCAGGCCTCGGCGGACCAGACGGTTTTGATGGCGGACCCCCGTCTCAATTCCGTTTCGGTGGCCACCTACGCGCCGCGCGTGATCGAGATGGTCGATTCCTATATTCAAACGGTGGATCGCCCGCCGAATCAGAGAACGCGCCGCACGAGAATCCTTTCTCTCAAGAACGCTCAAGCGAAGGAACTCGCCGAGTTGCTGTTGAAGATTTTTCCGGCGGAAATGACACCGGCGGACGCCTTCGCGCTCGGTCTGGCGGACAAGGTTCGGATCTCTCCCGACCAGCGCACCAACTCGCTCATCATCACGGCCACGGATTCGGACTGGAAGCGGGTGAAGAAACTTATTCAGGACCTCGATGTCCGCAAGGCGCAGGTACTCGTGGACGCCGTGATCCTCGAAACGAGTCTGAACGAGGCGCGGGCGTTGGGGGTGAATATCACCTCGTTGGAGGAACCGGCCTCCGGAAAGACGACGGTTGTCGGCGGATCGCTTCTGGTGCCGCCGGGGGAGTTGGCCGAAGGCGGGCTTTCGGTGTCGGCCGTGCGCAGTACGGCGATCGGTCCCGCGCTCCACGCGCTCCTTTCCTCCGCGCGCACGAACGTTCTCCAGATGCCGCAGATTCTCGCGCTGGACAACGAGAAGGCCTCGATCTCCGTCGGGAATCTGACTCCGATCGTCTCCTCCCGCACGGTTTCGGGAGACAACGTGCAGATCAGCGGCTCCACGGGAATCTTTCAAAACGTCGAGTACCGGAACATCGGCTTGAACCTCGATCTGACGCCGCATATCGGAGACAAGGGGGATATCTTGTTGGAACTGAAGTTGGAGGTTCAGAACACAACACAGCAGTCGGAGGTCGGATTGCCGGTCTTTACGAACCGCGCCATCGAATCGAAGATTCAGATTGCCAATGGAGATTACATCGTACTTGGTGGATTGTTGCGGACTCAGGACGATGTCACGAAGAGGGAGACGCCCTGGTTGGCGAAGCTGCCGCTTTTGGGCCTCTTCTTCCGAAACACGCGCACTTCGGAAGGAAAGACGGTGCTTTTGATCTTCCTGCGTCCGCGCATTGTGACGAACACGAGTGCGGCGAAGGACGTAACGAATGAAGAACGCGAAAAGTACGAGGTGGAGTCCCGGATGCGGTTGCGCGCGCAAGACAGCGAAGTGGAGAAATGGGTTCCGCAGGATTGAAGGTTGAAGAAGAGGCGCTGAGGGACGGTGTCGCCGCCTCCTCCTCAGGAGCCTCCGGCTCTTCGGCGGCCGCCTCCTCGTCTTCCGCCGCCGCTTCCTCGAACGCGCCCGTCCCCTTTTCCGCCTCGGCGGTGGAGCCGTCGCTTATGGTGAAGTTCCCGAAAGAGTTCCTGATGACAGCCGCGGTCGTTCCGGCTCGCGTGGAAGAGAACGAGATCGTCGTCTTCGGCGCTCCGGAAGGTTTGGGAGCGGCTCTCGAGATCGCCGATTATCTAGGAAAGGCCCTCCGTTTCCATCCGGCCAAGGAAAGCGAGATTCGGGAATTCGTCCGGGCCCGTTACGACAAGGATTCGAGTCTCAGCGACGCGATCGCGGAGATGGAGCAGGAGACGGCGAATGTCGAAGCGCTTCAGGAACTTGCCGCCGACGCCCCCGTCGTGCGGCTCGTTGATCATCTTCTCGAAGAGGCGGTCACGAGGAACTCTTCCGATATTCACGTCATCCCGCGCGAACGGGATACCGTGGTTCGTTTTCGAATCGACGGAGTTCTTTCGGACTTCGACGTTCTCCCTCGGGAACTGCATGCGGGAGTCGTTTCGCGGATCAAGATTCTAGCGCGGCTCGATATCGCGCAGATTCGCCTTCCGCAGGACGGAAGGATCGCCCGCCGGGTCGCGGGCAGGGAGATCGACCTCCGAGTTTCGACGATTCCGACGCCTCAGGGGGAGCGTGTCGTGATGCGGATTCTCGATCGGGCCACGGTGAAACTGGAGATGGAGGAGTTGGGAATGGCGCCCGAGGTTCAGCGTGTCTGGGAGACGCTGATCCGCCAGCCCCACGGAATCCTCCTCGTGACGGGTCCTACGGGAAGCGGAAAAACGACGACACTCTACACCGCGTTGGCGGCGCTCAACGACGGGCGTGTCAACATTCTCACCGTGGAGGATCCCGTGGAGTATCTGATTGAGGGAACGGGGCAGATTCAAGTGAATCCGAAGATCAATCTCACCTTCGCCTCTGGTCTCCGGTCGATTCTCCGGCAGGATCCGGACGTGATTATGGTGGGGGAGATTCGGGATGGAGAGACGGCGCGCATCGCCGTTCAGGCTTCGCTTACCGGCCATCTTGTTCTCTCCACCCTGCACACAAACGATGCTCCATCCGCTTTGCCGCGCCTTCGGGATATGGGAATCGAATCGTACCTTTTGGCCTCGACCGTTCGGGCGGTTCTGGCGCAACGGCTCGTTCGTCGTCTCTGTTCGGCCTGCCGGCGCCCGGCGAAACTCGATCCCGTTTCGGCGGCGGCTTTGGGCGGTGAAGCGGGAGTCGATGTCTTTCAGGCCGAGGGATGTCCTCGATGCGAGGGACGCGGTTTCCGGGGACGCTCGGGAATCTTCGAACTCGTTGTCGTCGACGAGCCGGTGCGGGAATTGATTTTGGCCAACGCTCCGGCGGGGGAAATCCGTCGCGCCGCGACGAAGTCCGGAATGGTGTCGATGCGCCGAGACGGACTCCGAAAAATACTGGCGGGAGAGACGACGGCGGAGGAAGTGCTCCGGGCCGTGGAAACAGCCTGAAGCGACGGCGAGGATGGCTCCGTTCTTCCGCTACGAAGCGATCGAGAAGGGGGGAGGGCATCGCCGCGTCAAGGGGACTCTGGCGGCCGAAAACCCACGTCAAGTTCGGCTCCTTCTGCGAGAGAAGGGGCTTTCCGCCGTCAAGATAAAGCCGGCCCGGCTCCAGAGCGTTCGAAGCCTTGGATTGGCATGGGTCGGCGTTCTCGTCCGTCAACTCGGAACGCTTCTTCGAGCCGGATTTCCGATGGACCGCGCGTTGGGCGTTCTGGCGAGGTCGAGTTCTGAGGGTTCGATGCGCTTGACGGCCATGGCGCTGGAGGAGTCCGTGAAGAAGGGCAAGGCCTTGTCCGAGGCCTTCCTGCGCTTGGCGGGTTCGGGGGAACCGGACGCCACTCTCCGGGAAGTCGTCTCGGTCGTCCGGGCCGGCGAAGCGACAGGGAACCTCGGCGAAGTGCTTCTCGATTATGCGATCCTGATCGAGTCACGCCTTCAATTCCGGCGAAAAATCCGCTCGGCGCTCTTTTACCCGATGGTCGTGACGGTCCTCGCCGTTTGCGTTGTCACCTTCCTCTTCACCTATGTTCTTCCAACGATCCGAAAACTCTTCGCGGGGACGGGAATGGATCTGCCGTTGCCGACGAAGATTCTCTTCGGGACGGCGTCGGCGGCGCGGGACATCGGTCCGTGGATTCTGATCGCCGGCGTGATCCTTTTTCTCTTGCGGCACCGAATCTTTCCCGGGAACCGTCTTCGACGTTTGGGGGAAGGAATTCTCCTGCGGTTCCCCTATCTTCGGACGATTGTGAGAAAGGCCGCGATCGTACGGTGGGCACGGACACTGGCGCGTTTGCGGCGGAGCGGAGTCGAGATCGTGCAGGCGCTGGATCTCGCCGGCGCAGCGTCCGCGATCCTGGCGATCGAGGAGGCGACGCGGAACGTACGCCGAAAGGTCACAGGCGGAAGAAGTCTCACCGCCGCGATGAGGGAAGAACCGATCTTTCCTCCGGAGATGATCGAAGCGGTGGCGGTGGGGGAGGAGTCGGACGAACTGGAGAACATCCTCGAGGAGATGGGGCGGGCGTGGGAAGAGGAGGTGAGCACGGCGGCGGACCGTCTTGCGGAGATTCTCGAACCGGCGGTACTGGTGGTAATGGGAATCGTCGTCGGCGGGATCGTTCTGGCGGTCCTTTTGCCGATCTTCGAGATGAACGCGTCGATCGGATGAAAGAGGCTGGACTATCCGTGGCAACCTCCTTCCCGCTCTATTTCCTTTTCGCGGAGGACGGTTCCGTTTCGGCGGCCTCTCGTTGAGCAGGACCCGCATCTTCCCGCAGGCAGGCACCTCCGCAAAGATGGACGCCGGCGGGGTTGGCTAGGAAGAGCGGAAAGATTACGTCGCTGGTGCAGCACGGGATCAGAACCGCTGCGACGAGAATCAGAAGAACCGGTAGAAAAAATTGCGTCCAGAGGGGCAATCCGTAGGAAGTGAAATAGATCATGCTTGCCGTCGTCGAGAGGAAGACATGGAGGGAATGGGCGGTCTGTGTCACGCGGCGGCTCGTAAAAATTTCCGCCGCGCTCAGCCCGAAGAGGACTCCCACCCCCGCGCTCGACCAGATCAAAACCGGCTCCTCGAGAAGGCAGAGGTGGAAGGTCATCCGCGTTCCCAAAAGAAGACCGCCGAAGTAGGGGAAGAGAACGTCGGAGAGGCCGCAGAAAGCGATGGCGCCGAAGAGACCTGTTCCGACGGCGACGACCCACCGGCGGTCGTACCTCCAGAACATCGCCGTCGTTGCCGTGGCCGAGAGCAAAACATGCAGGGAATGAAAGACGTGGAAGAGGTTTCGGGAAGCCAGGATCGCGGTGGGCGAGGAAAGATCGTGGAGCAGAGGAAGAAAGGCGAATAGGATGGTCACGACGCCGGCGGAGACAAGCGTCAGAGGAAGGTGGTGCTTGAGTTCATGAGAAATATTGGAGAGGGAGTGCTTCACGTGGCGAGAATCTTTCCCAGGAAGAGTCCCGCGAGTCGGAGGAGAAGAAGGCAAACGACCGGCGGCACGGCCAATTGGATCCAGACTTGTCCCGGAGGAATCCGCCGTTGAACGGCCAGTGTTCGCGCCAGAACACAGATCCAGCCGAGAAAGAGGATCGGCAAGAGGCCGCTTCCAAGAAAAGGAATCGCGGCTGGGAGCAGAAAGACCGAGGTTCCGAAGAAGGCCGAATAAGTTCCTCGCATCTCCGCGAAGGAGAGACCGGCTACTCCCGCGAAAAGGAAACACCACAGAATGGTCAGACCGGAAAGAAAGAAGGGAAGAAAGACGAGGAGCAGAGGAACTCGGCGGGTCAAGGCGAACCCGAGCCCGATGAGGAATCCCGTGAAGAGGTTGATCAGCAATCCGAATTCGGGAGGGAATTTGCGGAAATAGGAACCGAGCCGGCCGCCGCTTCCGAGAAAGACGGTCGCGACGGTCTCGCGGAATCTGATCAGATCGAGATTCATAAGGCGTCAAGTATATCACACGGCGCAAGTTTCCGAAGGTCCAAAGCATTCGCGGCGGGGAAAGGAGCCGCGCGGGGGCTCCAGCCGGACATTCTCGTCGTCGGCGGCGGGATCGTCGGAACCTCGGTGGCGCTCGATGCCGCGGGCCGGGGATACAGCGTCGTTCTTCTGGAGAAGAAGGACATCGGCGCCGGAACGACTTCTCGAACCTCGCGGATGGCTCACGGCGGCCTTCGGTATTTGGAATACGGAGCCTTTGGGTTGGTTCGGGAGAGTTTGCGGGAACGGGACATTCTCTGCCATCGGGCGCCGGACCTGGTTCGGAAAAGAGACTTCTTTCTTCCGGATGCGGCGCACGGCCGCTTACCGATTCTCATCGGAACGGGGCTTTTTCTTTACGATCTTCTGGCCCTCTCCCGAGATTCTCATCGCGCGAAGAACGGTTTTTTCTATCGCGACGCGATCTGCGTTCCCGAGCCGCTGGCGGCAAGAACGGCTGGAGCCGCGATCAGGCACGGGGCCGAGATTCGACTCCGCGAAGGGGTTGTTCGAATCGAAACGAACGGCGACGTGGTATCGAGGAGCGGGGAACGCTTTCGCCCGCGGGTCATCGTGCTTGCGTTGGGGCCTTGGGTCGATCGATTCCTGGAAGGAACAGGGCTCCCCTTTCCGAAACCGCTTTTGAATCCGAGTCGGGGGGCGCATCTCTTCTTCCGAAAGAAGATCGATAGGCCCGTGTTGCTTCAAGCGAAACGGGACGGGCGCGTCTTCTTCGGAGTTCCGTGCCTCGGAGGAACGCTTGTAGGGACGACGGATATCGAGGACCGTTCCGATCCGGACAGGGTTTTTCCGACGGAGGAGGAGAAGGATTACCTCTGGACGGAATGGAGGCATCGGTTTCCGGAGTGGGAGGAACGGCCGTTCGGAGCGTGGGCCGGTCTCCGGCCGCTTGTCAACGAGGGAAAGGACGTCTCGGCGCGGACACGGGAGGAGCGCATCGTGATTCATCCGCGAGTCGAAAATCTCGTTGTGATCGTCGGGGGGAAATTGACGACGGCCCGAGCCATCGCCGAAAAAACCCTGCGCCTCCTCGAAAGAAGGTATTTTAAAAGACGGAGCGCGGATTGGACGCGGGAAGAACGGTTGACGATCGAGGATGCCAGACGTCTGCCGCATCGGGGGATCGCCGATATTCTTCTGCGGCGCACCGCCGTGGGCTTTTATGACGATCCGGAGAAGGAGAGGGAAACCCTGAGGGAATGGGGGATTTCAGTCGAAGGACAGGCGGAGTTGTTGGAAAGGGAATATCATTCTTATTTCGAGGAACGATATCGCGATTTTGGAATTCCGCCGCGTAAAAACAGCGGTTTCTTCCCAGAAAAAATGATGCGCAATGACTGACGCGATACCCCTTCCGGGACGGGCGCGGGTCTTGGATGTGATTCCGGTGAAGAGGCGGCGGAGAAGGTGGAGCGGGAGCAGCGGAAAGGCGGCGGATATTCGGGAAAGACTCGAGGAACTCGCATTTCGGAACGGCTTCAGCGATTTGGGCGTGGTCGCCCCGGAGATTCCTCGAGAGGACCGGGAAAGATTTCGAAGATGGTTGGCGCAAGGTCGTCACGGAGAAATGGAGTATATGGCACGGAGAGTGGAACATCGTCTGGAGTTCGAGGATTGGGTCAAAAGCCTTATCGTATTGACCCGCCCCTATCCTCCTCTTCGTTTTCCAAAAGGGAAAAAACGGTACGCCGCTTACGCGGAAGGAGAGGACTATCATAAAACAATCCGGAGGGCCTTGTTGCCTCTGGCGGAGGAGATTCGAGCGGCGGGAGGCCGAGCGCGGCGGTTCGTCGATACGAGCAGCGTTTTGGAACGGAGTCTGGCCGCCCGCGCGGGGTTGGGATTTATCGGACGGAGCACGATGCTTCTCTCACGGACCCACGGCCCCTACGTCTTCCTTTGCGGCATCAAGACGGATCTCGTTCTGCCGCCTGACAGTCCGGGAACGGGGACGTGCGGAGAGTGCCGGCGTTGTATCGAAACCTGCCCCGGAAATGCGCTCGATGAGGAGGGCCTGGATTCCCGCAAGTGCGTCTCCTACCTCACGATCGAACTGAAACGTCCGCGAACGCTGGAGGAAGAGCGGCTGGTGGGTGAATGGGAATTCGGATGTGATGTCTGCATCGAGGTCTGTCCCTACGCAAAATTCGCCCTTCCACCGGTGGTTCCCCGGCGTCGCGGAGTGGAACGGTGAGATGTCGAAGCGGAACATATTCTTTGCCTCGGGGCGGGAGACCGAATAGTATCGCAGTCGAGTTTCTATCGGAACAGAAGATTCGAGGGAAACAAAAATACTTTGGGAGGTTGGAACGATGGCGGATGTCAGTGCCAGTGCGGCGAAGGAACACGTGTTGAAAGGGAGCGGGGACGTGGGGAGAATCAGCAAGGATGCGGTTCAAGTGGCTCGGGAATTGGCTCAGGCGTATCTTGCGGATTTGGGGCGCGGAGCGGCGGAGGAGGCGAAGAAGGCCCGCCGGAAGACGATTATGCCCGATGATCTCCGGGCCGCGGCTCGGGCTCTGGCTCCTTCCCGTCCAGAAACTCCCGGTGGACTCGGCACCTTCTGATTTCGCGCCCGCCACAACGCCCATAAGAGGCGCTTCGATTTTGCGTTCGTGAGACTTCGGCGGTGATATTGTGAAGACGTACACGATCGGCCATAGTCCGGATCCCGACGACGCTTTTATGTTTTACGCCTTGACTCATGGGAAGATCGAGACGGGAAACATTCGGTTCCGCGAACACCTCGAGGGAATCGAAGCGCTCAACGAGCGAGCCGAACGGAAGGAGTTCGAGATCACCGCGGTCTCCGTCCACCAGCTCTACTACATCCACGATTCCTATCGGCTTATGAATGTCGGAGCGTCGATGGGAGACGGGTATGGGCCGCTCGTGGTCGGGCGGAACGGAACCTATCTTCCGGGAAGGCGGGTCGCCCTTCCCGGAAGACGGACGACAGCGGCACTGCTCTTCCAACTTCGGTTCGGCACCGAGGCGGAGTTCGCTGTCTATCCCTTCGACGACGTTATGCGCGCGGTGCGGGAGGAGGAATGCGATTACGGCGTGGTGATACACGAGGGACAGTTGTCGTACCGTGAGGAAGGAATGATCGCGGTGGAGGACCTGGGACGATGGTTCACGGAGGAAACGGGCCTTCCGACTCCGCTGGGAGTCAACGTGGTCCGAAGGGATCTTTCCGAATCCGAGGAAATGGATCGTTTGCTGCGAACCTCGATCGCGTGGGCCTTCGAAAATGAAGAGGAAGCACTTGACTATGCCCTTCAATATGCACGGGGTCTCGAAAAGGATTCGGTCCGCAAGTTCGTTCGGATGTATGTCAACGATCTGACGATCGATCTAGGCGAGCGTGGCCGGAACGGCGTTCGAGAATTGATCCGTCGTGGGATTGATCGGGGGTTCTTGAGAGGAACGATCGCGACGGCCGACGAAATTTTCCTCTGATTCAGACCGGCAAGGCTTCGTAGAGATATTTCTTGTTCAGAATTTCATTGCACCTTTTGCAAGTGCTGTTCACCGTGAATCCTTCGGTTCGCCAATCCGGCGGCGCCGAGACGTGGACGTTGTCTGTGGTTTCCGGACGTCCCCCGACCCGCGGGAACTGCAACAGCGCCGTCTGACTCTGACCGCAGCGCGGACACCTCAATTCGATAACCGCCGAACTTCCTCCGACGATCTCGAGCCCTTCCTCGAGAACGCGGATCAGGGGCGAGGAAGAGCGGAAGAGATTGAGATCGCTTCGGCCGCAGGCTCGCGCCGCCCTCTCCACGGCCTCCTTCGCGTGGGCGACGCACCGTGCAGCCTCGATGAGTCGATCGCCTTCGAGCCAATCCGCCTCTTCCACAAGCCGCTTCAACCCGCGATGAACCTCTTCGATCGGAGACAGTTGCGAGGAGTCCCTCTTACGAAGGCGGTCGAGAAGAAGATAGACGAGCAAGGCCAGAATCATCAAAAGACAGACGGAAAAGATCAATACGACGAGCGTTACGAGAACGTCGAGGGGGAGATTTTCGAGAACCTTCAACTTCCGATCGTCCTTTTGATTTTCCTCGCCTCTTGCAGCGGCCGGGAAACGCGTCGCAACGGCGTGACGCCTTCAAAGGCGCTTTTGGCGTTCCATTCGATCAACCTCCTGGCTTCCGCGTACTTCGCAAGCACGCTGGCCGCCTGCCAAAAGGCCAGAACAAAGCCCCGCCAGCCATCGAGAAACCCGGCGTGGATCACGTAATCCTTGAAGAAGGCCGCCGCCGGGCGCAGCATCAATGTCGCCGTCGAGATGTTTCCGCTTCCCTTCTTCTTCAATATCTCTTCCGCCATTGGTGTCACATATTCGGAAAGTTTTTCGGCTATGGTGCGAAAATCGTTTTGGGCGAAATGGAGGAGGGGATGCTCGAGCCGGCCTACTCGTCCGGCCACTTCGACCGTTTCATGAATCGCACGGGGAGGAACTTCGGCCTGGGAACGGCGGAAAAGACGCAACACGGTATCCCGCCCCCAAGTCCCGTGGGAGATCCACTCGCCGAGGAATTGGTTTCTCCGCGGAATGCGGAATCCGTTCCAAGGACCGGGTTGAAGTTCCCCGATTTCCCGGGCCAGTTCTGGCGTCAACGCCTCGTCGGCATCGAGAAAGAGGATCCACTCCGATTTCACGTTGTCGATGGCCCATTGCCGTTGAGCGGCGTAGCCCGGCCATTCACGTTCCACGATCTCCGCTCCCGCTTTCCGGGCGATATCCACCGTCTCGTCGCGCGAACCGCTGTCGATGACCAGAATCCGTCCGAGTCCTCTCGCCGAGGAAACGGCCTCCCCGATCGTCTCGGCGGCGTCACGGGCCAGGATGATGACCGAAAGATCCAATGCGGTCTGCTTCCCCATATCCAATGTATGTTATCGGAATTGAAGCGCCAATGACAATAACTGTGCAAAGAATCCCTTATTATTGCGGAAGGTCTGGAAGCACCTACCGTTGTCGAAAGCGGTCTGTGTAGGGGCGATCGGCGGGGCGGTCACCGCTGTTGTCATTCTGATCTGAGCGAGCCATTCGAGGCGGCGCGCGGCGACGCCGACGAGGAATCCCCGAAGTCCGCCGGCAACCACCTTATTCTCCCTCGCCCCGTTCCTCCTTCTTCTTTCTTTCTTTCTTTTTTCTCGCCCCTCCAGGTGGCTCACCATGTACCTGTGCCTTTCGCCAGGGCTGTCGTTTCCCTGTTTACGATTTCTTTTTCCCGCCTTAAGATTCTTTTCTCGTCGATGCGAGGGGCCCGTAGCTCAGTGGTTAGAGCGGCCGACTCATAATCGGTTGGTCGCAGGTTCGAATCCTGCCGGGCCCAGTTGCTTCTTCGTTCTCTGGGGCCGCGTTCCATCGGCGGATAAGCAGGGAATTTGGGTTCTCCGACCCACGTGACGGTGGGATGCTCTTCCACGAAGAAGAACGTCCCTGTTCCAGCGGTAGAAAAAAGTGAAGCGTGGGTTTTCATCCTGCGCGATGGGAAGATTGGGAGATCGCGAGGTGGTGTTCCGAGTTCGGTAACTGAACTCGAGAAACTCTTGTCAGGAAAGTCTCATTTCCCTTAAACTCCCTTCCACGAAATCAATCCTGCCCACGTAGCTCAGCGGTAGAGCAGCTCATTCGTAATGAGCAGGTCGTTGGTTCGAATCCGACCGTGGGCTTTTTTGTGCTCATCGTTCCGCCGCTCCGCTGCTGTTTCGGACCGCTGTTCGGTGATGTCGAAGAATGAGAAGAGATGAAAAAGGAAAAGAAGAGAGGCGGTGCAGAGGGGAAGGGAGTCTGTGAAATGTGCGGAGCAGCCCCGACGTCCCTCTCGTGATCAAATCTTTTCGAGCCCTCGCGTTGGCGACGGCGGGGGGAGCCGTTACGGTGCTGGCGTTCCCCCCATTTTCCGTTCCTCTAGCGGCCGTCGCCGGACCGGCGTTGTTCTTCCTCTCTCTCCGAAAGACTCGGCCTCGGTTCCTCCCAGGTTATCTCTTCGGAGTGACTCTTTTTCTCGGAACTCTCTGGTGGACGGCGGAGTTCCTCTCTGTGGCGCCGTTCCTACTCGCCGCGCTTTTGGCTCTTCCGTACGGACTTGTGAGCCTCTGGGCGCGCGGCCCTCTGGGTTTCAGTATGGGAATGCTTGCAGCCGAATTCCTCCACTCCATTGGACCGTTCGGCCTTCCCTGGAACACGATCGGCTCCGCCGCTCCGCGGTTTCTCCAGGCGGCCGTCGCTCCTTGGAGCGGTGTGTGGGGTGTTTCCTTCCTTCTGTATTGGGTGGCCTCCAATCTCTTCCCGCCTCGTCGTTGGCTCGCCGCCGCGCTCGTGCTCCTCGTTCCGTTCCTTCCTTCTCCGGCGCCTTCCTCCCCCTCGGCTTCGATTGCCGTCGGAATCGTTCAGGGAAATTTCTCCAACGAAAATGATTACCAATACCGTCCCACCGAGGTTCTTCGAGAATTGCTTTCCTCCGGGAAACGACTGGCCGATTCCGGAGCAGAGTTGATCGTATGGACGGAGACGGTGATTTTGGAGTACCTGGAGGAACCGCGGAATCCCGTTCGAAAAGTCTTGGAAGAGTTCGCTCAATCGAACGGCGTACCCCTGCTGGTGGGGGCTCCTTCCTTTCCCGGTCACCGGGAAAAACGCAATTCCGTCTTTCTTTTTCGGCCGGACGGTGAGGTTCTGCGCTACGACAAGTATCATCTTGTCCCGTTCGGCGAATATCTTCCCGGTTGGGGCCCGGATGAAGAGCACCGTTTGATTCCGGAGGGAACGGGGGATTTCAGTCCGGCGCTCGTCATCACACCGCTGGGAGATCTGGCTCCTCTCATCTGTTACGAAGGGATGTTCGGCGGATTGGTGGCGGAAGAGGTCCGGCGTGGTGCGCGGATTTTGATCAACGTATCCAATGACGCGTGGGCGCGGCACCGGAGTGAGGCGGAGCAGCACGCCTTTTTCACGCGGATGAGGAGCCTGGAGACCGCTCGGCCGCTCGTTCGGGCCGGCAATGTGGGGCCGAGTTTTGTTACGGATTCGCGGGGCCGGATCCTAGGGGAATTGCCGTACGGCAAAGCGGGGACGCTTCTCGTCCGCGTTCCTTTGGACGGAGCCCGAACCTTTTTCGCGCGTTTTCCCGACTGGTTCGGATGGCTCTCTCTTTTTGGTACGGCTTTCTTCTTGACAATACGAGGCCTGGAAGCGGAAACTAACTCTCGAAATGTCAAGAATCCTCGCTTTCAGTACTAATATCAGCGCCGGACATCGCCGCGCCGCGGAAGCCATCGCGAAGGCGATCGAGGAGAACGATCCTTGTGCGGAGATCGCCAAGCGCGATGCCCTCGATCTTGTCGGGCCTTCCCGCCGTTGGTTCTTGACCGGCGCCTATCTCGGAATGTTACGCCGCCGTCCTGATCTCTGGGACAACCTCTACCGGAATGAAAAGTCGAAGCGAGGGATTACCGCCTTCTTCCGTCTTTTGCTCGGCGGTGTCCGAACCCGATTCGAGGATGAAATCAATCGCTGCGAGCCGGACTTGATCCTTTGTACCCAGGCGATTCCCGCTCGGATCGTCGCTGATCTGAAAAGAAGAGGCCGGATCGCGAAACCCCTTTTGGCCGTCGCCACGGATTACGGCGTTCACCCCTACTGGGCGGATCCCTGGGTCGATGCCTACGCCGTCCCGTCGGAGAAGGCGCGGGAGGAATTGATCGAGGACGGAGTGGAAGCGGATCGCATCTATGTTACGGGAATTCCCGTGGACGGCTCGATTATGCGGGTCCCCGCCGAGGGAATGATTCGCGAGGAGTTCGCCATTTCGCGATCGGCAAAAGTTGTCCTGATAATGGGAGGCGGCAACGGGTTGGGATTCGGTGCCGCCGAGGTGCGGGAAATAGAGGAAAAGGCGGGGGCGGACGAGGTTCTCGTCGTCACGGGTGGCAATCATCTCCTGCGGAGGGAACTGACGTCGTCGGAACCGTGCAGCTCGGTACGCCGGCGTGTCTTCTCGGAAGTGGCGAATGTCGAGAAATTCTTCCGCGTGGCCGACGTGATCGTTTCGAAGCCGGGCGGGCTTACGATGGCCGAGGCGACGGCGATGGGAAAGGCGATCGTGCTTCTGGAGCCTCTTCCGGGACAGGAGATACGGAACGCCGAATTCCTCCTCTCGAACGGAGCGGCGTTGGGACCTTTTTCATCGAAAGAGGCTCTGTCGGAGGCGGTGAGAAGGGTTTTGGAGGACGATGTTCTGCGGGAGAAATTACAACAACGGGCTCGCGAAGTGGGGAAGGGGAGCGCGGCGGAGGAGATCGCTCGTCTCTGTGTCGATATGATCGAACGCTTCGGGAAAAACTCCGCCGTCCCACGGTATTTGAACGAGCGGGCCGTCTGATCGTTTCGCACTCCTCGCGGTCTGATTGAGCCCTTCGGAATCCCTTCTGTATTCCTCGAAAGGCCCGCCCGCCGTCCTGAATCTCGCCGCTCGAGCCGGACGGGTTCTCCATTTTTCCCCGATGAGAGTTGAGGCGGTGAGAAGGAACCTCGGTGTCATCGGTGCCGATCCGGGGAGAGTTGGCGAGGTCTTCGAATCGTTCGGGCGGTATCTGGGAGAGTTTCTTTGGGTGGGAGGGAAACTCGCGCGATTGGAGCATATCTTGGGGGAAGTCGCGATCGATCCTCCACCGCAAAGCAGCGGCATTCTCTATGTAACAGCCCATTATGGAAACTGGGAACTGGCCGGGCTTTGCCTCGAACGCATTCACGGCCCGATTCGAATCCTCTATCGTCCGGCGGGACCGGAATGGTTGGACCGGATGGTACGCCGAGCGCGAGGCGGAAACCGGTTGCTCAACATTACGCGGGGATTGCGCTCGGTCGTGGAGGCCTTGAGACGTGGAGAAATCGTGGGAGCGGCGATCGACGAGCCGGTTCGATCAACCCGCCGGGTACGTTTTTTCGGAAGAGCCGTGAGTTATCCCGCTCCGCTGTTGGAAGCGGCGTGGCGAGCCGGGGCCGCCGTGATACCGATCGTGTGCATTCGGAATGCCGAGGGAAGGCTGAATGTCCGGACGATGGCTCCCGCTTCGGACCCGGCGGAGATTTTCTCCTGTTTCGAAGAATGGATTCGCCGGGATCCGTATCAGTGGATTCTGCTTCGAGATCGTTTTTTTGACCGGGGAACGCGGGAATAATCTATTTCTGTCGGGGCGTAGCGGCGACCGGCGGATCGCCCGGCGGCAATTCGCAGACGAGAGAGTCCGCGCTCCATAACGCGGCGAAAATGGGGCGCGGGTTCTCCAACCTGCGGAAGAGGGCAGTTACCAGAAGGCAGGATGCCCGCACTCCCAGGTTTCATCGCGTACTGAAGAGGTGGATCGGCCAGCCACAGACTGGAAAGTCTGTGCTCGATCCGTTCATATTTGTTCTGTGCGGAGGTGGCACATGATGGGCCTGTGCATTTCCGGCATTCCCACGAGTAGGAATTGCCTTCTCCTCGGAAAAAGAGGATAATCTGGGTGGTAGGGAGAGCGGAGTGGTCCCTCGCGGGAAAGGTCCGAATCGGAGCATTCCGGCCTCTTCGAGAGCAGAGAAAGGAAACGTCATACGATGCGCGAGGAAGACAAGGTTCAACTCGACAGACTTCAGTGGGTCATTCGGCTCCGTTTTATCGTGATCGCCGTCCTCGGCGGAAACTATTTGATTCAGATGCCTTTGAACCAGATTTGGAACCGCGGCAGTTTCATTCTCTCCCTTTGTGTCGTTGTGCTCGGAGCCAACATGATCTGGCATCTTCTCTTGAAACACCGGCGGATGCCCGCAATGAACCTTGCCTACTATCAGTGTATCTTCGACCTTTTGGCCGTCTCGATCGTTCTTTTTCGACACGGTGTCTCGGGGACGATGGGATATCTTTTCATCTTCGTGATTCTCATTTCGGGAATCCTCTTGCCCCGCCGGGGAATTCTTCTGATCGCCTTCTCGAGCGTCGTGCTTTATTTCACCTTCCTCATCCTCGAAGTGACCGGAAGGAACGTTCCGATTCCCCCGGCCACGGGATTGACCCCGCTTCTGCCCGAGCAGGCGATGTTCGTCGTGGACGTCGCGATCAAGGGTTTCTTTTTCTTCCTCGTCGCTTTCGCGTGCGCGAATATGCAGGACCTGATCGGAAAGATGGTGCGGGAAAGTGAGTTCGAGAGGAAATTCAATCAAGCGATCGTCGAGGTTCTTCCCACCGGCGTGATCGTCTTCGATCTCGGTTCGAACATCGTTCTCTTCAACCCGATGGCGGAACAGATCACCCTTTACAAAAGTGATGAAGTGATGGGCCGCGGTTTGGAAGAAGTTTTCTCGGGAATCGACCCGTCGTGGTCGAGAGCGTTGGAACGCGTCATCGAATCCGAGGAGGAAGTGAGGCTTCTTGGGGCTCCTCTTCCCATCAAGAACGGAAAGACGATCCGCGTCAATGTCCGTTTGCAGCCGCTTTCCATCGATAACCAGGTTCTCGGGGTTCTTTGTACTCTCTTCTCTTCCCTTCGCTGAGCGCGTTTTCTTTGTCCCGGCGTCTCCGGTACCGAAACAGATTCGTGAATAGCCCGGTGGTCGAGGAGTAAGGAAGGGGTTTCTGCTTTGCCTTTGGTGATACCATCTCCCACTCAGGATTTCGCGGGCTATTTGCGCGAGGTTCCGCTCGTTGTGGCTCCTATGGCCGACGTCACGGACACCCCCTTTCGGCGTATTCTCCGAAGATTCTTTCCCGGACTTCTCTTTACCGAAATGATCTCCGCCGAGGGGATCCTTCACGGAAGCGAAAAAACCTTTCGGATGGTGGAGACGGTGCCGGAAGAAGAGGCACCGGTCGGAATTCAAATTTTGGGGGCCGATCCGACGCGCGTGGCGGAGGCGGCACGGCTCCTGATACGATATCGTCCCGCCGTCTTGGATATCAATATGGGATGCCCGGTTCGGAAGGTGTTGAAGAACGGCAGCGGTGCCGCACTCTTGAGCGATCCGAAGCGGGCGGGTGAGGTGGTCCGAGCGGTTCGTGACACCGTGGATCTGCCCGTAACGGTCAAGATTCGCCTCGGTCTCGATCACGACAATGCCGAGGATGTGATCGCCGCTCTCTTCTGCGCCGGCGCTGTCGCCGTGACGGTGCACGGACGTACGGCCGTTCAACTCTACCGCGGTCCCGCGGATCGCCGGCGCGTTTTGGAGATTGCGCGCGCGGCTCCGCTGCCGATTGTCGTCTCCGGTGACGTCCGAACCGAGGAAGATGTGCGGGAAATCCTTTCCGGCGGCGCGGCGGGAGCGCTTTTGGCGCGCGGAATCCTCGGGAGGCCTTGGTTTGCCGCTCGCGCTCTGGCGGCGGCGCGCGGTTCCGCACCTCCCCCCAGACCCAGCTGCACTGAGGTCATTGAAGATCACCTGGACGAGGTCCTGCGGTGGTCGGGAGAAGAGGGAATCCGCGCCTTCCGCCGTCATCTGGTGGAATACGTTCGTTTCCATCCCCGAGCCCGCAGGCTCCGGCACGCCCTCGTCACAGCACAAAGTTCCCGGGAAATCCGGCGGATCCTCCGGGACCTTTCTTCCTCTTTCGAAGAAGAATAAAGCGATACGAATCTCGAGAAATCTATCCTAAAGCCCTCGAAACGAGAAACCGATGGTTTGGGAGAGTGGCGAATTCTTTTGGCATAAATCAAACGGTTCTGGACTCCGGGTCTTCCGGAAGTGGAAAAGTATGGGAGCGAATGTATGAAACTTGATTGGAAGAAAGGGTGGAAGAAACTCCGCGTCGGAAGTGGAACGGGAAGAGAAGGAACGTGGCGGCGAGGAGCGGCCGTTTTCGAGCGCGGATTCGAGATCATTCCTCCCATCGGTTACAAAATTGCGGCCGCGCTTGCCCTGGGAGTCTTCTTTCTCCTCTTTGAACGCCTGACCCTGACGATCGCGATTCTCTTCGGCGGGACGCTCTTCTTTATGAAGACTCACCTGAACGAAACCCCTGGGGAGGGCCAACGGGGAGGGGCCGAAGGGGAAGAGGAAATTCGAGGGGTGGAGCCGGAGAACGAATTCGGCGCCTTGCTTCCCGAAAACGTCATTCCGCTTGCGAATGCTTTCATCCCGGCGTGGAAGAACCTCGATGATTTTCTCTATGTGATCCTCGATCTTCTGAAGGTAACGCTGGACTATCAAACCGCGACGGTCTTTCTGAAAAATCCGCGCAAGGGAACGCTTGTGCAAAGGGCGTTTTCGAGCCGGACACCCTCGGTGGCGCGCCTGGCGGCAATCCGCATCGGACATGGGTTGGTCGGCTGGGTGGCCGAGCAGAAACGGCCTCTTATCGTGGGGAATCTGCGAAAGGAAGGACGGAACCTCGGGTATTATCGTCGAGCGGGGGAAAGGGTTAACTCCTTCGCCGCCGTTCCGATCCTCGTGAATGGAGAAGTCGAGGGGGTGCTGGCGGTGGATCACGAGAAAGCCGAGGCCTTTCTCGGTGACGGAACGGAGAGCGTTCTGATGATCATCGCCGAAACGATCGCGCGGGTTTTGGGAGCGCAGGCGAGTCGGGAAGAGGCCTTGACGGAGCTCGATCGGATTCGAGAATCTCGAAGGATCATCCATGAGGTCTTCGAGGCGCCGAACCTCGACATCGCCTCTTCCGTTTTTCTGCGCGGCATCGCTCCGTTGGGTGAGTGCCATTCCTTGGCACTCTTCCTCTTGAACGAACGGGGGGAGCTTCGCCGGCGGGCCGCGATGGGATTCCAGGGGATCGCGGCGAACGAAATCAAGGAGCCGGTGATGATCCGTGCCGTGGAACAGGCGCTCCAGCAAGGAAGCCCTTTCCGGATCGAGGGGGCGGCTCTGGCGGCACAATACCGCCTCGCCGTCCGCCGCCGTCAAACCATCCCCGAAATGCTCGTCGCGTTTCCCCTCCTCTATCGGGGAAGAAATCTTGGTGGCGTCGTCATCGAGATGCGGCATTCCAGCGACTACACCGAACGTTTTGAGGCGATCTTGCAGGAGGTTTGCCAGGCGGTCGGTTCGGCCTTTTTACGGGTTTACAGGACGGCGCAGGCGGAGGGAACGGCACGGCAGGAGGAAGAACTGATTCGCTTTTCGGCAACGCTGCTCGCCTCCGAATCGCTGGGAGAAGTCTGGCGAAAGATATTGACTCTTGTGCTGGAAAGAACACCGGCTACCGGAGCAGCCGTCTTTACGCGAGAGGGGGAGAACTTTGTGCTTGCTGCGTCGGAGAATTGCCGCGTAACGGAGAAAGAGGTTCCCTTGAGACAGGGATTGATCGGATGGGCGGCTCTGGCGGAAAAGGTCGTTGTCGGTCGCGGAGACGATCGAAGACCGCTTCCGATCACCGGAGGTCGCGAATATCTCGTTTCTCCCATCGGAATGCCCGGAGAAAGAAATTCCGTGGTGATTCTCGTGGGGAACGAACCGGGCGTTTTTGGGGAGAGGGAACGGGAATGGATGGGAGCGCTTGCCCAAGCGGTCTGCCCGATCGTGGCCGGAGTGGCGCGATGGGAAATGGCGGCCACCGCGGTCGAGGAAGAGGGAGTGACCGGGTTATTCAACGAGATCGGCTTCCAAAGACGCCTTCAGGCGATGGCGGCGGATGGAAGGACCGTCGTCGCCGTGTTGTTGAGGATGGATAACTACGAAGCGTTGCTGGCTGAGTTCGGACGGGCCGAGATGAATCGTTTCCAACGCCGCTTCGGAAGCGTCCTGAAGGAGATGGTGGGAGCGAACGGCATTGTCGCCAAGATCGATGGGGGCCGTTTCGCCATTGGGCTTCGCGCGTCCGCCCGGACGACCAAAACCGAAATTCTCGATTTTCTGGAACGTTCTCGCAGCGCCTCCTTCCCCGAGCGAACGGTTGTGTACAGCATTAGTGAAGCCGCCTCGGACTCGGTGCCCGTTTCGGAACTTCTCGAGGCAGCGGAAACACGCTTGGCGGACATCGATTCCCGAGAGACGCGAATCGCCGGTGCCGCCTGACGAAGTCGCCGCCTAATTCGGTTCGGAAGGATTCCTGCCGCGCTCTTCCTTACAGCGAAGACGCGGAGAAGATGGAGAAAAGTAAGGCGCGCGATTGCGGAGGTCGCACGGAACGAGAGGACGGGGTGGGGAGTGCGGGGGATACGGAAAAAGAGTGGGTGTGCGGCCTGGACCGGATAGAAAAGGAGCGTCGAGGGGAAGAATGAACGGCGAGGAAGAGACTCTTACCGCGGATATTCCGGTCGGAAGACGACTTCGAAAGAACACGGCTTCGATGGCCCTGGGAGTCGGGCTCTCGCGCGTCACAGGACTCGTTCGGGAACAGGCCTTCGCCATTCTCTTCGGAGCCTCTCCCGCAATGGACGCCTTCGTCGCCGCCTTTCGCGTTCCGAATCTCTTCCGGGACCTCCTCGCCGAGAATATCTCCTCGAATTGCGTTCTTCCCGTTTATACCCAGGAACAAAAGAAAAGCGCCGACGCAGCGGCGATCTTCGCGGGAGGGACACTCGTTCTGCTCGTAACCGTCTCGCTTGCGATCGTTCTGGCGGGAATTGTGGCCGCTCCGGAACTGTGTCGCATTCTGGTTTCCGGCTACGTCGGCGATCCTGTCCGCTTTCCCCTGACGGTTCTTCTGACACGTTGGCTTCTGCCTTTTCTCGCCCTGATCTCTCTCACAGCCTTCTTCCAATCGCTTCTGAACGCCCACGGGCGTTTCTTCGGACCAGCCGCGTCCGCCGCCGTCCTCAATATCCTTTTCGTTCTTCTCGGCTGGGGATTCTCCCGCTGCGTGACCCCTGCCGTTCTGGGAATGGCCTGGGGAGCGCTGCTCGGTGCCGCGGGGGCCTTGGGCTTTCTCCTTCTCCTGGCCCGTCCGGCCGGAATCCGCCTCCGCCTCGCTCCCTTCTGGAAGGTCCGCTCGGTCGGAACAATGCTTCTTCTGGCGGGACCGGTCGTGCTCGGGGTCGCGGCGACCAATATCAACCTTTTCGTCAATACCATTGTCGCGACTTATGCCGGAGGAGGAGCGCTGGCCTATCTGAACTATTCCTATCGCCTGATGCACCTCCCGCTCGGTCTGATCGGGGTCAGCCTCGGGACGGCGGTTCTGCCGGCCCTCTCGCGTGCCGCGGCTCACGGGCAAAACGAGGAATTCTCCGGCCTTCTCCGGCGCGCCGTCACCTATGCGCTCTTGCTTGCCGTCCCCGCCGCTCTCGGAATGATTCTTCTTCGACAGGATATCGTCAGCGTTCTCTACGAGCATGGCCGCTTCTCCCACAAGGACACAATCGCGGCTTCGCTGGCCCTTTTCGGCTACGCCTCCGGAATACCGGCCTTCGCCTTGAATCGCGTTCTCGCTCCTGCATTCTATTCCCGCCTCGATTCCAAAACCCCTGTTCTGTGCGGAGCCGTGGCCGTGGCATGCAACATTCTCCTCAGCGTCGGAGCCGTCTGGTTCGGATACGGTTTTGTCGGGATTGCCGCCGCCGCCTCGGCCGCCGGTTTCCTCCAGACCCTTCTGCTTACCTTCTTCCTCCACCGCAGGGGTTGGATCGCGCGGCCGGGGGATGAGGAAACGAAAGGAACAAAACGGCGCCGAAGTTCTATCGTTGTCCTTCTCTTCGGATCCGTCGTGATGGTTGGAGTGATTCTTTTTGTTCAGCGGCTGGGAATCGAAAATCGATACCTGCGTTTGAGTGCCGAAATTTTAGCGGGGGCGGCGGGATATCTCTCGATCCTTTTTGCGAGTCGCTTCCGTGAATTTTGAGCAGACGACGTTCGGGTTTCCACGAACGATCCCCGCTGCCGCCCGCGCGGGCCGCGGAGAACGCGCCCGAAGGAGGTTTTCCTCGGCAGCGTCGCGGTCGTGCTCTGGATGGTAGAGATGGTACACGATCATTCGCCCGCGGACCTCGCATCGGCCGACACCGGAGGCGAAAAGCCTTCGGACGAGATCTTGGTCCTCGTGGCCCCAGCCCTCGAACGATTCATCGAAACCATTGACGGCGACGAGATCCTCCATCCGAAAGGCCATATTGCACCCGCGGACTCCCTTGAGCCGGAAATGCACCCGCGGGAAGAACGGACGGCGGATGGCATTGAACCGATTGGAAAAATGAAAAACGTTGCGGGCGAGAAGTCCGAGGGAGGGAAGGGCGGGAGAGCCGTCGGCGGCAAGACGCTCTGAAAACGCCTTGTCGAGAATAACACGATGACCTTGAAGATAGGCCCGGCGCTTTTCGAGAGCATTGAAACAGTGCAGGATATCGGCCACATAGTTTCGGTGGGGAATACAATCGCCGTCGAGGAAAGCGACGAGTTCGGTCGAGACATTGGAAAGGGCGAGATTGCGGACGGCCGCGAGACGAAAACCGGCATCCTTCTGCCAGCAATGCAGCAAATTTAGACGGGGGAAAAAGGAATCGATCACGAACCGGGTCTCTTCCGTGGAACCGTCATCGGCCACGATGACCTTGAAATCCGAAACGGTCTGAGAAACGAGCCCTGTCAGGACCAGTTCGAGGTAACGGGGGGAGTTATACGTGGAGACGACGACCGTAATGCGCGGTAAAGTCACTGTTCGACCGTTGCGGAACGGCTCAGGGCGAGCCCGGCGAGAAACCATGCTTGGAGAGTGGGAAGCGTCGTGAAGAGTGTCTTGTCGAAGAACGATCCGACGAAGAGAGCCACGAGATATCCGCTGGAGACCCGCGCCAGACGTCCCGAAGATCCCGGGAGGTTTCGACGCCGGAGAAGATGCCAAAAGAGGATGCCGTAACAGAACCATAAGGCCGCATAGAAGAAGATTCCGCCGGCGTGAAACGCCATAAGATAGGCGTTGTGAGGGTTGCGGCCTTCGACGAGGTAATTTCGATACGGGGGGGCAACCGTCATAGGGTCGGGATGGAAATTGTTGAAACCGTGGCCGAACACGGGAGCGGCAAGGATCTCCGGAATGATGGCGCTCCAGATGACCAATCGATGGCGAATGGAACTTTGACGCGCGAAGGTCAAAACGTTCCAGTCGCGTACGGCTCCGCTGAAGAGAAGAAGCAGAAGGATCAGGAGAAACCAGACACCACGCCGGCGCAGGGAATCCTTCCAATCCTTCAAGAGGAAGATCGTCGCCGTTCCCGCGACCCAGGCCAGAACGGCTCCGCGGGACATCGC
>RFFU01000034.1 GCA_003697085.1 Candidatus Hydrogenedentota bacterium
AAAAGAAAAAAAAAAAAAAAAAAAAAAAAAAAAAAAAAAGAATCTACCACGGAGAAAAGTGAAAAAGGCAAAAGGCTCCCTCTCCGCGAACTCCTTGGGACCCGTGGTTCTCCGTTCTCTGTATTTTCCGTGATCTCTCCGTGACCTCCGCGTCTTCGTGGTCTTCCAAACGCGATCCGCCTTTTTGCGGTTCCAACTCATCCCTGGCCCGCCGCGGCTCGCTTTCGAACGATGGCCATCACGCGTGACACCATCCGCGGATTCACGTCGGTGAACTGCATCGCGAAAAAGAGTTTGGTCATCGAACGAATCACGCGCACCAGACGCGCCTGGAATTCCCCCATCGAAAGCCCCATATAATACATTTGAAACGTGAACTCGTTTCCCACCATGTTGTTCAATACGAACTCCCTGTTCGATACTCCCTTGTGCCCCGTCCACTCCCTCACTTCTTCGTTCTCCCCCACCTCGTCGTCCAGTCGAATCCGAATCCCCCCCTCCGAAATGTCCTCGACCGTCCCGATGAGACGCGGCCCCTCGCGGACCTGAAGAGCAAACCCGACGGGGAAGCGCCTGTGCTTCCGGCGCTCCCGGCCGGTCGGCCCCGATTCCGGCCCCGCCGCCCCTCCGTCGGTCATATTCCGCCCTCCTTCTCAGTCATCCTCCTTTCCCTCCCCCCTCGCTCCCCCGCGCGCGACTTCGGGGAGGTTCGAATGGGGATCACGAGACAGCGCCTCCCACGGGCGTCGTCTTTTCCAACAGCCTCTCCTCCAGCACCCGATCCATCCTGCGGATCGCGCGCCTTCGCCCCACCAAGAAGACCGTTTCGAAGAGTCCCGGCGACGCCGCGCGGCCCGTCACCGCGACCCGAGTCGGATGCATCAGTTTCGGTGCCTTGAAACCGTGCTTCTCCGCCGCCGAACGGATCGCGGTCTCCAGCGCCTCTTCACTCCACGGCTCCACTTCCTCCAATACGCTCCGCACGAGACGCAATCGCTCAATCAATCTCTCTCCGCGGAAATGCTTCTTCGCGGCCGCCTCCTCGATCTCGATCTCCTCGATCAAAAAGTACCGTACAATCTCTGCAATCTCTTCAAGCACCTTGGCGCGATCCTTACCGAGAGAGGCGACCCGTTCCACGAACTCGTCCGGAGATAACGGCACGCCCCATTCCTTCAACCTCTCCTCCGTCAACCCGTACTCCGCCTTCCAATCACCGAGGAACTCCAGGACCTCGTTCAGCGGCACCTTGGCGATATATTGTCCATTAAGCCAACGGAGTTTTTGTTCGTCGAAGACGGCCGCGCTCTTGTTCAGACGTTCCAACGTGAACGCCTCGACGATCTCCTCGCGACTCATCACCTCCCGGTCGTCGCCCGGGCTCCATCCCAACAGCGCCAGATAATTGAAGAGAGCCTCGGAAAGAAAACCCCGCTTTCGAAACTCGCTCACGGAGGTCGCGCCGTGCCTCTTCGAAAAACGTTTCCCGTCCGGCCCGACGATCAACGGGAGGTGAACGAAGACCGGAAGGCGGAAACAGGATCGCCCCGTAGCCTCCGCCAGCGCCTCGATGACGCGTATCTGCTTCGGAGTATTCGAGAGATGATCGTCGCCGCGGATGACATGCGTGATCCCCATCAACGCGTCGTCCGCCGCCACGGCAAAGTGGAATGTCGGTGTTCCATCCGATTTTCGAATAATGAAATCATCGATGATCCCCGCTTCGAAACGAACCGTTCCGCGAAGAACATCCTCTACCTCGATCTCTTCGTCTCCCCGCGCGTCAAGACGAACCACCGAAGTCCGCCCGGCGGCACGAAACGCTTCGCGTTGTTCCTCTGTAAGCCCGCGGCAGGTGCCCTCATAGCGGTAACCGATTCCCGATCGGCCGGTCGCCGCCCGTCTTGCTTCCAACTCCTCCGCCGTGCAGAAACATTCGTAGGCTCTTCCCGTTTCCAAAAGTTTCCTGATCAGGTCATCATGCATCTCTCGTCGTTCCGACTGATAAAGCGGTCCCTCGTCCCAATCCAGCCCCAACCACTCCATCGCTTCCACGATCGCCGTGGCCAAGGTGGGATCGGAACGCACGGCATCGGTATCCTCGATTCGAAGAATGAATTCTCCACCGCAGTGGCGCGCAAAGGCCCAAGAAAAGAGAGCCGTCCGCGCCCCTCCGACGTGAAGATATCCCGTGGGTGAAGGTGCAAACCGCGTACGGACTCTCCCCTCCGTCACGCATCCACCTCGTGAAACACCCCCATCTTACGAAACTTCCGATAGCGTGCCTCAAGACGATCACTCTTCTTCATCCCCTCCATCTCTTCGAGGGCCTCCGCAAGGGCGTCACCGAGACGTTTCGCGGCTTCGTCGGGATTCCTGTGAGCACCTCCCGGCGGTTCCTCCACGATCCCGTCGATGACTCCGAGGCGACGGGCGTCCTGCGCCGTAACCTTCATCGCCGCGGCCGCCTCCGGAGCCCGAGCCGCATCACGAAAGAGGATCGAGGCACATCCCTCGGGCGAAATCACGGAATAGATAGCATTCTCCATCATCAAAACCTTGTCGGCCACCCCCAGCGCCAACGCCCCTCCGGACCCTCCTTCGCCGATGACCGTCGCCAAAGTCACGCCGGGAAAGGCGAAGAAGCGCTCGATACTCGCCGCGATCGCCCACGCCTGGCCCCGCTCCTCCGCGCCGATTCCCGGATAAGCCCCGGGTGTATCAATCAACGAGATCACCGGACGGCCGAACCGCTCCGCCTGCGAGAGGAATCGCATCACCTTGCGATATCCCTCCGGGTGAGCCATCCCGAAATTGTGTCGGACCTTTTCCGCCGTCTCGCGCCCTTTCTCTTGAAGAATCAGAAGCACTTCTCGACCGCGAAAACGCGCCGGGCCCGCCAGAATGGCCGCATCGTCCCGAAATGACCGATCCCCGTGCAACTCGAGAAAATCCTCGAAGATCCGCTCCGCGAGATCCGTCGCGAGCGGGCGCGCGGGATGGCGCGCCAACTGCGTTCTCTGCCACGGAGTCAGCCGGGACGCCAACTCCCGTAACGCCGTGTCCAATTTCCGCTCGACGTCTCGTATCTCCTCATCCAGAGACTCGATTCCCCCTTCCTGAGCGGCCGCCCGCAACTCCGCAATCTTCTTCTCCAACTCGATGATCGGCCTCTCGAAGTCCAAATACTTGTTCTCGATCATTTCGCCGCGGATCCTCCTCCCGGCTCGCTCTCTTTCATCTTCCGCCGTCCTCATCCTTCAGCTCCGCACGGCCGAACCCCACGTTTCCGGCCTCGTCGATCGCCTTGACCGTAAACCAACGGGTTCCGGTTTTCCCGCCCTTCTTTTTTTCTTCGCGCGCACGAAAGAGATGAAAGGTCTCCCGAGCCTGATCGCAGATTCCGTCGTCGGGCAGAAATCTCCTCCAAACTCCGTCTGATTCAAAGAGCCAGAGATCCTTGATGGAGGTCCCGCCGTCCTCCGCGACGCCCTCGATGGCGTACCCGGCCCCGTCCTTCGAAACCCGGACCCTCACCTCGACCTCCGGCGGCGTGTTGTCCACAATGAACTCCTCCGTCTCCTCTTCCGCAATCCCCGGCTCTCCGAATCCGTTCTCCTCCTCCGCATCCGTGGCGCGCAAACGCACGCGATAACGCCCGTCAGGATAATTCCGAGTGTTGACAAGATAGGCTTCTCCCCGCACCTTCTCCGCCACAGGATGAACCTGCCCGGTTTGAACTTCGATCAATTCCAGTGTAAAGGTCAACTCGTCTTCATCCGGGTCCTCCGCCGACCACTCGACCTTCCACAATCCCGCCAACGGCGCAAGAAGTTCCGTAATCGCCGCTTTGTCCCGCTCGTTTCCCGGCTTTTTTCCCGCCGAAGAGGCCGCCTGGGCGATCTGCCCCACCACCATGCCCAACGGCCCCGCCGTGTTCAACTGAGTCATATTCTCGTTCTCCCAGTCCAAACGCTCAATGGAGATCGAGGAAATCTCGGGAGGCCGGTTCCACACTTGGTAACTCGCCTGCAGATCACGAACCTCATCCCTCTTTTTCGCCGCTTCCTCCGTTTCCCCTTTCTCCTTCCGATCCGCTGTATGACGAACTTCGATCTGTAAGTACCGCCCCGTCGGACTCTCGATCCGGGCTCCCGAGTTTCGGATCGGAAGACTCCATCCGGACCACCCGATTCCCGGCACACCCGTATTCCCGCTCCGCGTCCGGATTTCCCAAGACCCTTTCGCATCGAACCCCAACGTTCCCCACGTCGCCGGCCCGCCTGCATCCAAGGCCTCGGTCCGAAGCACCCCCTCCCCTTCCGCAGGAACCATCTCGTAGATCCGCGCCGGCGGGCCGGCCGCAACGTAACGCCCCGCAATCGTCAAAACGTTCGGCTCATCCAGATCCATAAGGAGGGAACTCCGCTTGACCCCGTCGATTCGGTACACGTTCCCGCTCTCGGCCGTCCCTACAAGAAATCCGAACGGCGTTCGTCCCGCGGCGCGAACGATGGTCCGCGACTGGATCCATTCCCGCGCGTCCCCGTTCTCCCATACTCGATAGATCGTCGCGCCGTTGGAGTTTCCCGAACCCTTGCTTGGAACGGGACCGGCGACCGCCTGATCCGCTCCCGTGCGCCGCTTCCTGGTCCCGTTTCCCTTGCTCTCCTTCTCCGAAGGCCTTCCCATCACAACCACCATCAACGTTCCGTCTTCGTTCGGAACGACCGCCATCACCGCGTTCTGCTCCGGATCGAAAACGGGACGAACAACGGGCTCCCGCGCGTCCAACGCCGAAATCTTGAAGAGGTAACCGTCTCCCCCTTCCGTGCCCCCGAAAAGCCGCGGCTCCGTCCCCTCCTTCCCTTCCACGAGAACCAACGCCAATACGTGCTGGTCCGCCGTCCGGTAGATCTCTTCCAACCCGCCGTCCCGATATCGGTAAACCGCTCCACCACGGCCGATCTCGCCGCTTCCCGTCGCGATCCATAAATCCTGACCAACAACGACGATCTTCCAAACATAGGAATCCGGAACGGCGATCTCGTTTCGAACAACCCACGTCTCACCGGAACGTTCCAGGGCGAGAAGCACTCCCTTCGGCGAGATGCCCGCAAGCACGTGATCACGATCCAAAGCGGTCACCGCGTAAACCTCCGTCCCCTCGCCCCGCCAAACAGTACGCGCCTTCTCCTTCTTTCCTCCCTCCCCCGCCTTCCCTTCGTCTTCCCTCTCGAACGATTCCTCGGGAATCTCCAAAAGGCTTCCTCCATCTCCCGTTCCCACGAAGATTCTTCCCGGCAGGACGGAAATCGCCCATACGTAATCCGCATCGGGAACGTCCACGGGACGTCCCAAGATTCCTGGAACAAGCGCCCCCTCCGCGGTCACCTCGATCCCGTTGATCTCGCTCTCCCGATAATCCGCTCTCTCCTTGAACTGAAACCTCCCCGGACGCAACGTCGCTGATACAAGGACCGTCGAGAAGACGGCGATGGCCGCCACCACGAGTGAAGATCGAATCGCCGCCGATCGAACGGCGCCTCTTTCCCGAAACGTCAAACACCGTAAGGCACGACCGCCCTCTCCCGAAAAAACTTCGTCTTCCCGCGTCACTCTTTCTTCCTCTCTACCTCGATCCATGTCGTTAATTCTCCCGCCACAGGGATATCCAATCTTTTGCGGAGCAGAACCCGCTCCCCGGCCTCCGTCCTTCCTTCCTGAATCCCGCGCAAGCCTTGCGGCAGTTGAGGGAGCACCGCGTCGCCGACGATCTTTTCGTCCTTTTCGCTTCGGAAGATACGGACCACAAGCATATCCTGTGATTCGTAATTCGCCAACCGGTCCAAGAGATCTTTCAGATTTCGCGGTTCCGCGACGGAAGGCACGACTCCTCGACCGCCGCTGATCGCCAAACCCACCTTTCCTTCCTCCAGGTCCGACGGAATCGGAACGCCGATCCGAACCTTCCGGCGCCCTTCCTCGTAAACATGCAACGTCACCTCGATCGGAAGCGTCCCCCCCGCTTCGACCTTCGGTTCGAGATTCCGAACGCGGAGAATCTCTCCGTGCCTCAGATCGGTCCCGACGCGAACTCTGACGGCAATCGAATCGGGATGAAGACTTCGAAACGGATTCTCGTAGAGAATCTGGACCGGCAGCGTCGGCATTACCTCCGTGATGCTCTGCTTCACAACTCCGCGATCCTTCAAGTGGATCGTTCGTCCCTCGACGACAATCGCAACCTCGACGTCCACCGACGCCGGACCGCGCGTGAACAATTCCTGTTCCGCCGACGCGGACCAGACGGCGTTGATCAGACGCGCCGCAATCGTCCGCTCCCGGGCCACGAGATAATGGAGTCTCCTTTTCCTCCACGGGGCCTCGAGTGTCACGGTCACCGGAATCATTTTCGGCCGAGGCCCCAGCCGCCCCGAGATTCCGACGGCGGCGTCGCGAACGAGCGTTCCGACGTCGTTTGTGGCGCTTCCCATCTTGAATGAGATCTCCCGTGTCGGCATGATCGCCTCGATCCGCGCCCCCGTGATCGGCACGGGGTTGAACCCTCGATTCAAGAAAGAATGCCCGAAAGCCAAGACGATGTCGCTGTCGAGCCACGTGACCGTCCCGATCGCCGTCGCCGAGAGGTCCCCGTCCACCAGACGGACTCCGATCGCCGACCCCGGCTTCAGTGGACTCGGTTTTCGGGGGACCCGCCCTCCCGGCACCACGAGAAACCCCAGCCGTTCCAACCTCTCCCGGGTTTGCGAGGCGCCGTTCACGGGCAAGCCTGCCACGGAGAGGGGTGTCGTTACGGGGACCCAACCGCGGGATCGGTGCCGGCTTCCTTCCTCCTCCGACCCCGAATCGAAGAACGGAAGCATCGCCCTCCAACCTTCCTCTTCCGCACGTCGCGTCTCCGGAATCAATTTTAACATCAAATCGATCGGCGTCACCCCCGCGATCGGCTCCCGCGCTCCCTGCCATCCGTACGCCAAGGCCCCCAGAAGCCGAGACCGGAAGAAAATCGGAGAACCGCTCATCCCCGCCACGATCCCCGATTTCTCCAGACGTTTTCCATGCAAGCGGATCAGAACCATTTCCTGCCCCGGCCTCGTGTTCTCGAGCCGTCCGATATACGTTACAGGAAAGGTCTCCGGTTCCTCTCCGCGCAAGACGGTCAATCCGTACCCCGTCTCGCCGAACGTCAATTCCTCGGCTCGAATCGTCTCCGGCATCACCGCCGCGACGGGCGCCGCGCGAAAAAAGATCCCCGCGCAGGCCGCCGCAAGAAACGCGGCCCGCCAACGGAAACTCCCTTTATCCTTCCCTTGCCGCATTCCTTCGATCATACCGCCTCTTCCCGCTCCGTCCCTTCCCTCCCATTCGCTCCGTTCGTCTTCCGTAACATTCCCATACCGCCGGTCCGTCAGGATCGGGCTGATTCCGTCCCGTTAGACTCCGGCTTCTTGACATTCTATCCGTCTCCCGGAAAAAGAAAAAGGCGGCGACCAGCCTTCAGCCGACGCCGCCCTTCTCAGTCAGTTCCCGTCGGATCAGATATCCTGCGGCCGAATCGTCTGCCGCCCGTTCGCCTTCGCGCGGGCCACAGCCTTCTTGATCAAATCGACAACCGCGTCGTTCGCTGCATCAACGAAATCTCCGGATACCCGAACCTTGGCGGAACGAGCCACTTCCTTGACGCGGGAAGCCAGAATCACCTGAACCCCTTTCTTCGCCGCCTTTTTCTTGGCCGCCTTCTTCGCCATCTTACTATCACCTCCTATCCCTCTCGTCTTGGTTTTCGCTCCGGTTGTTTCTCCTTTGAAAGCCCCGGAACGCCCCTGAAAGTACGTCTCCTGTCAAATAGCGTCAATACCTTTTTTTCTCCTTCCCAACAGTTTTTTTACGATCCTGCCGCGGATAGACGGCCTTTCGGTGATATCGCGCCAACGAAATTATTCCTTGACACGATAAGGGTTCGGAAAGAATGAGAGATAAACCGCGTCCTCGCGGGACAACAGGATCTTTTCGGGCCCTGCGCGCCGTCCTTGCCCCAAAATTAAAATTCGGTCCGCTTGTCTCAACCCGCAAAAGACGATCTCCTTCCCGAAGAGAACCTTTGCGCGATGGGCCAACGACACGCGCCACTCGCGGTTTGCGAAATTGAGACTTCGGTCGGCGGCGAACCCCAGAACAAGGTGATAAGAACCGTTTGGAAGCCGCAAAAGCACTTCGTCCGTGAAAACGTCTCCGGAAACAGTGATCGGCAGCCCGCGTTCCAAGCGCGTCTTCATCCCCCCGGCAAGGGGATTGAGATACAGCGATTCGACCGGGGGGAGATGCCAGACGGCCGCCCCGCATTCGAAAATGAGCAGGACCACAAGAAACATCGCCGCCCCCGGACGCGCCGTCAAAAAATTCCCGATTCCGAATCCCGCCAAAAGAAGAAGCGTTCCGACCAGCGGAAGCAAATGCCGCGTCCCCTCGCGAAGAAACCCGTGCGCACCGATTGCAACCAGAATTCCGAATCCCAGGTGCAATAGAAGGAGCCTGACGAACGGAGGAAAGGGCCGCTTCAAAGCCCCCAACGCCGTAATCAAGACCGAAACAGGAATCCCCGCGATCAACCAGAACAAAGCGTAATGCCACTCGGGACGTGGTTTCAACCCGAAATAAAGCACCGGCGGCCGCATCCGCGATGCTTGACCAAGAATATGATCCGCGAGATCTCCGGGAAAGACCAAAAGCGCCGGGTAGGCGATTATCAGGCCCACGAGGACCGCCAGGAGATAGAAAAGGGTATTCTTCCCGTCGAGCGGAAGATAACCGCGAAGAAACCGCGCCCAGAAAGGAAGGAGAAGAACCGCGGGCAGGAGGGTGATCTTCGTTCCGATTCCGATACCGGCCAAAAGGCCGGTCACGATCCACTGGCGCCGTGCCGTCGCTTCTGCCCCATTTACCAAAACCAGCAGAAGAATGGCGGTCGCCGTCATATCCGGACTCACCGTGACGGCCAGGCTCGACAACGGCGGCATTAGAACGAACAAAAACGCCGTCATCCATCCCGCAACCGTGCCTCGAACCATCGCCAGCGCTTCGCACACACGGCCGATCGCGAAGGCATTCAAAAGAATCGGAACAACGCGTAACCCTTCGAGCATTCCTCCGCTGAGAAACCATCCCAATCCCGCCATCAACTTCGCGGGGCTGGCGTGTTCCATACCCGTCCACGCCGCCCGAAAGCCCCCTCTCCCCGCCATCCAGGCCAGAACCGCCTTCGCATTCGCGATTACCACGCCCTCTTCGAACGTCAATCCGTAGTACTGCCCCCGCCAAAGAAGCACCGACAGAACGAAAAGTGGAACCAGCCTTACGCTCTTCACTTTTCCAAAAGGGGTCATTCTTACACTTTTTCACTTTCGGATTTCTTCGATTTTCGATAATAATCCCTCTATGCCACCGGGTCCACGAATTCGGCCGTTGCCTGTTTTAAAATTATTTTGTGCCGGATATGTTTTTCCTCCTATAAAATTCCCGCCTCATTCCGGACCGCGGAATGGAGCGCAGATTCTCGAATCCACGGATTGCCGATCCGAGTTTCTTCCGATGAGAGAATCCGTTCCCCTTTCCTTCGCTATGATGAAGCGCAGACTTTCCCGTCTACGCTTGAATGCAGACTCCCCAGTTCGCCGACTTCTCGCCGAACGTTTCCCGATAAGACACTCCCCTCGCCTCCACCGGCCCGACATCGAGGAAAAATGAATCCTCTCGTCATCGGCGAGGTCTTCTTTCCTGATACGGTTGGAGGAGCCGGGCGGGTGATGGCGGAGGAGGTGCGTTGGCTCACGAAGATGGGACACGATGTTCGAGTCATTACGCGGCAGACCTCCCGCCGCCAACCTCTGTATGAAAAACTTCCCGACGGAGCCGAAATCCATCGCTTCCCCGTCGATACGCGGACACCGCAGGGACTCTTTCGCACAACGCGTTCCGGGATCCACGAGTTGGTGTCCCGCGTCACGCGGGACTGGCATCCCACTCTCGTTCACTTCCACCAGCCTCACGTCGCTCATCACGCTTTGCAAGACCGATTGATCCAGGGCCTCCCCACCCTCGCGACGTTTCACTCCAGTTGGGCGGACGAAATGAGGAATCGGGGCGGACTCTTTCCCCTGTTGGCTCCGATCGCGGCCCGGTTGGAGCGGTCCGCGCTGTCGTCCGTCGATCGAATCATCGTTCTGTCGGAATATTCCCGCCGCCGACTTCTCCGTATCGTGGATGAACCGAGCATGATTCACAGGATTCCGGGAGGAGTCGATCCCGAACGATTCCCTTGCAAGACCGCGACTCCGGTCGGCAGACCTCCTCGCATCTTGACGATCCGAAATCTCGTTCCGCGAATGGGAATCGAATCCCTGATCGAGGCGGCTGTGATCCTGAAGATTCGCAACCGCCCCGTCCGCCTCACGATCGGCGGCGAGGGGCCGTTGAGACCAACCCTGGAGAGCCGCGCCCGGGATTTGGGTGATCTCTGCCGGTTCGTCGGACACATTCCGGAACGAGAATTGGCAAGATTTTACCGTGAGGCGGACCTCTTCGTGATTCCGTCGAAGGCGATCGAAGGCTTCGGTCTGGTCATCCTCGAGTCTTTCGCCTCCGGTACCCCCGTTCTCGGCACACCCGTCGGCGCGATACCCGAGCTGGTCGGACTGCAGGGCACGGGCTTCGTCACGGCGGGGGTGGGTGCGGAGGCTTTGGCGGACGGAATCGCGGCGTTGCTCGAACGCGGCCTTCCGGAACCACGATTCCTGCGGGCGATCGCCGAAAGCAAAACATGGCGTAAACGCTCTGAAAACCTTCTGACGGTCTTTTCCGAGTTGACCTCGCGGGGAAGGAAATCGATCCGCGACGGACGCGCTCCCGAGCGGGAAGCGAAGGACGGTGCTGTTGCCCCGTGAAGCTTCAACGAATCATATCCGGGGGACAAACCGGGGTCGATCGCGCTGCGCTCGATGTCGCGAGGCTTCTGAAGATCGACCACGGAGGATGGTGCCCCGCGGGACGCCGGGCCGAGGATGGGCGGATTCCGGAGGAGTATAACCTTCGCGAGACGCGGGAGGAAGATTACTCCGTTCGAACCCAGCGGAATGTCGCCGATTCCGACGGGACTCTGATCCTCTTCTCTCCTCCGTTGTCCGGAGGCACCGCCTTTACGCTGAAATGCGCCCGCCAACTTCACAAATCTTGCCGAATAGTGAACCTGGATACCCCCGACCACCCCGCGGAGATCTGGAAGTGGATCGCGAAAAACGAGATAAAGGTACTCAACGTCGCCGGGCCTCGGGAAAGCCAGCGGCCGGGAATTTATGATCGCGCCCGGACATATCTTGAAGCGCTTCTGAAACCCCGCTCACCCCGATAACTCCGCCACGCACACCCGCCCGCGTTTTTTTCCACCGTCCTTGAATTACGGGGGAATGGCAAATTGTGAGCAGGGTCGAATATCGGCAGACAGGCCTTCCTGGGAGCACGCGCATCTTGCCCGCAAAAACGGGTTTGTAAAGGACCACCTTTCGGCCTCCCCGATCTTATCCGGGGTCTTGTCCGGGAGTGGACTGACACGATCCGACAAAAGACGCCCATTTTCTCCGTGCCCCCCTTGAATTACGGCACCTTTTTTGCTAATTTCAACCTCGAAATGATAAGGCCCTTCTTCAAGGAAAGAATTGCATTTCGCCGGAAGGCACCTCGCCGGATGCCGTCCCTTGCCTTTACTACTCTTCCTTCTCTCCTTCTTCTCGGCAGTTTCACCTTTTTCCTCGCACCTCCCGCCCGGGCTCGCCTGACATTTCACCCGACGATCTACGAGGAGAAAGCCGATTACCTCGATACCCAGACCGTCGCGGTCTATCATTTTCGAAACGAGGGAGACAAAACCGTCACGATAAGGAAAGTCAGAGCCTCCTGCGGGTGCACGGTTCCTCAACTCGACAAACGCGTTTACCTTCCCGGCGAAACGGGTGTTCTGCGCGCTTTCTTCGCCTTCGGTTCCCGCTCCGGAAAGCAAGAAAAGAAGATACGCATCTGGACGAATGAA
The DNA here is from genome assembly GCA_003697085.1 of Candidatus Hydrogenedentota bacterium. Taxonomy (GTDB): domain Bacteria; phylum UBA8481; class UBA8481; order UBA8481; family J006; genus J006. The sequence goes on from RFFU01000034.1 coordinate 12,104, forward strand.
AAAGACTTGAAAAAACCCTATGAGTTGATCCTGCGGACGGAAATCCCCCGAGCGGTCCGGTTCAGCCCGATTTTCCTCCATTGGGGGCGGGGAGATACTCCGATCACGCGCACCGTGAACGCTTGGGTCGAGGCCGATTCGCCTGTAAAAATACTCTCCATCGACGAGCCCGCCCCGGATTTTTCGGTTCGCCTCCAGGTCCTAAAACCCGGCAGAGGCTACCTAATTCTCGTAACACCGCGTGATACCGCCAAACCGAAGATGAGGCGTATCGATATCCAGACAGATTTTCCGCGGAAAAAGCCGCTCTCTTACTCGATCTACTGCTCCATTCGTTGACCCGCGATGTTTCTTCAACCTCTGCGAAGAAGCCTCACGGAAGCGCTGATTCTCCTTCTCGCCGCGTTCCCGCCCGCCGCTTTTGATCTCCTTTCCCTCGAATTTTCGTGGACGCCCGGGGCGCTCTCACGCGCCATGCCGGCTGAAACAACCGTCGTCCGATCTGGAGAGATGTCACTGAAGGAGATTCTCTCATCTGATACTCCCATCCTCTGGGTCGATGCCAGAAGGGAGATCGACTACGAGAAGGAGCACATCCCCGGCGCTCTTCTCCTCAACGAAGAGAACTGGAACGAGGCCGCCGGGCGTTTCTTCGAAGCCTGGTCGCCGGAAGTCCTCGTCGTCGTCTACTGTAACAGCGTTTCCTGCGGGCGAAGCCATCATATCGCAAAGCGTCTGAAGGAGGAGGCGGGTCTGGACAATGTGGTCGTCCTCGCCGGAGGTTGGCAGGCGTGGAAGAATCGCTGAACACCCCCCGAACCGCCGGATTTCGGCGTCTCGTCAGCCGCTTCGGTTCCATGGCCGGAGCCGTCGTCGGAGCGGCTTTTCTGCTCGCCGGATTCTTGAAAACGCTCGATCCCGAATCGTTCCGCGCCTCTATCCTCTCTTTCCGCTTCGTCTCCGACACGACGGCCTTTACCGTCAGTCGAACGCTCCCTTGGGTCGAAATCGTCGTCGGCCTGGCGTTGCTTCTGAACTTTCTTCCCCGGGGCGCCCGGCTGATCTCCGCTATGCTGCTTCTCGTCTTCACGACGCTCTTCCTCCGCGCTCTCTTTTTGAAAATCGACATCAACTGCGGATGCTTCGGCCCCTCGAACAATCCCACCCCCGCCTACGGAGTCCTGCGTAATCTCCTTCTTCTCCTTCTTCTCTTCGTTCCCATTCCAAACGACGCTGGAGGTTCACCGGACCCCTGATCTTGACGGGAACCGGCTGAACGCAAGGCACAAGAGCAGGCGCGCCACGGGCGGGCAGGTACACCCGTCCCTCCATCCATCTCACCCCTCGTATTCGATTTCTTCCTCTTCCGTTCTTTCCGTGTATTTCGCGTCTTCCATGTTTCCTTCCCTTCCGTGCCATTCCGTGTCTTCCGCGGTTCTTTTCCCTTCCGTCTCCTTCCGCGTGCTCCGTGGTTTTTCCAGCCGCGGCGTAGTCCGTCCGCTCCTCCTCTACCTCTTTATCCTTCCTTCTTCCCTTTGTCTTTTGCCTTTTTCCTTTTCCTTTTTTCGTGTCTTCCGTCATGGTGCCGTTCCGCCGCTTCGATGCACGTTTTCAGGATGTCCTCGATCCCCGGAGAAGCCGCGATCAACGGCTCGATTCCCCGCTTCTCGACGGCTTCCGCGGTCGTCTTGCCGATCGCGACGTACTCCGGTTCCGCCGGAAAAACATCCCCGTCGGACAACCGCAGATTTCGCGCCAATCCCTCGACGGCACTGGGCGAAGCGAGGAGAACGAGGTCGATTTCGTTCCGATCATAATACCCGAACACCTCCGGATCCTCTCGCGGTACCGTCTCATAACAGGCACAGAACGAAATCGCCTCGTCCGAAGCCTCCCGCAAGAGGGAAAGGAGGCGCGAGTTCCTTGCGCCGACGACGAGATACGACCGTTTCGAATTCCCTTTTTCCCTCTGCCACGTTTTCAGCAGGGACCGCGCCGAGGATTCGGGTGGTACAAGGTCCGCTTTGATCCGCATCGTTTCCCACAACGCGCGGCGGGTTCCGGCCCCGACCGCCGACACTCTCTTCCCCGACAAGATTCTTCCGTCTTGTTCCCGCCGTTGGATTTCTTGGGCGAATATCTCGACCCCGGATCGAGACGTGAATGCAATGTCGGAAAAAGGTTCGAGTTGCCTGCGAAGGAATTCGTCGAGGACATCCGGAAACTCGATGCGTTCGACGACCGGGTGCGTCAATACCTGCGCTCCTTCTCGGCGAAAAGCCGCAAGCCACTCCCGCTGATGATTCGAGGGGCGGGTAAGGTGAATTCGTATTCCCTGGAGGCGGCGCCGGTGGAGCCAGTTCAACTTCTCGGCCTTGGCCGCCGCCTCGCCGACGATAATAACCCCCGGCGACGCGATTCCCCGTTTCTGGACGATATTCGGAAGTGTCTCGAGCGTTCCCAAAGCCACGGTTTGCATCGGCCAGGTGGCCCACTGAACAACGGCCGCCGGCGTCGATGAAGGGCGGCCGCCCTTCATCAAGCGTTCGAAGATCGCCGGCATATTCTCCATTCCCATCAGGATCACCAACGTCCAGGACAGCCTTCCCAGCGCCTCGAAATCGGCGACGGGCGCACCCGATCCTCGGGAACTTCCGGTAATCACCAGAACTCCATCCGAAAGGCCGCGTTGAGTAACGGGAATCCCGGCATAAGCCGGAGCCGCCAAGGCCGAAGAAATACCTGGAACGATCTCGAACGGAATTCCGGCTCTCTGGAGAAATTCCGCCTCGTCTCCCCCACGACCGAAAACGAGCGGATCGCCTCCCTTGAGCCGAACGATCACCGCTTCCTCACCGTATTCAAAATGCAAATCCCGAAGAAGTACGTTGATTTCTTCCTGCATCACGGCCCGATTCCGTTTTGTCGTAACGGTCCGACAGGATGGATTTCTTTGAAAAAGGGAACCATCGTAGGCCCGTTTTCCAACCGAGATTCGCCTCGCCTCCGCCCTTCCTAATGCAACTATCTCGGGATTCACCAACGCGTCGAATACCAGGACGTCGGCTTGCTGAATCAGTTCCAAGGCCCTGATTGTAAGCAGCCCCGGATCACCCGGGCCTGCACCGACAAGATAGATCATCCCTCCCTCAAAACGATTCAAAAAAGAGGTCGTCAAAATATGTTCCCCACTCCATTCTTCCAAATCTTCTGACCGACCTCTTCGCATTCATCGTGCTCTCCAGTGTTTGGGGGCCAGGCATCATACGCCGCCAGCGAGATAAAATTCTTCAGGTAAAAAAAAACGGAACCTTCAGCAAATCTTCAGGGAAAATAGGGACCTCCCGGGCAACGACACTTCGCCCCCTTATGACCACACCGGTTGCAATAGTCCAGAAGGTCCGCCTGGCGCATTCCTTGCGCCTGCGCCTCATCCCGCACCTTTTGAATTCGCGCCTTCCGGGTCGCCGCGGGGATGGGGACAAGTAGTTTCTTCAACTGTTTTTCCGTCGGAAGGTGATCCACGCAAAACCTCTGTCCGATGTATCGCCGACGTTTCTGCGTAACGACGGTCACCGCCCGTCCCGGCTTCTTACGGTTCAACTCGGCACCACACTTACTGCAAGTGCCGGCGGTCACGACGAGGGTTTTAAACAACTGAATCTTCAATGGATTACATCCCCTTCCTATCTGGATTTTTTACACGTTCGGAATCGCTTCTCGACAAAGTAACCCGAACGATAAAAAGGGCATGGGAAACAAAGTTCTTCGCCGCCTTTTTGCTCCTCACCGTCACCCAAACTCCCGGATAAACACACCCCCATACTCTTTAAGAGACAATGATCTTATCTGACGATATCATTTCAGTCAAGGACAAAAACGACGTCGGAATGCATAAATTTCGGGTAAATCGGCTTTTTGTTCACAAACAACCGTTCCCCGATGCTCGATGGAAAGCATATTATTATTCAACATTCATGTATTGTTCACCGGATTTCTGCAGGTTCCCGAAAAAAGGGATACACCACAGAGACACAGAGATCACAGAGGATGAAATGAAAAAAGGAAGAGATCCGAAAAAACCTGCGGATTCAACTCATTCGGGTTTTTCATTTCCTTTTCTCCGGGCGGGGTAAGCGTTTTTTTTAGGTTTTACGCTTTCAGAAAACGGCGTTCGCCGGTCTCTTCTTCCTTTCTTTCTCCGTGACTTCTCCGTGTCCTCCGTGTTCTCCGTGGTTTCCTCGTATGCGACTTGCAGAAGTCCGGTTGTTCATTGACTTTCTTCAGGCCGACTCACAGTGAAATCGTAAACGCAGAAGCCCAAAAGAAATAGAAAGTAGATGACCGGATGCTGACTTGGAGCCCATTGGAAAGCCCCGCGCGGCCGCTTGCGAAGCCTCGGCAGGACGAGGGGCTTCGAGCGGCTATTGAAAAAAGTCTCTTGACGCACGCCTCCCTTTCTTGCAATCTCCTCCTCGACAATCGGTCGGTCAAGGGAAGTACGGTCCAGGAAACTTCGCCCACGGGAGAAGGTTCCGATTCCGTCGCGGTCCCGCCGCTGTAGTCCCGTTCGGCGCCGTCTTTTCCCGCGTTGAGCCCCCTCGATGCGGAAAAAGAGCGCCCTCCGGAAAGCCTCCGTGTGCCACTGCCGCCGTTCTTGCGCGGTGGGAAGGCCGCTTTCCGGGCGAGGGAGAGCCAGAAGACCTGCCGACCGAAAAGAACGATTTCGCGGCCGCCTCGCGGATAAGGCGGACCGGCTGAAACCCGGGGACGAAATACGGCGGCCTCGGTGGGATTCTCTATTCTCCCGCCGGGGCCGTTTCTCTTTTTCCTCTCCGATCGGACGGCCGGCAAAAGGAGGTTGTTCCGATGAAGTCTTTTCTTCGGAAAATCGGGTATTGGGCGACTGGCTTTTTTCTGATTGCGACGGCGCAGGCTTCTGTCACCGCCGCCGATACGGGACCGTCCCCCGCAACCGTCTCGGTTCCAAAGGGGGAATCCGTCTCGGAAGAATCGGTGGCTGAATACACAATCACCGCCGCTCGACTGCCGGGTTATTCCCGGCCCTTGAATCAAACGGGGGCGAACGTGACCGTGATTACGCGCGAGGAAATCTCTCGAAGCGGAGCCGTCACCCTTCCGCAAATTCTCCAGGATCGCGCGGGGTTCGTCGTCTTCGACGAGAATGGAAACGAATACGAAGGAAAAACTTCCCTGAGGGGATTTCGGAGCGGCAATGATCTCGTCGTCGTCGTGGACGGAATCCGCGTCAACGATCCCAATGGAAACGCGGTGGCCTGGAACCTCATCCCGCTCGAACGCATCGAAAAGATCGAGATCATCCGCGGCGGTTCGACCTCCCTCTACGGGCCGCATGCTCTCTCGGGAGTGATCCAGATCTGGACGCGGGAAGGAACCGAAGAGAAAGGCTCAATCGAACTCGGTTACGGCTCTCACGCCGAACAACACCTCAACGCCTCCTGGGAAACTCTCCAGGATGATTGGGATTTTTCCGGCGGCGCTGAACTGCGAAAAGGAAAAGGCTATCGCGTGAATTCCGACATCCGGTATGCCGACCTCTTCGGAACATTGGGACTGACTCGGGGAAGCGGTCGTTATACTCTGCAAATCCAGCGCCACGAGGATCGCTTGGGACGCGCGGGGGAACTGACGAACGGCGAGATGAATGGTGACAGGAGAACGACCGTAAAACCGGACGACTACGGCGATTTCGAGCAGACGCGTGCGGTGCTCGGGTATGAACGCGAACTCTTCTCCGGCGCCTTTCAAGCGAAGGGAGCCTACCGCGAACGGGACCGCATCACCAATTCCACCTCTCGTTTCTTCGGTTCGACTCTCACGACCGACGAACTCGCTTCGTACTCCGTCATCGCCCAGTGGTCGCGCTCCTTCGGTCCTCATGGTTTCACACTTCTCTTCGACGGAGCCGAAAAGCGCACGGACGTTCTTCAACAATCCGTTCCGACGCTCGCCGTAACGACGAACCGCACGATCGAAGAGAAAACGCGCTCTGGTGCCGCCCGCCTCGACCTCTCCCTCGGACACGACGTCACACTCACGGGGACCGCGCGCTTCGACCGATTCGAAATCTCGAATCGTGACAACCGCGGCGACACGACGGCTGACGGAACACGAACCTTCGATGCGTGGAGCCCCGGCGTCTCCCTGGTCTATCATCCTTCCGGCCTCGGCCCGGACGGCCGCCTCTTCGTTTCCGCTTCCCGCACCTTCCGCCCGCCGAATATCTTTCAACTCTTCGCCTTCCCCGCCTTCGGCTCGAATCCCAACCTCGATGCCGAAAAATTGGAGACAATTGAAGCCGGGCTGTTTCTCGGTGGTGAAAAGTGGAAAGGAGGAGTGACGGCGTTCCAAATGGACCTCAAGAATGAGATCCAGTTCGACTTCGCGGCGAACCTGAACCGGAACGTGGGAAAAACCCGCCGTCGGGGGATCGAAACGGAATTGGACTGGCACCCGCTCGATCATTTCCGCCTTCACGGGGAGTACACCTGGCTCGATGCGAAGGTCAAATCCAACCCCGTCGCCACGACTACGGAAGGGAAACGGATTCCCCAGGTGCCGAGGTTCTCCTCCGCCACGACGTTGACCTATGAAAACGGCCCGATTCGCACCGATCTCACCCATCGCCACGTCTCCTCCCGCCCGCTCGACTTCGATTCCGACAACAACCGCCCTTTCCTTCCCGCTTATGACGTCTTCGACCTCGGCCTTCATTACTCCCTCCACGATCGATGGAAATTCCAGGCCCACATCTTCAATCTCTTCGACGAAAAGTACATCACGCGCGGAATTGACGCGGGCGGCGATTTCTTCGATCCCGCTCCGGAAAGATCCTTCTATGTCAGTATCGGAACGACCTTCTGACTCCGGCCGAACCGAAACCCCGTCCTCCCCGCAAGTGTATTTTAAGGATGACCAGGGCCCGTTCTTCGGCGCCCTGGTCATTTCTTTTGTTCTTCATTCCTTTCTTCTCCTTCTCCGACCCGGACCTCCGGCAACAATCTCCCTCGATGACGTTCCAAGAGTCGCTTATCTGCTGCCGAACTCTCTTCCGAAAAGAACCTCGCCGGTGAACCAAAGACGGCATCCCGCCTCCCCCCGCAAGTATGTTTCGCGAAAAAGAATTCTTTCCGGCTCCAAAAACCCGTTCCCTCCCGAAAAAGAGAAAGCACCATCGCCCGCAACACCTCCGCGCATTGATGAGAACCCCTCTCCCCTCCCCTCTTCCCTCGACTGGAAGTCGATCTCATCCGTCCCAGAATTTCCTGCTGCCGCCCCTATTCCCAACCATCCCCGCGTTATTCGTGAGCGACCCGTTGATCCGGTGAACCCAACCCTTACGCCATCGCCCCTCACCTTTTCTCCGCCGCCGGCCCCCTCTCCAATCCTCGATCCTCTCCCTGAAAACGCATCGACGGCGGCTTCCTCGAACCTTCCCGACGTTGCTCCCCAGATGAGGATCGCCCTGTCCTCCGCCGGCTCTCCCAACACCTCGGCTTCAAACCCTGTTTCCCTTCCTGCCGGCTCCTCCACATGCCGGGATTCCCGAGCCGAAAATCCCGATCTTGTTGAATCAGGAAGAAACGTCGGCGGCGCACCAAAAAATCCCGGCAAATCCCTTGATTCGGCATCTCTCTTCTCTTCGTACCGCGATTTCGTCGGCCGACTCCTGCGGGAGGCCGCCGAAAAACGTTTTCGCCGACTCGGGAGACGCCGCGTTCCGGGCGATGTCAATTTTACCATTGAAATATCGTGCGATGGACGCGCCCGCATCCTCGATATCTCGGCAAAAATCCCCCTTTTGGAAACCATCGTCCGCCACGGTACGTCCGCAACGCATCTCCCTCCACCGCCCGAGACCTTAAATCCACCTCTTCGAATCCGATTCCGTTTCCATTTCCGCTTGACGTGACGCGACTTCCCTCGCCCGCATCCATACCCTCTCCCTTCTGCACCCTCACCCGCCCCGCACTCCTTTCCCTTGCTGCAGGCCTCTTTCTCCTCGGAATCGTTAACGCGCGCTCCGTACCTCTCCTCGATCAATACGAACCCACGGTTCTCTCCTTCGATACCGTCCCGCTCCCGCCGCCTCGACGAATCATCTCTCTTTCTCTCGAATCGGACGCCCTCTGTCTCGGGCTTGTTGGCGACACCGCCGTGCTGGCCGTCTCCTCCCTCTCCCGCGATTCGAATTATTCGAACTTTTATGAACTCGCGCGGCGCGTGCCTCACCAAGTCGGCCGACTCGAAAGCGCTGAACCGATCGTTCTTCTTGGAGGAGACCTCGTCGTCGTCAACGAGTTCAATAATTTCGCTGTCACGAATCTGATTGAATCAGCCGGTATCGAGGTCTTTCGTCTCCGTTTCCCAAGACATATCTCCGACATCGAAGCCAACATTCTCAACCTCGGTCGCCGCCTGCATCGCGCGGGAAAAGCCCACAGGTTCATTGCTCGGATCGAAGAAACCCGACGGCGGCTGAAGAATTTGACGGCCGATTCCCCGTCCCCGCGCGTCCTCTACCTCAGCGGCGGCTTCTGGGCCGAAGGCATCGACTCCCTCGCGAACGAATTCATCACGGCCGCCGGCGGACAAAACGTCCTTCAGGAACCGTCCCGCTTCGTCTCCCTTGAAGAAATCCTCTTCTGGAATCCCGATGTGCTCGTCGTACGCCCCGGCCTGCTCTCCACCGTCAACGCCTCCTCCTTCCGAAAGACGCTCAAGGCGCGGATCGTCTCCGGAACTTGGGCGGAACTTCAGCCCGGAACCCAGGCCGCCGGAAGAGCCCTTGAACGATGGTTTCGCATACTCCATCCTGAGGCGTTCGAGAAACGAGATCCCTTTGCCGGAACAGCCAGAGACCACCTCCCATGAGAATTGTCGCGGTTCTTTCTCTTCTTCTCGTCGCGCTCTCTTTCGCCTCCCTTTCCTTCGGATCGCGAACTTTTTCCCCTTCCACCGTCGTGAATGCAGTCGCGGAAGAAACCGGTCTCGTTCGGGAAACTCCGCTTTCTCCCACCGAACGTATCGTCATCGCAAGAATCCGTCTCCCTCGGACGATTCTGGCTCTCCTCGTCGGAGCGGCCCTGGGGGTCTCCGGAGTTTTGATGCAGGGGCTTTTTCGGAACCCGTTGGCCGAACCCGGCGTCATCGGAATCTCGGCGGGTGGCGGCTTCGCCGCCGTCGCGGTCCTTGCCTCCGGCGTAACTTCACATCTTCTCGTACTTCCCGCCGCCGCGCTCCTCGGCTCCTTCCTCGCCGCAATCCTCGCCGTTTTTCTTGCCTCCACCGGTGGCCGTATCTCGATCGTGACACTCCTCCTCTCTGGAATCGCCGTCAATACCTTCTTCGCCGCCGCCTCGTCCTTCGTTATGATCCAAAGCCACACCTTCCTCCTCCGAGATATCCTCGGGTGGCTGATGGGAAGTCTTGAGGCGCGTGGCTGGAATCATGTTGCCGTGGCCGCTCCGTTCATCCTGCTCGGCGTTCTCCCCGCACCCCTTCTGGCTCGCTCCCTCGACGCAATGAGCCTGGGCGAGGAGACCGCTCTCTCACTCGGGGTCGATACCGCACGCCTCCGCCTTCTCGTTCTCTTGCTTACGACGGCGGCGACCGGAGGCGCTGTCGCCGTCTCGGGAACCATAGCCTTCGTCGGTATCATCGTTCCCCACCTCGCCCGACTCACCGTCGGCTCCCCGCACAGACTTCTCATCCCGGTTTCGGCGCTTGGTGGAGCAAGCCTTCTTCTCGCCGCGGACCTCGCCACCCGCGTCTTTCTCCCCGGCCAATTGCGCATCGGTATCGTGACCGCTTTCCTCGGTGTCCCCTTCTTCGCCTATTTGATTCGAAAGAGCAGCCGGAGAACCGACTATGAGTGATCGGAAAAGAAAGTTCTCTTTCCGCGCCGCTCTTCTTTACCCGCCCAAGGTCTCGGCTCCCGCACGACGGCTCCGCCATCGAAGGTCACCGGAACTTCCGACTTGCGGAAGCGCTCTATGACACAAGCGGCGCTCTGTATTGAAAATGGTTCCGTTTTCCTCGGAAAACGCGAAATTCTTCATCAGGTATCGCACACCTTTCCGCGCGGAAAGATTACAGGGATCGCCGGGCCTAACGGCGCGGGAAAAACAACACTGCTCAAGGTCCTCGGAGGGCTTTTGCCGCTGAACGAGGGGAAAGTCACCATCGACGGCGTCGATCTCCAAGCCCTCCCTCGTAGGGAACGCGCGCGCCGTTGCGGTTTCGTCTTCCAACAGGTCCCGGAAACCTCCGGGTTTACCGTCGAAGAAATTGTGATGATGGGACGGTTCCCTCACATCGATCTCCTCTCCGGACCGAAAACGAAGGACTACGAAGCCGTCCACAAGGCCATCCGCGCCGCGGGAATCGAAGCCCTGGCTCAAAGAGCATACCGCGATCTCTCCGGCGGCGAACAACAATTGGTTCAGATCGCACGCGTCTTTGCGCAGGAAACACCGATCCTTTTGCTCGATGAGCCGGCTGCGAATCTCGACCTTCACCATCAGTACGCTCTCGGGAATCTCCTCCGGCAGATCACCAAGAACGACCGAACCGTAATCCTGACATCCCACGATCTTCACCACATCGCCGCCTGGTGCCACGAAATGATTCTTCTCGACTCCGGAAAGATCCTCGCGGCCGGTCCCTCCTCGGAAATTTTGTCCGATTATGACCTCCTGTCCCGCACCTTTAAGGTGTCATTCTTCCATTTTGACAATTTCAGGAAAGGACCTCTCGAAGAGCCTCCCTCGCCGCCTCTCCCATAGCACGTTTCTTCGGGTTCTTTCGAATCATACTGATGGCCATCGAGATTTTTGAATGTCCTCGACCCGGGCCCAAACACCTCCTCCGAATTTGCTCCAATGACCAGTGCCCTTCCGTAAAAAGCAAAAACCATACCAAATGAGATACGGCGGTTTCGGTACTCCTCCAGGCCCTCCCTAAATCGCGACGTTCATCCGCCACCCTTCGACAGATTTTTTCAACTATGTCCGCCGATTCCAACGGAACGGGAGCATCCGTCTTTCTTCGCCGAAGTGAGGCCTTCACTTCCCGCCGCCTCTCTTGGCGCCGCAGGACATCCTGTCGGAACGCTCGGCTCCCCAAAAACGACCCTCGGTGGTTCTCGCAAAATGCCTTCTCGTTTGATTTGACATCGAGACTCTTGAGCCAGGCACGACAGACCGCCAATTCCCGCATCAAATCCGAACGATCAAACGAACGGCCGAATAAATAGGGCCACATGCGTTCTCGATCCAAACGGGACCTCCCCTTTGTAAGAAGTTCCCCGACACTGTTCCACTCGTCTGAAAAGATGCTCCGGGCCAGTCCTGCCCGAACCCGATTCAAAAGAACATAGCCCATAACGGTTTCGAAATAACCGTCCGAATCCACAAGGAGTGTCTTGGTCCTCCCGGCAAAGAGATGGCCCGTACGCCCGACGGAACGATTGAGATTCTGAGCGGCCCGCGAAAGAAAGCGCTGAAGAAACCGTGAAATGTTCCCCTCTCGTGTCTCGATCACCGTATGAAAGTGATTCGGAAGAAGATCATAGGCATAGACCGATATTCGAAACGTCTCCGCCTCCTCGAAAAAGATATCGAGAAACTGCTCATAATCCTTATCTTTTCGAAAAAAGGGATGACGATCCACAAAACGGTTCAACACGTGGAAAATTGCTCCCGGGAAACAGATTCGAGGACCACGCGCCATAAAAAAATTCTCCCAGACTTCCGCGAAACTGTCAAACTGTAAGAATGACACCTTTTCTCTTGTTCTGGGGGAAAATTCTCTCTACGATGAAAACGCAATGGTTCTTCTCTCGTCAAAACGCCTAAAATGATTCCCATCGCTGACTCAATTCCTCACAGGCGCCCGCCGGTGATGCTTTATCTCATCATAATCATCAACGTGGCCGTGTTTTTCTTCGAAATTCATCTCCCGTCGTCGTTGCAAAAAGCATTTTTCCTCAACTACGGCTTCGTCTCCGCCCGTTGGACATTGGCCGTTCAAATTTTTCACATTCCTTGGCTGACCTGGGCAACAACCACCATCTTTACCAGTATGTTTATGCACGGAGGCTGGGTGCATCTTCTGGGAAATATGTGGATGTTATGGATTTTCGGAGACAACGTTGAAGACCGTATGGGCCCCTTTGGGTTCCTTACCTTCTATCTTTTTTGCGGCACAATTGCCGCCTTGACGCAGGCATACTTCTATCCGACCGCCCACATCCCCACCGTGGGCGCTTCCGGAGCCATTTCCGGCGTGCTCGGAGCCTACTTTATGCTCTACCCTTTTTCGAGGGTCGTTACTCTCATTCCCCTCTTTATTTGGCCGCTCTTCATCGAATTACCCGCGGTTCTGTTCATCGGAATCTGGGCCTGGTTGCAGTTCTATTCCGGAACCCTCGATCTCGCTTTTCCGGGGCTGGTCGGAAACGTTGCTTGGTGGGCCCACGTGGGAGGCTTTGCGGCCGGATTGATTTCTTATCGATGGTTTGTTTCGCGTCGAAATCTCCGGAGCCCTTACATCGATGAATGGGGTCCCAGCGGATCCTTTGTGAAACACAGAAATCCGTGGAGGTGCCTTCTATGACAATTCTCGATTTCTTTTGGTTCTTCTTTATGATCAGTGCTGTTCAACCGGTTCTCCATCGCCGCTTTCTTGAATATTCTCGCCAACGATTGCTCGAAAGAATCGAAGAACAGCGAGGATCCCGCGTCATTCTTATGGTCCATCGCCAGGAGACAATGAGCCTTCTCGGATTTCCTCTCTACCGTTACATCGATATGCAGGATTCGGAGGAAGTCATTCGTGCCATTCATATGACAGACAAAAATGTTCCCCTCGATATCATCCTCCATACTCCTGGAGGTCTTGTACTGGCCTCCACTCAAATCGCTCGCGCCATCCACCAGCATCCCGCGAAGGTGACTGTCATCGTTCCCCATATGGCTATGTCGGGAGGAACTTTGATTGCCCTCGCCGCCGACGAAATCCTGATGTGCCGCCACGCCGTTCTTGGGCCCGTCGATCCTCAATTAGGTCAATTCCCGGCTCAATCGCTTTTGCGGGCACGGGAACGGAAGCCGATCGAACGCATTGAAGACCAGACCTTGATCCTCGCCGACCAAGCGGAAAAGGCCGTCAGACAAGTCCGGACCTTCGTTTTTTCACTTCTTCGCGAAAAATTGGGAGACTCTCGGGCTCAAGAAACCGCCGATCGCCTCGCCTCAGGGCGCGATTGGACGCATGACTTTCCCATTACTCCCGAATTCGCCTTGGAATTGGGCCTTCCAGTATCGACCGATGTCCCCGAAGAAGTGCTCCGATTGATGAGCCTCTATCCCCAACCCCTCCGGCAAGTACCTACCGTCGAATACCTACCGGTTCCGAAAAGAACTCATCCCTCTCGAACAAATTAAAACTTCTTATCTGAAACACCTCTTTCGAATGTTGAACCATCCAAAACCTTTTTTATACCCGTTCGTAACGAAACCGCCGGTAAGGGCGCGCCGTCGTGTCACAGTGAATCTGCCAATGGGAACGAGCCGGAAGCGGGAGAGGAGACGCTCCGCGAAACGCTTCGCTCTCTGCAAACACTTCCTCGATCCATTCCGCCATTCCGGCGTGATCCGTCATGAGTTCGATCCCCGCTCCCGGGTCCATAAGACTCTCCAGTTCCTCCAATAACTCCGGCTGGACGATCCTCCGCTTTCTGTGCCGCTTTTTCGGCCAAGGGTCCGGAAATAAAATATAGACTCCGGCGATCCTTCCGCCGGGAGTGAACTCCGCTATCCGTCCCGCGATGTTTCCATAAACGACCGCTGCGTTTCGAATAGGCGTCTCGCGAATAATTTTCTCGAGCCGATCCACGAGTGGTTTTCTTACCTCCGTCCCGAGAATATTCGCGCTCGGATGGTTCCGTGCATGTCCGAGAAGAAAGACGCCTTTCGACGAACCAAATTCGAGAAAGAAGGGCCGCGAAGGATCTTCGAAAACCTCACTCCAATCCGGAGGCTCGAGGTTCGGAAAGCGCTTCAATGGATTCGTATGCGTCCGAACGCGCCTCCCACGCCGCGACCCCGGATTTCCGCAAGCCACCTCCCTCACAATTCGCCCTGGAGACTCTCCGCGGAAATCTCCGCTTCTCCGCGTTTTTTCCGTCCTCGAAACTCTCCGCCGGGAAATACAAGGTTCAAAAGAATCGCTACGGAGCCGCCCGTGGCGATTCCGGACGAAAAGAGGTTTCGTGCAAAATCCGGAAGATGATCAAAGATCTCGGGAAAGAAAGAGACACCCAACCCCGTTCCCAAAGCACCGGCGATCACGAGCATATCGCGATGGGTCAACTTCGTCCCGAGAAGAATCCTGATCCCGGCCGCCGCAATGATACCGAAGAGGACGACCGTGGCTCCCCCAATGACACAATTCGGAATCGTCGTCACGAATGCGGCGACCGGCGGACACAAGCCCAAAAGCACCAACAGGACCGCCACATGATAGCCTACGCGCCGCGAGGCTGTCCCCGTTAATTGAATGATTCCGTTGTTCTGACTGAAGGTCGTATTCGGGGGAGAATTGAGAATCGCCGCAAGCATACTGTTGAGCGAATCGGCCAAGATTCCTCCCGCCAGTCTTCGCTCGTAGACCTCCCCGCTCACCGGCTCCCCGGATACCTCGCTCGTCGCAGTTATGTCTCCGATCGTCTCGACGGTCGTTACAAGATATATGACCGCGAACGGAAAGACGTAGTCCCAACCGAACCGAAGGCCGAAACGCAAGGGAATGGGCACCGTGAAAAATCCTCCCGCAAACGACCCCCGGAAAGCCGAAAAGTTGATCATTCCGAGAAAAGCGGCGACGGAGTAACCAATCAAGATTCCAATGATGATCGCAAGACTTCGTACCATCGGCCGGCGCGAGACACTCAGGACCAATATCACCGCCATCACAAAGAGCCCAAGGAGAAGGTTTTGAGCCGAGCCGAAGTCCGCACTCCCGAACCCGCCCGCCAAATTCGCCGCACCGACCCGAATCAAGGTCAGCCCAATTAAAAGTACCACGGAGCCCGTAACGACCGGAGGAAAAATCCGGCGGGCGTGAAATGAAAAACGGCTCACCAACGCCTCGACCGGAGCGGTCACAAGAGAAGTTCCCAGCGCCAAGGGCAGCCCCCCTGTCTTTACCGCCGCTGTAAAGACCTGAAGAAACGAAAAGGACGTCCCTTGAACGCTGAGCAACCCCGAGCCAACCGGCCCGAAACGACGAACTTGAATGAAGGTGGAAATTCCCGACGCCACTAACCCCATACTCACGAAAAAGGCCAGTACCCTGTCCGGCATCCCGACTGCCTTGCCGACAAGATACGGAACGGTGACAATGGAAACGAACATCGCCAACACATGTTGTATCCCGAGAAGAACGCAGGTGAGAAACCCCGGATCGTCCTCTAATCGGTACAAAACCTCGCCACTCCGATTCACGCTTTTACCGCCTCCCTCCCTCTGTCTCTCCGGCTCGAGACATTTTCCGCCGCCGCCCCGTTTGTATCTCACCGGGTTACGGCCCGGCTTCTTCCCTTAACTTCAATATTCCCAGGGGGCCGAAATTGACAAATTGGAAGAATGACACCTTTTCTATCCGGGGAGGACGTTGATTTCGCGGCCGAGTTCGTTGCGCAAAAGGTTCTGAATCGCAAAGAGTGTTCCCGAAATCGCACTCGGGCAGGTTCCGCAGGCGCCTTCGTACCGGATGAAGAGATCTTCTCCTTCGAGGCCGAGCACCTGCAAGCCGCCGCCGTCTCCCGCAAGCGCCGGCCGGACATAGGTATCAATCACCGCATTGATCTTGGAAAGCAAATCGCCTGCGTCGCTTCCTTCGTCCTTCGAGACAGCCTCCGGTTCCGCGGCCTCCCGATCCGCGACCAGTTCCTCCAGCCTTGCCTGCAGCAATCTCCAGTCCGGTTCCGATTCCGTTGTGATCGTTACGAAATTGTCGTTGTAAAAGACGGAGAGAACTCCCGGGACGGTGAAGAGCCCGGCCGCCAACGGATCCTCTTCTTCGGCCGGCGGCCTGTCGAAGTGACGTGACCCCGCCCCGATAATTCGGCCATCGAGCACAAACTTCACCGCATTGGGATTCGGTGTTCCCTCGGCATACAAAACCTCCACGATCTCGACCTCCTTCCCGTATCCGATCAGACCAGAACAGCGCCGCGGCTTCCCGATGTCACCATCCGCGAATAACGGGCAAGCCAGCCGGTCTTGTACCGCGGCTCCGGCGGCGTCCATTCCTTGCGCCGCCGCTCCAACTCCTCTTCCGAAAGCAGCACCTCGAGGCGGCGGTTCGGGATGTCAATCCGAACAACGTCCCCGTTTCGAAGAAGACCGATCGGCCCGCCCGCCGCCGCTTCCGGCGAAACATGCCCGATGCAGGCTCCGCGTGTTCCTCCCGAAAAGCGTCCGTCGGTGATCAAGGCACAGCGGGAACCAAGGCCCATTCCCATGATATGCGAGGTCGGAGCCAACATCTCCTGCATCCCGGGACCGCCGCGCGGGCCTTCGTATCGAATTACGACAACGTCACCTTCTTTCACTCTCCCTCCAAGAATCCCCTCGCACGCCTCCTCCTGTGACTCGAAGATCACGGCCGGACCTTCGTGTACCATCATCTCCGGATCGACCCCCCCCGTCTTCACAACCGACCCTTCCGGCGCAAGATTCCCGTATAGGATCGCCAACCCCCCGTCTTGACTGTACGCGTTTTCCGCGGTGCGGATTACTTCCTTGTCCCGCGATTCCTTTCCGGCGATATTCTCACCGAGAGTCCTCCCCGTCACCGTCTTTTCCCCGGTATTGAGCCGTCCGGTCGCCGCTGATACCTCGTGAAGAATCGCGCTCACTCCTCCCGCGCGGTCCACGTCCTCCATATGCCACTTCGACGCCGGACTGACCTTACAGACCTGGGGAACGATCCCCGCCAACTCATTGAGGCGCGCCAAGGGAAATTCGACCCCCGCTTCGTGAGCGAGAGCCAAGGTGTGAAGAACCGTGTTCGTCGAACCTCCCATCGCCATATCCAAAATAAACGCATTCTCGATGCTCTTTTCCGTAATGAGGTCACGCGGTTTGAGATCCTCTTGAACCATCTCGAGAATCCGCTCCGCGGCCCTCCGCAATAACTGATCACGCCGCTCGTCCGTGGCCAGAATCGTTCCGTTTCCCGGAAGGGCGATGCCCAGCGCTTCGCAGAGACAATTCATCGAGTTTGCGGTGAAGAGCCCCGAGCAGGAGCCGCAAGCGGGACAGCCGTGGTCCTCGAGAACCTTCAACTCCTCCTCCGAAATCCGGCCTGATTTGTATTGGCCGACGCCCTCGAAAACCGAGATCAGATCCACGGTTTTTCCATCCGGAGTCCTCCCCGCCGGCATCGGCCCGCCCGAAACGAAGATCGTCGGAATGTTGCACCGCACCGCCGCCATCAGCATTCCCGGCACGATCTTGTCGCAGTTCGGAACGCAGATCATTCCGTCGAAACAATGCGCCCGGACCATACTCTCAACGGAGTCGGCGATGAGTTCGCGGCTCGGCAGCGAAAATTTCATTCCCTCATGCCCCATCGCGATCCCGTCATCGACTCCGATGGTGTTGAACTCGAACGGAACTCCGCCCGCGGCCCGAACATATTCCTTCAAGCGTCTTCCGTACTCCTGCAGATGAACATGGCCAGGAATGATCTCGACAAACGAGTTGCAAATGGCGATGAACGGTTTATCAAAATCTTCGTCCCGCACTCCCGTCGCCTTCAAAAGCGAACGGTGCGGCGCCCGCTCGAACCCTTTCTTGATCGTATCGCTCCGCATCTTTCCCACCTCGATTCCTCTTTCTTCCCGGTTCCGGTCACCCCGAAACTTGACGACCCAGGAAAAGTCCTTCCTCGAGCACGCCGTTCTTCGGAAGAGGAGAGACTTCCTTCGACGTGTCGCTCCCCGGAAACCGGCTGATTCGTTTTCTGGACTTCGCAAGTCCGTTTTGTTATCATATCACCGATGAGCGACAAGGACACCAAAACTTTGAGTTGGAAGACACATCTCTTCGAAAAAATCCGCCCCGATTGGCGTGAAGAGATCGACGACTACGAAAAGGCCCTTCTCTTGAGAAGAGAAGGCCGGATGGACGAAAAGGTCTTCATGGAGACGCGTCTGCGGCGGGGCGCTTACGGCCAGCGTTACGACAACGGCCGCCGGCACGACGGCACGGCTTCGCGGGAACTTCCGCTTCCCGAACGGGAAGTACGGAAAGGGCCCGACACGCTCTGGCACGCCCCGGGAATGCAACGGATCAAAATTCCCTTCGGGCGGCTCACGGCAAGACAGCTCGAGGTATTGGCGGACTTGGCGGAGGAGTATTCGGACGGCATCTGCCACGTCACCACCCGTCAGGACATCCAACTCCATTATGTCCATATCGAGGATACACCGGACATCATGCGCCGCCTGGCGGCGGTCGGCGTCACGACGAGGGAAGCCTGCGGAAACACGGTCCGGAACGTCACGGCTTGTCCACGGGCGGGGATCTGCCGCGATGCGCCGTTCGATGTAACCCCCGCCGCGCACGCTCTGGCCTTCTATCTTCTCGGTCACCCGGACACCCAAAACTTCGGCCGGAAGTTCAAGGTCTCTTTCTCGGGTTGCTCGGAGCATGCCTGCGGCCTGGCCTTTATGCACGACCTCGGTATCGTCGCCGCCGTACGCGAACAAGAGGGAAGGATCGAGGAGGGATTCCATGTGTATGCGGGCGGCGGACTCGGCCCCGTCCCGTACCAAGCAAAGCTGCTCGAGGAATTTCTTCCTCCGGAGGAACTTCTTCCCACGGCTCAAGCCGTCGGACGCATCTTCGCAAGGCTCGGGGAAAAACGGGATCGCAGCCGGGCCCGCCTCAAGTTTCTCGTGGATCGGCTCGGCATAGACGAATTCCGCCGCCTGGTGAAAGAAGAGCGGGAAGGTTTGACCGAAGACGAACGCTGGAAGGACTGGTCGGGAGCGCGCGAGGCCGCCTCCGAAGAACCCCTGAAGGCCCCGGGTGAATTTCCCGATCCGGACCCGAACTCCGATTTCGGCCGTTGGATTTCCTCGAATGTCTATCGCCAGAAACAGCACGGATACGCCGCCGTCACTGTCGCTCTCCCTCTCGGTGACATCACGGCGCGACAATGCCGGCTTCTGGCCGATATCGTCCGGAAATACACGAAGGAGACGCTGCGGCTGACGGTCGAACAGAATATCTTCCTCCGCTGGATCAGTGCCTCCGATCTCGAATCCCTCTTTCATGATCTCCAGAGCGCGGGCTTGGCGGAAACGGGAGCGGAAACGATTGAAGACGTGACGGCGTGCCCCGGTACCGATACCTGCAAACTCGGAATCGCTTCCTCGCGAGGGCTGGCCGCCGAACTCGGCCGCCGCCTCCGGAAACGCGGCTCCGGTTTCGATGAAATCATCGGCTCTCTTCGAATCAAGATCAGCGGATGCTTCAATTCCTGCGGCCAACATCATCTCGCCGATATCGGCTATTACGGAACGAATCGAAAGGTCTCCGGTTACAGCGTTCCGCATTTCCGCGTGGTCTTGGGCGGGCATTGGAAAGAAAACGGAAGCGCGTACGGTCTTGCCGTCGGCGCGGTTCCTTCCCGGAGGATTCCCGAGACGACGGAACGGCTCTTGGAAAAGTACCGAGAACGCCGGAGGGAAGGCGAATCGTTCCGCGATTACGTCTTTCGCGTGGGGAAGACCACGATCACGAAGGATCTCGAGGATCTCCTGACCGTTCCGCCGCACGACGTCGATCCCTCCTTTTATGTTGATTGGGCCGATGCACGCGAATTCACGATCGGGGACCTCGGACACGGAGAATGTGCCGGAGATGTCGTCTCGGCCGTCGATTTCGGGCTTGCCGAGGCGGAACGAATCGTTTTCGACGCGCAGGTCACACTCGATTCCGGTGATTTCAGGAAGGCCGGAAAACTGGCCTACCGCGCGATGATCACGACGGCGCGGGCACTTTTGCGCCTGCCGCTTCCGGATATCGGTACGAATCCGGACGAGATCGTGCGCGAGTTTCGATCTCATTTCATTGAGCCGGGGCGTTTCAATCTCAATTTTGCGAAATATCTCATCGGTTTCCACGAGGCCGCCGGGGAGACCTCGACCCCGGAACACGCCCATCAACGGATCGAAGAAGCGCAGTTATTGATTGAAGCGGCGCACCGCGCGCACCAGGATCATCTCGAACGGGAAGCCGCCGCCAAACGCCGCCCTGTCACGAAGGGAGCCTCTTGATGCCGAACGACGATACCTTGATCGGAATAATTCCGACAAAACTCGGCGTTCGGCTCTTCCCCGGAGAAACCTTCGAATGGAAATCGGAGGTTCTCATTCCTCTCTTCCACGAATGGATCCGGCGGGGAATTCCGGAGGGAATACCGATCGATGTCGCCGACTACTCCCATCTCCCCGAGGGACCGGTCACGATGATCGTCGGCCACGAAGGGGACCTCATCTGTGAACGCCAGCCGGGGCGCTCTTCGTTGGTTTATCTCCTAAAACGTTCAACCTCCGGAGAAACTCGAACGAGTGACGCGCTCGGCACGGCCCTGGAGCGGGCTTTCCAATGCGCTGCTTCGTTGGAAAAGGAATACCCGGTGGAACCCCGGCCGCACTTCAACGCCGCGCGCCTCGAGATCTTCTTCAACGATCGTTTGAACGCCCCTAACACGGCCGAATTCTACGAAACAATCGAGCCAGCCGTCCAAAATGCCTTCGTGTCCTATCCTGGTTTAGGGATTCTTGCAATCGGCCGCGTCGAAAACGATCCCCGCGAACGTCTGACCGTCTCCGTCGAAAGCGTGAATCACTCGCAAATTTCCCTCGACGCGTTGTAAAAAGAGAAAGAGGAAACAGGAGAACAACGGGTCAATTCCTCGTTCTCGTTTCCAGGATTTCACATAGGAACGCCTCCCTACTGAAACTTTCTCAGATTCGGCGGAGCCGGGAAGACATCGGGATCAGCGGAACCAGTCTGGAAAATCCGTTGCGGGAATCCGCGGGTCCTCCGCCTTCGCTCTCTCAAAATCCTTCAAGGCCGCCGAATACCGTCCCTCACGGCTGAATTTCCAACCCCTGCGAAGATAATACTGCGCTTTTTCGACCCCGTTTTTCAAAAGCCAGTCGATCTCCGCCAAGGCCTCCTCTTCACGCCCGAGATTCGTCAAGAGTTCCACGCGCTTCTGGCGCAACTTAAGCGCGTTTTGATAAGAGGCTTCGGAGAGAAGGCGCGTAATCAACCGCAACGCGGTGTCAATGTCACCTTGCTGTTCCGCCAAATCCGCATATCGATGAATTTCCTCGCGGGACAACACGTCGGCCCGCAACGCTCGTTCATACTCACGAAGCGCTTCTGGATACCGCCCCGCACGATCATAGGCCATGGCTCGTACGCGAAGGACTTCGCGTTCCTCCTCACCCGGCAGCGCCGCACGATCGAAATCCTCAGCGGCCTCCTTCCACCGCTCTCGTCCGGCAAAAAGCAACGCCCTCGCCGCGGCCACTTCCGGAACCCGAATCCCCCTCTCCAACAGGTCGCTGGCCGTCTCCAGTTTCTCCTCTTCGTCTCCGGCGGAACGCACGAGTTCCCAGCGGCGCCACAACAAACTCTCCTCGCCTCCCCCCAACCGTCGGTAGCGATCCAGTTCCTTCCTCTCGCGCTCCGAATCACCTTCTTCGCGCCAGAGCAGCGCCAGCCGCCGCGCCCATTCGGGATTCCGCGGTTCCAATTCCGAAAGCCGCTCGTAGTCGGCGATGGCCTCGGTATTTCGCCCCTGCTTTTCGTAAGATTCCGCGCGAACACGGTAAACGGTGACCAGGGTCGAATCGATAGACAGCAAGTCTTCCGCGGTCCGATAGAGGATTTCGCGGCGGTCGAGACCCGCCGCGGCAAGCAACCTGGCCATCATCCCCTTCGTTCCCAGAACCACTCCCTGCCGCTCAGCCTCCTCCAGATCCTTCAGCGCGGCCTCGTTTTCTCCCGTCCGCTGGAATGCGATCCCCCGCGCCAAATAGGCCAAGGGAAGGTCCGGTCTCGCGGAAACCGCCGTCGTGAGATACCGTATTCCCGCTTGATCTTCCCCCAACCGCACCGAAGCAATTCCCTGCATCCGAAGAACCTCGACGTCGCCGGGTCGTTCGGCGAGCACAAGCGCCAAATCCTTTCGCGCGGCCGCATACTTCGCCTGAGCGAAATACGCCTTCCCCCGCTCGAACAGCGCTTCCGTGTTGCCGGTCTGGACAGAAAGAATCCGTGTCAGTTCCTCGATCGCTTCCTCGTGCTTCCCCAGCCGGTTGAGGACACGCGCGTGGAGTAGAGCCACATCGAAATCGTCCTTCTTCAGCGCCAAAGCCTTTTCGAAATCGAACCGGGCTTCTTCGTAACGCTTGAATCGTTCCAGCAATTTGCCTCGCGCAATGAACGCCCGGCGGTGCCGGTGGTCCCGCTGCAACACCTCGTCGTAATCCCGCAACGCATCGTTCCACCGTTCCAGTTTTTCATAGAGCGCCGCGCGCTCCATCAAGAGCGCCGTGCTGCGCGGCCCCTCCGCCAAAGCCTTATCCACCGCCCCCAGCGCGTCCCGATAACGCCCCTGATCAAGAAAGTTCTTGCTTTGTTCATAGTATTGAGGCGAAAAACAGCCGGTCGGAAGAAGAAGGGAAACCGCCAGAGATAAAAGAAACACCTGCCGGGAACAGCAGACGGAAGGACAACCGCGAATCTCCTCTTCCTGGATTCGTGAAGCCGTCGCGCTCATCCAAGTCTCCTCCTCCCGTTCTCGAAGAGAATCCTATCGAAAAATCCCGTTGGTGCCAGAAAAACCGCACTCTCGTTCCACGAGAAAAGCGCCTCCGGCTTCCCGCCTCCCGTCACTGAAACCGGTTTCGAAACCAGGTCAACTGCCGCTTCGCATACCGCCGTGTGTTGCGCTTTACAAGGCGGAGCATCTCCTCCTCCGTGATCCTCCCCTCGAGAAAGGAATGAACCTCACGATAACCGATCGCCTTCTGGGAAGGCATCTCCTCCGTGACACCCTTTTCCCGCAAACAGCGGACCTCCTCCACGAACCCCTGTTTGAACATTTCATCGACACGAGCATCGATTCGTTCGTAGAGGAGAGGACGAGGGAGATCGAGGAGGAAGAGTTCAAAAGAGAAAGGCGGCCTGACGCGCGCACCGCTTTGTATTTCGCTCAGCGGTCGCCCTTCTTTTCGAACGATCTCGAGCGCGCGCTGGATCCGCCGGCGCGGGGCGTCCTTCATCCTCGCCGCCGCCTCAGGATCGAGGTCCGAAAGTCTTTCGAGAAGCATCTCTCGCGAAAGCCTCTCGGCGCGCAAAGCCTCATCCGGCCCCGTCTTCGTGTGAAATCCTTTCGTCAGAGCCTCCAGATAGAGACCGCTCCCTCCTACGACCAAAATCGCCACACCGCGCTCCCGAGCCTCCTCCAAAACCCTCCACGCCATCCTCTGGAACTCCCCCGCGCTGAAACCTTCCGCCGGATCCTTGACGTCGATGAGATGATGAGGCACGATTTCGCGGATCCGTCGGGACGGCTTCGCCGTTCCGATATCCATCCCGCGATACACCTGAAAAGCATCCGCTGATAGAATCTCAACGGGAACGGGCCTCGAGGCCCGAACCAGTTCAACGGCCATACTGCTCTTGCCCACGGCCGTTGGACCGGCAAGAATCGGGATCACGGCACGATCCTTGCTCAACAGGAGTCGTCGAATCCTTGGAAACGTTTCATCAAAGGTGTCTTTTGTCATGAAGAGAATCCTATCGAGAAGAGCCATCGACGGGAACCAAATCCCTCGCCTTCCCACCTCCTCTCCCCTGCGGCATATCTCCGGTTCCTCTCTTACGTCTTCCGGTTCGGACGTCTCACCACGCTCGCCGTCACCGTGATTCACTCTTCCCAAAAGAAAACAGTCCGCCTCGTCCGCGGGATTGCCTTCGTAGTCGGTCTTCTTATCCTTTTGGCCGGCTGGTGGGCCTGGCCGCTCGATCCACATTTCGTTGGAGATAAAATTTCATCCGAGACGGGACTGCCCGTCACGGTCCGTAAAGCGGGCTTTTCTTTCTTTCGCGGCTTGATACTCGAAGACGTTGGAACCGGATTGTCCTCCGAATTCTTCGACTCCGAACCGTTTTTCCACGGAAAGCGCATCGTTTTCCGCGCTCACTTACGCCACCTCCTCTCAGGAGAATTCCGCCCGCGTTCGGTTCTGCTTGACGGCGGGCAACTCCGACTCGTCGAAATCACCTCCCATGGACAACGTCTCTGGAATGTCTCCTATGTCCTTCAAAACGCGGTCGGGGCTGCTTCCGGCCCCCTCCCCGAGGAATTCCGCGCCCGCAACATTCAGATCGAAATTCTCCCCGCGGAAAAAATTTTTATTCCGAGAACACTTGTATGCCGGACCTTTCTCCTGCAACCGGAAGAAGAACGATTTTCCATCGAGATCTTGCTTCCCTCCCGCTCGGGATTGCTTTCGTTTGAATGGGAGGGAACGGAGAAACGAGCCGAGGTTGATGCCGCGATCTCCCGCCCTCTCGAGGGGAATCTTGGAGGCCTTCGCTACCACTTCGACGCCGCAAGACTCTCCGGTTCCCTCGAACCCGTCTCACTTCCTCTCGCTTCCCTGCTCCGAAATCTCTCCTCGGAACCCGAGGAATTGTTCCGCCTTTTCCGCAAAACACGTCTCCGCCTCGATCTTCAAGGGGCCGGCATCGCGCGCGGATCAGAAAAGCTCGTCGTGATCCCGTCACTTCGTGTCGGAACACTCGCGCTTTCCAGCGACGGTGATACCTGGACACTCGCGGTCTCCGGAATTCGCGTGGCCGAAAGGACAGCGGAATCCCCGGCGGCGGCCACGGGAACGATCCGCCTCTTCGGCCGCGACACTGTCGTCTTTTTTGGAAATACCGAATGGGATCTGGAGGTCGGAACGATTTCGAGATTCTTCCCGGGACTTGTTCCGACGCGTCTTGCTTCTCTTCTTAAGATTCTTCAGCCCGGCGGCCGCGCTACGATCGCCGCCCGGTTTCGCCGAACCCCTTCCTTCCGCTGGAATGCCTCCGCTGAGGTCGCATGTCGAGGAATCTCCCTTCACCTTCCCCCTCTCCCGGCGCTTCCTCGCCCGTGGTGGGGAACCGCCGTCACGGGAATCAACGGAACGATCGAATTCGACTCCGAAACCGCCCGCACGAACTCTCTTCGCTTCGAATGGGCTCACGCGCCCGGCGTTCTCGCCGGCTCGGTTTGGCTCGACGCCCCCGAACAAAAATACGATCTCGTTCTCTCATCGGCGCAACTGGACGCCGCTTTGCTCTCGCCGTTCCTTCCCGAAGGCTTCACGGCCCGGGGAACGTTGCAGGCCAAGGCCGAGATCCATAACGGCGCGATGACGGCGATGCTTTTCCCGAACCGCTTCCTGCTTCGCCATCGATCCTGGGGCCAGGTTGAATTCCGATCCGGCTCCGTTATCGCAAATCCGGATGGAAGTTTGCGGATCCGCGCCCTCGTGGCGGAACAGGAACGAGGGCGATTGCGCCTGGCCGGCGTTGTTGAGCCCTCCGATGATTCCGCACCCCGGCGAATCGCGCTCACGGCCGAACTCGAAAACTTTCCTGCCCGACCGATCCGAGGGCTCTTCAACGCCGCTACACCTTCCGATCTGCCGGTTTTGATTCAACAGGGCCGCGTCTCCGGCCGCGTCCTCGTCCGAAACACGACCGATTCCCCGACACTCTCGGGAGAAGTCCGTTTTCAGAAGGCGCTGCTGACGATCTCCGGACACAAGGTGCGCCGGGCCTCCCTGAAGACGTCGCTTTCCAATAACTTCCTTTCGCGTCTCGAATGCGCCGGTTCCGTAGGCGATCACGGAGCCTTCTCGCTCGTCGGAAGGCGTTCGCGGAAATTCGAGGATTGGTCACTCGATTTCGAGGATTTCCCGACGGAGATTCTCAATCCCTTCCTCCGCCACCTCGAACAACCCCTTCAAACGCAAGGTCCCGCCCGGGCACAAGTCCATCTCACCTCCGATCAAAACGGCGTGCGCGCGCAAGGCACTGTGCGTTTCGCGGGAAATCGTCTTTCCTTCAACGACAAACTGGTATTGGAGGAAACGCAGGGGGATCTCTCCTTCTCTCCTGATTCAATCTCCTTCCGAAGTCTCTCCGGAAAAACGCGCGACGGGAGCATCACTCTCGATGGAACGATCCCCTTGAAGGATGAACTGCGCTATTCCCTATCGCTGAAAACGGACGCCTTCCGCCTCGATGGGCTCAAACCGTTTCTTCCCCCGAAGATGCTTCTTTCAGGAACGATCCGAAATCTCTCCGCCCGCATTTCCGGAACGGCCGGCGCCCCCAACGCAGACGGATTCTGCGCCGTCGAGAATCTCTCTTTTCGCCTCCCCTCCTGGCCCGTTCCGCTCCGGAAACTCTCCGGAGAACTTGCCTTCTCGCCCGATTCCTTCGCGGCCGATCATCTCACCGGCCTTCTGGGTTCCGGGGCCTTTCGCATCGACGGGTCTCTGACGAGCCGGCCTGTCTTTGCGGCCGAGAACCTCGTCGTCGAAGCACAATCTCTTCAACTCGCTCACCTCCTTCCCCTGCTTCCCGATACTTTTCACGTCTTTCCCGCCGGAACAAAGATCGCCGGAAGACTGAGCCTCGACGATTTCACCGCCGATGGTGTTTTTCCTCGAATCCGTTTCGCCGGGACGGCGCGCCTCGAACAAGGAGCGATGGCGATAAAAGGGTTGAATTACGGTGTCGAGGATCTTCACGGTCGGCTTGCTTTCTCTGGGGACTCGCTCCTCGTACGAGAACTGTCGGGAACGATCGGCCGCTCACCACTGCACCTCGAAGGCGACATCCGCCTCGTCCCCCCCTTCGCCGTAACGATGAACCTCGCGGGTCAGGGAATCGAACTGCGGGATCTCTATGATGCGGTCGCTCGGCCGGATTCGAGCGATCCGCTGAGGCTCTCGGGAACGGCGACGCCGATCGCCAAAGTCACCTACGACGGACGACTCCTCAAAGCGGAAGGAACGATCACCGAGGGGAACCTTTCGTCGTTCGGTATGCCGTTCGAAAACGTCACCGGTCGCTTCACGTATCTTTGGCCGGGTTCACGTTTGGTGTTGGAGGATCTCGAATCGAAGTGGGCGGGGGGAAAAGCGACAGAAGGAAGAATCTTGCTCAACTTCTCTTCAACACCCGTAAGAATCTATGTCAGCGGAATGATCGAACGAGCGAGACTCGAACGAATTCTTGAACTCAATGGCATTGCTCCTCGCAAATATCGCGGAAGTGTTGATGGAGAATTCGAGATCGAGGGACCGCTCGTCGATACGACAACGCTTACGGGAACCGGTCACTTCGTTATCCGAAACGGCCTCTTCCCCGATCTGGCCCCCCTCGAACGACTCTCCAGAATCCTCCGCTTCGATCCCTTCTCCCGTTCGACCTACCAAACCGTCACGGCGGACTTCTCCCTGAAGAACGGCGTTCTCCGGACCACGCCGCCGGCTCATATAACCTTCCGGGGGCACAAGTTTCTCCTCCGAGCGCGTGGAACCACGAACCTCAACGGAAAGATCCACTACGACTACGTCGCGGTCGTGCCCGAGGGTGTCCTCGGAAAAGTACTCAATGTTACACGCCTCGGCCGCCTCTTTTCCCTCGAACCCGGAAAAAAGAAGACCGTCAAGACCGCGGGAAGGATTATCGGAACCCTGACGAAGCCGCGCGTCGAACCGGATCTGGGAATTCTCAACACCTTTCGGTAGGTAGGGATACCTCTATTGAAAGCGGCGGGCTGTGCCTCCAGATCTTTCCCATCCTCCCGTATTTCCGGGAGCATTTCGTTTATCGTTTTCCGTTTATCGTCCTTCGTTTTTCGTTTTCCAAGGTTGAACGGCATGCTTGAACCCGTCAGTGGTAAGGAGCGAACAGTGAACGTTGGCCGATCATTTCTTTTTTGTTCCCTTTTTCCTTTTGCCTTTTTCCTTTTGCCTTTTGCCTTTTCTTTTGCCTTTCTCTTTCCTTCCGTGGTTCTGTTCGGCCAGCCCCTCTTCGTGTGATCGATACGCGAATTCAATACGGCTCGATCCGGCGGGGTTCGATCGTTCGCGGTTCGTATTTCTTCGGGTGATAATACCGCCCCGGAGAATCCCGCTCCTCCGAAACGGCTGCCCTTGTCGTGCCGGAAGGCGTCGCCGCCGTAAATCCACCAGAGGAAGCCGTCCCTTCGACACCCGCCCCTTTTTCTCCGGAATATTCCCCTTCCCTTCCAAATTCACTTCCGAAACTCCCGCTGGATGTTCCCATCCCCGAAAACTCTTTCGAACCGGTAACGTCTGGATTCGGCGCGGTCGTTGAGGAAGAACGCTCATCCCAGAATTCGCTTCCCTCGTCCGAATACTTCACCTCTGTATCGTGTTCCGCTAAGACCTCGATCACCTCCGGCGTCAACTCGTCCTTCCACTCCGGCGGTTCCCCTTCCCGATAAAACGACGGCATCCGCCCGCCGTACTTTTCAGGATTCTCCTTCACTCCCGCCAGGAGAGAGTCGTTGTAGCTTTGCCGGGCCTCGCGTTCCAACTGCGCCGCCCATTGCTTCACATCTTCGAGCGTCTCGGGCTTCCTCTTTCCGCTCCCGGTAAGGCCCGGGAGGCGTTTAATGAGTTCCTCGGGTGGCACTTCGATCTCCGAATTCTTCACCGATTTTTTCGCATACTCCGGAGTCCGAACGAAATAGATATAAAAGGTCAAGGGAAGAGAAAGCACGAGGAGTATTGCAACGGTGACTTTAAGCCGGCGAACCTTGAGGACCTCTTCGCCGACGGCCGCCTCCTTTTCGGATTGGTACTCCGCATATTGCGGATAAGCCGGAGGAAATATCCGCTCCAAAAGATAACGAAATGTCTCCTTGAAACCCATTTCTTCCTCTTCCCATTCTCGTCACCGAGACCTTTTCCTTTACGCGAGAAAAGGTCTCCCGAAAAAATCCCTTCAACGGATATTATATCGGCTGAACGAACGAGAAGATTCAGAAAAGAACCGGATCGCCGCCACGCGGCGGGCGGCGTGACGAGAACATGCCGTCACGCCGCCCCGAGATCATTCAGGCCGCGAAGAACTCCCCCACCTTCTTCCAGTTGACTACGTTCCACCACGCCGCGATGTAATCCGGACGCCGGTTCTGATACTTGAGATAGTAGGCGTGCTCCCAAACATCGAGCCCGAGGATCGGACGAGCCCCTTCCGAGAGAGGCGTATCCTGATTGGGCGTGCTGGTTATCTCCAGGGAATCACCTTTGCGAACGAGCCACGCCCAGCCGCTTCCAAAACGGCCGGCGGCCGCGGCCGAGAAGGCCTCCTTGAACGCCGCAAAACTCCCGAAGGCTCCGTCGATCGCCGCGGCCAGTTCTCCCGTCGGAGCGCCACCGCACCCCGGGCCCATTACCTGCCAGAACAGGGTATGGTTCGCGTGCCCCCCGCCGTTGTTTCTTACCGCCGTCCGTATCTCCTCCGGAATCGCATTCAGATCCTTCAAGAGGTCCTCGACGGGTTTCGCCGCGAGATCCGAGTGGCCCTCCAGAGCCGCATTCAGCTTCGAGACGTATCCCGCATGGTGTTTGTCGTGATGAATCCTCATCGTTTGTTCGTCGATAAACGGTTCCAACGCATCGTAGGCGTATGGCAACGCCGGACATTCAAAAGCCATTGTTCGTCACTCCTTTCCTTTTCAAATAGGATTTTCAAAGTCCTATTTTTCCTATCGTAAAACAAACCTTCCTCCAGCGTCAACGAAAAATTCACTTTAATTCAACTGGAGGCGTCGATCTCCGACGGCTGGACCTCACTCTACCTTCCCACCTCTTTCGAACGGCTGAGGCGCTTTCCGAAATCACACGGTCGCGGCCTTCGAATCCCGGTTTATTTTTCTTTGGAATCTCGGAGAGGGGGGGATTCGCCCTTCGCTCGTCGGCATCCTGCCTCCTCCCTCCGGGTCTGGCCGCTCGCCTCGCGCGGCTTCCCTGCCGCGCGTTCTGCTTGTGCGGAACCGGCTCACGCCCGTTCGAATCCCAACATTTCAAACAAAAAGCCGCCGTCCCTTCGGGACGCCGCCTTTCCGTTCGGAGAGGGGGGG
>RFFU01000035.1 GCA_003697085.1 Candidatus Hydrogenedentota bacterium
CCGGGATGCCCGCCTCCACTGCCTTGTTGATCGGATCGACACAGGCGGTCGGATCGTTGCAGGAGATTCCGATGCCACTCACTCCCCTGGCGATCATATCCTCCACCACACGCGCTTGCTCCGCGGCATCCGAGGTCACAGAGGCGACGTAAAGCACCTCTACCTCGATCGGCCCCGCCTCCGTCAACTCCGCCGCCTCGCCCCCGACTTCCACCGCCCCCGCTTCCCCTTACGAACCGGCAACGCAACCCCGCACGGCCGCCGTTCCCACGTCCTCCTCTCCCTCCGCCGCCGCAATTTCGGACAAGACCGATCTCGAGTCGCTCTGGGACTCCCTTGAAGAGGAAACTCAACCGGCGGCCGGTTCCTTCGACTCGACGCTGGATCGCGGTACTTTCCAAAAGAGCCCGCTGTCCCCCGCGCCCCTCTCCTTCCCCCGTTATGCTCCGTTCACCCCGGAAGAAGAAGTCCGGACAACGGAACTCTTCGACCGCGTTCTGCGGCATTCTCCTCGTCTCGCGCGCCTGCGCAAGGAGGTGCAATCGGCGTTCGCGCGCGCGGGATGGGCCGGCTCCCTCCCGGACCCCTGGCTCAAGGGAATGGTTCAAAATATCAGTTTCGAGCAACTGACGATCGGAGAAAAGATGAATGGAATGTCGATGGCCGGCGTGGAACTTTCCCAGATGTTTCCGGCCGGATCGAAACGGCGCGCGGAGCGGACAGTCGCGGAAAAGCAGGCCATGTTGAAGACTTCGATGCTCCGACGAGCCGAGGTGACGGAACTTGCGGACGTGCGAAAGTCTCTGGTAAGCCTCAACCGCATCGATCGCATCGCCGCCGTGATCCTTTTGATGCGCTCGAACTATCGACAAATCGAAGAGGCACTGAACAAGAGTTATGCGGTCGGCGTGGCTCGTCAAGCCTCGATCTTTCGAATCCAGACGGAGATCACGCGATTGACGGACCTCTTGGCCACGTTGGAACGTTCCCGTGCCGCCGTGGAAGCACGCATCAGGGAACGAACCGGGCTGAACGAAGGAGAACGGATCGGCCGTTTTCCGCTCCCTCCCGACCTGCTCGATCGAGCCCGGCGCGTACGCTCGGTACTCCAGCCGTACGGACTCCTCAACGACTCCTGGATCGACACGGCGCCCGATCTTTGGGTCGCCCAGGCGCGGATCGCCGAGGCGGAGGCGCGGCTGGCGCGAGCCAAGAGCGAGTACAAGTCGGATTGGATGGTCTCCGGAGGCGTCTTTTCCCGCGGCGACCTCGATCCCCTCTGGCGCGTCGGAGTGGGCGTCAGCCTTCCCGTTCGTACCGCGTCCCGGCAAGACCCGATAGTGGAAGAAGCGGAAAAGAGACTCGACGCGGCCCGCGCCAACGCGCGGGAAGCCCGAGCGAGGGTACGGCGACGCCTCGAGGACCTTGCCGTCGCCATCGACCAATCCGCCTTTCAGGTGGACCTGATCCATACGACACTGCTGCCTCAGGCGCGTCTCGCCTTCGAGGCGACCCTGGCACAGTACCGGGTCGGAAGCGCCGATTTCGAAAACCTCATCCAAACGCTCCTTCGCCTCGAGAAGATCGAGATTCAGCAAATCGAGACGGAATGCCGCCTCGCCGCTCTCCTCGTCGATCTCGATGAACTTCGCGGTTGGCTGGTCGCACCGGAAAGAGCAACGCGGAACCCGCAAACCAAAGGCCTCGAGGAGAACCCCGATTTATGACACCGCCGGAGTTCTGCAGGATCCCGAAAAAAGGGATACACCACCGAGACACAGAGATCACGGAGGATGAAATGAAAAAAGGAAGAGACCAGAAAAAGCCCGCGGATTTTACACACTCGCTTTTTTCTTTTCCTTTCTTCCGCGCAAGGAATGCCCTTTCTTCGGGTCTTACGCTTCCAGAAAACGACGTTCGCCGGTCGCTTCTTTCCTTCCTTCTCTGTGACTTCTCCGTGTCCTCTGTGTCCTCTGTGTTTTTCTCGCATGCAACCCGCAGGAGTCCGGTGACACCGATGACACTCTGTGCTTCAACCCTATTTCGCCCCCACCATTTGAGGCGACCCGGGTGCCGGCGGCACGACACACCCCAGGCCAAGTCCCCAGGTCTCGTCGGATTTTTTCGCCGTCCGGCCCCGGTTTTTTTGAATCGCAAGAATGCAAGTCGAGGAGGAGGAAATTGCGGAGGATGAAGAGAAAAGGGATCGTAAGAGAGAAGAGGGTTTCATCGGCTTCTCGTTCGGAAAGGATCTACTGAGATGGTGCCCGCGAGCACTCCGGTAAATCCGCTCGGCTCGGAAGAGAACACCTCTGCTTCCAAGCCGGCCCGCGATCCCGTCTGTGGGATGAAGGTCGACCCGGCGACGGCCAAGGGCGGAACGCTCCAGTATTCCAACTCCACCATCGCCTTCTGCAGCGAAAAATGCAGGACGAAGTTCCAGAAGGATCCCGAATACTTCCTGACGAATCCGATCGAAGAACGCCGACGGCGCGAGGTGGTCGATCCCGTCTGTGGAATGAAAGTCGATCCCGTCAAGAAGTCCGTTCGCGATTCCGGAACCGTGGAACACGGCGGGAAGGTCTATCATTTCTGCAATCCGAAATGCCGCGAGAAGTTCGCGACTGATCCGGAAAAATACCTGCGTCCTGGGACACCCGCTGCGGCGGCTCCCGCCGGAACGAAGTACACCTGTCCGATGGACCCCGAGATCGTACAGGACGGTCCGGGGAGTTGTCCGATCTGCGGCATGGCGCTCGAACCGATGGATCCGACGGCGGAGATCGACGACGACCCGGAGCTTATCTCGATGACGCAAAGGTTCTGGATCTGCGCGTTTCTCTCTCTGCCGCTTTTGGCATTGACCATGGGTGAGATGATCCTCGGAAGGCCCATCATCTCCTCCTTTTCATCCCGGACCCTCGGTTGGTTCCAGCTCCTCCTGGCGACGCCGGTCGTATTGTGGGGCGGCGCGCCGTTCTTCCAGCGGGGATGGGCGTCGATCGTCAACCGTCGATTGAATATGTTCACACTGGTGGCGATCGGCACCGGAACCGCCTACATCTACAGTGTCGTGGCGCAACTCTTTCCCGGCATCTTCCCCGCGGCATTCCGGGGGGAAAACGGCGAGGTCGGCCTTTATTTCGAGGCGTCCGCCGTGATCGTAACCCTCGTCCTCCTCGGCCAGGTCCTCGAACTCCGCGCCCGCAAAAAGACCTCCGCCGCCATCAAGTCTCTCCTGGAACTCGCTCCGGACACCGCTCGAAAGATCGCCGCCGACGGGACGGAACGGGACGTTCCGATCGAGGAAGTCCAAGCCGGTGACCGTCTCCGGATCCGGCCCGGCGAGAAGATTCCCGTTGACGGCGTTGTCCTCGAAGGCTCCTCGTCCGTCGATGAATCGATGATCACGGGCGAACCGTTACCGGTGGCCAAGGCTCCGGGCGATCCGGTGACCGGAGGCACGATCAACGGAACCGGAAGTCTGGTGATGCGGGCCGAGCGCGTCGGCGGCGACACGCTCCTTTCCAAGATCGTCAAGATGGTAAGCGAGGCTCAGCGAAGCCGGCCGCCGATCCAGAAGGTGGCCGATACCGTCGCGGCCTGGTTCGTCCCCGCCGTCGTCCTCGTCGCCCTCGTTACCTTCGCCGTTTGGGCCGCCTTCGGCCCGGACCCACGTTTCGCCTACGCCCTCGTCAACGCCGTGGCCGTTCTCATCATCGCCTGCCCTTGCGCGATGGGACTGGCGACTCCGATGGCGATCATGGTCGGCGTCGGCCGGGGCGCCACGGCCGGGGTGTTGATCAAGAACGCGGAGGCGTTGGAGACGCTCGAAAAGATCGACACGCTCGTCGTGGACAAGACGGGTACCTTGACGGAAGGCCGCCCGAGAGTCACGACGATCCGCGCTCTCGGAGTGGAATCGGAAGAGGCTTTGCTCGAGGTCGCCGCGGCGCTGGAACGTTCGAGCGAGCATCCGCTCGCGTCGGCGATCCTCGCCGCCGCGAAGGAGCGCGGGATTCCGAACGCGGCGGTGGAAGACTTCGAAGCGGTCCCCGGAAAGGGAATCGTCGGCCGATGGAAGGGCGAGCGGGTCGCTCTCGGGAACCGCCGACTCCTGGAAAGCCTCGACGTCAACCCCGTCCGTTGCGATCATTCCGTCGAGGAGATCCAAGAGGAAGGAGCCACGGCCGTCTATGTCGCCCGCGGCCGGGAATGCATCGGCGTGCTGGGAATCTCCGACCCGATCAAGAAGACCACACCCGAAGCATTACACGATCTGCGGAACCTGGGCATTCACGTCGTTATGCTCACCGGAGATAACCGTCGAACGGCGGAAGCCGTGGCGAAGCGCTTGGGGATCGAGGAAGTGGAGGCCGAGGTCCTGCCGGACCAGAAGGCCGCCGTAATCGACGGCCTCAAACGCCGGAACAGAAAGGTGGCGATGGCCGGAGACGGCATCAACGACGCGCCGGCGCTGGCTCTGGCCGACGTCGGAATCGCGATGGGTACGGGAACGGACGTGGCGATCGAGAGTGCCGGCGTGACGCTGGTCAAGGGCGACCTGCGCGGAATCGTGCGGGCCATTCGATTGAGCCGCGCTACGATGCGCAACATCCGCCAGAATCTCTTCTGGGCCTTCGGGTATAACACCCTCGGCGTTCCCGTTGCCGCCGGAGTCCTTTATCCGTTCTTCGGGATCCTCTTGAGCCCGATCATCGCCAGCGCCGCGATGAGCTTCAGCTCGGTCTCCGTAATCGCCAATTCGCTCCGGCTCCGAAGGACTCGTTTGGGATGAAAAGAAGGAAATCAGGTCGTGAAGGTCCCTTCGAAGAACGTTCACGATGCGAAAGAATCAAAAAAATTTTTTTAGGAGGTTTCCTATGAAAGCACGGTGGGGTATCGGTGTGGTCGCCGCAGCGGCCTTGGTTTCAGCAGCGGTTTTGCTGGCGAGTTGTGGATCGGGGGCCCCCGGGCCGAAGCCGGAGGCTCAGGCGACGTCGTCGGCGAAGCAAGCCGCGCCGCAAGTCACGGCGCAAAGTGCGCCCGCGGCCTCGCAGCCCCGGCAGCATCACGAGGCTGCCGGCGGCCACGAAGAGGAAGGAGCTCATATGAAACATATGGCCGAGGTGAAGGAATGGTTGAAGAAGGAACTGGGCGAGGATTACGAAAAACCCGTTCCCGACGTCACGGCGGCACAACTGGCCGAGGGCAAGAAGGTATTCGAACAGAACTGCGCGCCGTGCCACGGTATGACCGGCAAGGGAGACGGCCCCGCGGCGGCGGCGTTGCCGACAAAACCGGCGGATTTCACGGATCCCGAACACTCGGCCTACTACTCGGACGCCGGTCGAATCCACATCATCGAGAAGGGAAGCCCGGGAACCCCGATGGTGGGCTGGGAACAGATCTTAAGCGAAGAGCAGATCCGAAGCGTTTACGGATATGTGAAATCGCTCCGGAAGGGTTCCGCCGAGGGCGGCGAACATGAACACGGCGATCACGATCATAATTGATCCATCAACCCCGCGCGCCGCACGGCGCGCGGGGAACGTGACGCGAAAGGAGACGAGAATATGAGTCGCTTCGTCAACGTCCTCCTCGTCCTCGTTATCGTCGGGCTCCTCGGTTTCATCGCCCTCCGACCGTCGGGCGAAGGCGGTGCCGCGGGAACGGCGGCCTCGGCGCCGGCTTCTTCTTCCGGAAAACGAAAGATTCTCTATTACAAGGACCCGATGCACCCCTGGCTGACCTCCCCCCGCCCGGGAAAGGCTCCCGACTGCGGAATGGATATGGTCCCGGTGTATGAAGGCGAGGAAGATGAATCCAATCCGAACGCGATCAAGATCGATCCCGTGATGCAGCAGAACATCGGTGTCCGCACCGCCTTGGCGAAGAAGCGGATTCTGACACACCGTATCCGAACCACGGGACGCGTCACGTACGATGAACGCCTTATCCGGCACATCCATACGAAGATCAGCGGATGGGTCGAGAAACTCTATGTGGATTTCGAGGGAAAGTTCGTGCGGAAAGGCGAGCCGTTGCTCGATAT
The DNA here is from genome assembly GCA_003697085.1 of Candidatus Hydrogenedentota bacterium. Classification (GTDB taxonomy): domain Bacteria; phylum UBA8481; class UBA8481; order UBA8481; family J006; genus J006. Next base: position 6,056 of record RFFU01000035.1, read on the forward strand.
CTACTCCCCGGAACTCGTCTCGACTCAGGAAGAATATCTCCTGGCTCTCCGAGCGGCCGACCTTTACAGGAAAAGTCCCGACCCGGCGGCCCGCGAGCAGGGAGAGGCGCTCCTTCGCAGCGCGCGCGAACGCCTGGAATACTGGGATATTTCCGAGGACGAGATTGCGCGCTTGGAAGAGACACGCCGCCCGCGGAAGACCCTCACGCTCTACTCCGAACTCGACGGCATCGTCGTGAAACGCAACACCTACGAAGGCCAGCACGTCACCCCGAAGAAGAATCTCTTTATGATCGCCGATATCTCCCGGGTCTGGATCCTGGCTGACATCTATGAATATGAACTGCCGTGGATCCGCGTTGAGAAGAAAGCCGTCGTCGAATTGCCTCATCTGGGCAAGCGATTGACGGGACGCATCTCCTACATCGACCCCTATCTCAATCCGAAGACCCGGACGGCCACGATCCGGCTCGAGTTCGACAATCCCGGTTTCACGATGAAGCCCGATATGTATGTGAATGTTCTGATCGACGCGGGGGACGAGCGGAGAGTCGTGACGGTCCCCGAGGAAGCCGTCATCAACACCGGGCGGCGCAAAGTCGTCGTCGTCGCGCTGGGGAACGGGAAATTCGAGTCGCGTGATGTCGAACTCGGAAAACGCGGAGATGATTTCATCGAGGTTCGGAAAGGGCTCAGGGAAGGAGAGAAGGTCGTCACGAGTGCGCAGTTCCTGATCGACTCCGAAAGCCAACTCAAACTCGGAATGGCCAAAATGTCCCATGACATGAGCGCCATGGACGGCAAGAAGAAAAAAGAAGAAAAAGGTTCGGGAAAGGAGCCGGCCTCCCAACCGGCCGCCGGCGGAACCGACGCGAAAGAGAAGAAGAAGAAAACCTCTTCCGCCCCACCCGCTTCCCAACCCGCCGTGGATCACTCTTCGATGTCCGGAATGGACCAAGCCTCGATTTCCGGCACGAGGGAAGGAATGAGCGGGATGGACCAATCGGGAATGAGCGGAACGTCGATGGAGGGCGGGACGATGAAAATGCCTCCGGCCGCCCCCGCATCCCAACCGAGCGTTTCACCACAAGAGGGCACAAGAGGACACGAGAGGTAATGAAAGAGGATTTTGAAAAAGAACTAACGGAAAAGATCATAGGTGCGGCCATCGAAGTGCACCGTGTTCTGGGTCCGGGTCTTCTTGAATCGGCGTACGAGGCCTGTTTGTGTCATGAATTTTCCAAAAGAGGGATTTCCTTCGAACGCCAAAAGCATTTGCCCATCCGATACAAGGATGTCCGTATTGATTGCGGGTACCGAATGGATTTGGTCGTCGAAGAACGAGTCGTCATCGAAATCAAGTCTGTCGATAAAATCTTCCCCATCCACGAAGCACAGTTGTTAACGTATTTAAAGATCTCAGGAATCAAGGTTGGTCTGCTTATCAATTTTAATTCCAAAGTTCTGATCGAAGGAGTCCGGCGCCTTGTTTATTGATCTCCCGTTCGTTTCCGCGCCTGCTCGCGAAGAGTCTCTTTTATCGCCCACCACAAGAGAGCATCAGAGAACCCGAGAGGGTTTTATGAAAAGCATCCCACTTTTTTTCTCTTTTCTCTCTGTGTTCTCTGTGTGCTCTGTGGTGAAAAACACGGGAGCGTCCTGTCGTGCTGGGTAGATTAATCGAGTACAGCGTTAAGAATAAATTCCTCGTTCTCCTCTCGACCGTCATCCTCATCGGTGGTGGCGTCTATTCGCTGATCAACACGCCGCTCGACGCCATCCCCGACCTCTCCGACGTTCAGGTCATCATCTTCACCGAATACCCGGGGCAGGCGCCGCAGGTTGTCGAGGACCAGGTGACGTATCCGCTCACCACGGCGATGCTGGCCGTTCCCTACGCCAAGGTCGTCCGCGGCTACTCCTTCTTCGGGTTCTCGTTCGTCTATATCATCTTCGAGGACGGGACGGATATGTACTGGGCGCGGAGCCGGGTGCTGGAATACCTCAACTTCGTCGCGGGGCGCCTCCCGCGCGGCGTCACTCCCCAACTCGGTCCCGACGCCACGGGCGTGGGATGGGTCTTCGAGTATCAACTCGAGGACAAGTCCGGCCGGCACGATCTCTCCGAACTGCGCTCCATCCAGGATTGGTACCTCCGCTACGAACTCCAGACGGTGCCCGGCGTTTCCGAAGTCGCCTCGTTGGGCGGCTTCGTGAAGCAATACCAGGTCGAGGTCGATCCAAACAAACTGGCGGAATACAACATCCCGTTGCAGAAGGTCCGGCACGCGATTATGCGGAGCAACAACGACGTGGGGGGGCGTTTGATCGAGATGGCGGAGATGGAATACATGGTGCGGGGGCTGGGTTACATCAAGTCGATCGAGGACCTGAAGCGGATTGCCGTGGGCGTCGATGCCGACGGAACACCGATCTATCTCGAGGATGTCGCGGAGGTGCATCTCGGTCCCGAACTGCGGCGCGGGATCGCGGAGTCGAACGGCGAGGGAGAAGTCGTCGGGGGCATCGTCGTGATGCGGTACGGCGAAAACGCGCTCGACGTGATCGAAGGCGTCAAGAAGAAGTTGGAGGAATTGAAGAAGGGGCTTCCGGAGGGCGTCGAGATCAAGATCGCCTACGACAGGAGCGACCTGATTCACCGTGCCGTCGAGACGTTGAAGGAGAAACTGGTGGAGGAGAGCCTGATTGTGGCGGCGGTTTGTATGATCTTCCTCTTCCATATGCGCAGCGCCCTCGTGGCGATCCTCACTCTTCCGGTAGGGATCCTGATGGCCTTCATCGTGATGCACGCGCAGGGCATCAACGCCAACATCATGTCGTTGGGAGGCATCGCGATCGCGATCGGCGCGATGGTGGACGCCGCGATCGTGATGATCGAGAATGCCCACAAACACCTCGAACACGACGCGGGAAAGAAACCGCACTGGGAGATCATCGTGGACGCCGCGAAGGAGGTCGGACCGGCGCTCTTCTTCAGCCTCTTGATCATCACGCTCTCTTTTCTCCCCGTCTTCACGCTGGAGGCGCAGGAAGGCCGCCTCTTCATGCCCCTGGCCTTCACCAAGACCTACTCGATGGCCGCCGCGGCGCTCTTGGCGGTCACGCTCGTTCCGATCCTGATGGGATACTTCATCCGGGAGACGGATCCCCGCCGGAAGTCGTCCCGATTGACCCATCTCCTGGTCGTGGGAACGATGGCGTTTCTCGCCTATTACCTTCGCGACTACGGTCTTTGGGTCCCGGTCTTCCTCGGAATAATGATCGTCTTCTATGTCGTTGTCGAAATCTTCTTCCTGAAGGGGAGGATTCCCGAGGAAGATCGGAACCCGTTGAACCGCTTCCTGATCCGCATCTACCACCCCGCCGTCTCCACCGTGTTGCGATGGAAATGGACGACGATCACGATCGGATTTCTCCTGCTCATCCTCACCTTCTTCCCCTTCAAGAAACTCGTCCTCGATCGGCTCGATCCCCAATCGCCGATCTACGCGGCGGCGGAGAGACTCGATGCGCTCTTCCCGCTCGAGAAGATCGGCGGCGAGTTTATGCCGCCGCTGTACGAGGGCGACCTGCTCTATATGCCCACGACTCTGCCGGGAATCTCGGTCACCACGGCGCGGACGCTGCTCCAGCAGACCGACAAGATCATCGCCGCCTTTCCCGAGGTCCACCACGTCTTCGGCAAGATCGGGCGCGCGGAGTCGGCGACCGATCCCGCGCCGCTCTCGATGATCGAGACCGTTATCCGGCTCAAGCCGGAGGAGGAATGGCGGGACGTGACTGTCGAGCGCTGGTACTCGAAGAAGAACTATCCCGAGTTTTTGAAGAAGGTCTTCCGGAAGATCTGGCCGGAGAAGCGCAAGATCACCGTGCAGGAACTGACCGATGAACTGGAGAAGGCCATCAAGTTTCCCGGCGTGACCAACGCCTGGACGATGCCGATCAAAACGCGCGTCGATATGCTCTCCACCGGAATCAAGACCCCTGTCGGGATCAAGATCGCCGGCGACGACTTGAACAAACTCCAAGAGATCGGCAAGAAGGTCGAGGCGATCATCCGCACCGTGCCGGGGACCTTGAGCGCGTATGCGGAACGGGCGGTCGGCGGGAACTACGTCGATTTCGCCATCCGCCGGAACGAGATCGCCCGCTACGGCCTCACCGTCGGCGACGTCCAGGACATCATTATGAGCGCGGTGGGCGGAATGAACATTACGTACACGGTCGAGGGACTGGAACGCTACCCCGTGAACCTGCGGTATCCGCGGGAACTGCGCGACAACATCGAGGCCTTGCGACGGGTGCTCGTTCCGACGCCGCGCGGGGAACAGATTCCGCTCGAACAACTCGCCGACATCGTCGTCCGCAAGGGGCCGCCGGGAATCAAGAGCGAGAACGCCCGGTTGAACGCGTGGGTTTACGTGGACATCACGGGCGTGGACGTGGCGACCTACGTCAAGGCCGCCCGCGAAACACTCGACCGCGAACTCGATCTCCCCGCCGGCTACTCGATCACCTGGTCCGGGCAGTACGAATATATGGAACGGGCCCAGAAGCGGCTCCAACTTGTGGTTCCCGTGACCCTCTTGATCGTCTTCATCCTCCTCTACCTCAACTTCCGCAACATAACGGAATCTCTTATCGTGATGCTTTCTCTTCCGTTTGCTCTGGTGGGCGGTGTCTGGCTCGTGTATCTGCTCGATTACAATATGTCGATCGCCGTCGGTGTCGGATTCATCGCGCTGGCCGGTGTCGCGGCGGAGATCGGGGTGATTATGATTATGTACCTCGATCACGCTCTGGAGCGGGCCCGGCGCGGTGGGAACCCCATCGACGTCGGAATCTTGGAGCAGAGCATCATCGAAGGCGCGGCGCTGAGGGTGCGTCCGATCGCTATGACCGTCAGCGCCATCATCGGCGGACTCCTACCGATTATGTGGAGCCACGGGACGGGGAGCCAGGTGATGAAACGGATCGCCGCGCCGATGGTCGGCGGTATGGTCTCCGCCACGATCCTGACGCTCTTGATGATTCCGGCGATCTACAGGATCTGGCGGGGTTGGGGAATGCGTGGTGCGCGCCGGGCGGCGGCTCCAGCGGCTCCGGCGGCGGCATCCTCGGCGGGGACCAAGCCGGCTGTCGGCCCAGAGAACGCTTACGAGGACGAGGAGGAATGAGCCGGTGATGGCTCCGGAATCGATGGGCGCGGGAACGAAAATCCGTTCTCCCTATTCTTCATTTTTCCTCTGTGATTTCTCTGTGTTCTCCGTGTGCTCTGTGGTTTCCTCGTATGCGATTTGCGGGAGTCCGGCGAGCATACTATGAGCGGTCACGATAGGAAAGGAATGAAGCACTAATTGAAGCATTAATTAAGGTGCGAGTCGCCGTTCAAAAAGTCAAAGGGAGGACGGAGGCCGACGAGGAATCCCCCACGACCGCACGACCCACCCCCAGCGCGGGATACGTGGCTGGGGAGATACCTCGGCGCCAAGGCGCCTCGGAATGACAGTGCACCGCAGGTTGGAGAGCCTGCGGTCCATTTCTGCAGGCAAGATGCCTGCGCTCCCAGGTAAGTTGCTTACCGGCATCGACCTAGGCCGATAAGCAGGAAGCATACTCCTCGAGCCTTCACGGCTTCTGGATCGTACCGGAATCGTAATGGGTACCGTACAGCAGCGTTACCGGCTCCAACGTGATGATGCCGCGATCGCCCACGATCGTCCGCAGGTCCTCCAGGAGAGGAAGGGCCTTTTCGCGGCGGTCCACACCCTCGATCACGATCGGAAGCCGGCTCGTCATTATCAGGATCCTGTCGGTCCCCGCTGGTCCGGAAAGCGAATACCCCTCCCTTCCGCGATAGGCGGTCGCCCCCCAGAATCCGCTCATCCGCAGATGCTCCAGAACCACCCGCCAGGCCGGTTGACCATCGAAAACCGCATCCTCCGCGACGAAGACTCGTAAGAGTTCCATCGAGACTCCGTTCGACCCCGCACCGCCACCCCCCGAGTTGTTTCCTGACGAGACGGAATCCTCCCGGTCGAAGGCTTCGGGCTCGGAGTTCGCCACGGGCTCTACTCCTCCGGATCCCTGGTTCCGGGACCGTAATACGCCACCTCCGCCCGCTCCATCGTGATCAAACCTCCTTGCATCAAATCCACGATCGAAGGCAGCAACCGCCGGATCTTCTCCTCCCGCTCGACCGACTCGATGATCACCGGCAGATCGGGAGAAAAACGAAAGAAGGTTTCCTTGTGGAGAACGCTCTTGGGCCCGAACCCGGCGATTCCGCGGATGACCGTGGCGCCGGAGAAATGGTTCTTCCGAAGAATCTCCAGGATGACTTCCCACAACGGCCGTCCCGCGGAACGATCGGATTCGCCGAGGAAGATACGAAGAAGGCAGTGCGATTCTCCGGGTTTCATCCGAGCATTCTCGCGGCGGCAATTCCCAGAAAAGCAGCGCCGATCCCGGCGACAAGTGAGAGGGAGATATTCGAGAAGGCCCGCAAGAGATATCCATCCTGCGCGAGGCGGGCTGTTTCGTAGGTGAAGGTCGAAAAGGTGGTGAATCCCCCGAGAAACCCGGTCGTGAGGCTGAACCGAACGAGCGGAGACCAGACGGTCCGTTCGAGGCTGTACACGGCCAGGAAGCCGAGGAGGAAAGAGCCGAGGACGTTGACGGCGAAGGTTCCCCACGGGAAACCCGTCCCGGAATACTGTTGGACCCAGCCGGCAAGGAGAAAGCGTGCGGCGCCGCCGCCGGCGCTTCCCAAGGCAACAGCCAACAGCGTTTGATACGAAAACATCGTCTTCTCCCAATTCCTCTTACGGATTCCCCGCCCGCGCGACCGTTCCGACGCTTCTGGCGTGGTGATTACTCTATAACGAGCAATGGCCTGAGGGAAGGCAAGGGGCTCCAAAAAAACGCACGCCGTGCCGGTTTTCGTCCGCCGAAAATCTGCCGTCGTTTCCACGAAATCAAGCCTTTTCGGAAGCTCCCCCATCGGCTTCCGTCACTCCTTCCCCGCCGTCCCTTTCACTCCTCAAAAAAGTTTTACAAAAAAAGAGTTGACAGGTGCGATTTAAATGTCATATTGGAGATCCATTTACGTTTGGTCTTTCTGCCATCCAATGGGATTGGACCAATTGGAAATGGTTCAACTCCTACGAAGGGAACCGGCAGTTTGACCAATACTTTTCATCCCACGCGATCGAGCCGTGGAAACCGGACACCCCTTGTCTTCGGTTCGGCGACGATGCTCTTTCTGATCCTCTTTATCGGCGGTTCATCGGCTCGGTCCGCCAATTCTTATTCCTTCCCGGCGAAGCCTTCCTTCTCACGGGGCGGTGGAGGCAACGGAGACCAATCGTCGATCCACTCCGACACGACTTTCCACGACAGATTCGCGGCCGGTTTTCGACGCGTCTACGACCGTCTCTATTTGAATTATGCTGTGGACGTTTACCGCACAGGAACCTACGGTAACCAAAGCCGCTCCTTTACTCCTCCGAAAACCTTTCAGCAGCACTACATCAATGTCGGCTACACGGATCGGTTCAATGACATCAGCATCGATGCCCGGTCGACCCTACGATGGACGGATGACGTCACTTTGACAAGGAGTCGGGATTTCAAGATCCAGAGCATTTACGCGCAGGCCGAGAAACGCAACCGTTGGGGGCTGCGTTTCGGAGATGTCTTCCCCAATCTTTCCCCGTACGTTTACAACCGTTCGGCGCAATATGGTTCACACTTGTGGTATCGCCGTCCCGGATTTGGTGGAGAATTGAAACTGATCGGCACGGCGGGAATAACGCGGCGGGAACAGGAGTTCATCGGGGGAACCGAGCCGGGGCAGTATCGTCGTTATGCCTACGGCGCCGGCATCGAATGGGAAGGAAAAGGCCCCGGTCCTTTCAAGAAGGTGAAGGCAGGTCTGGTGGGCTCCCTTGCTATGGACGACCGCTCTTCCTTGAATATCCACTCCAACACATCCGGACCGATTCCGGAATTGCGCATCGGCGTCTCCTCTTTCAAGTACGAAGCCGCTCTCCCTTTCGGATTGACTTGGCGCGGAGAAGACGCCTATTCCGAGGGCGACCGCGACCGGACACAGGGGGGAGCCCTATCGCGCACCGGCTGGGCGCATCGATCGGCTCTCGACTGGAGGCTGCCTTTCGTGCTCGAAAAGAAACGACGCATTGCGACGCGGCTTCTCCCGGTCGCTCTTCGTGCCGATTACGAATGGGTCGATCCCGATTTCCTGACGGAACTCGGATCCGCGGCCGTCGATCAGCAGCGCTGGGGCGGCGGTGCCGATTTTCGGTGGAGCAACGCGCTGACCTGGAATCTCTCCTATTTCTTCAACAACGACAACGTCTTGCACAGAATCACCAGCGGTGCGGCGTTGGTGAACAGCAACCAGGTGACGACGGCTCGGATGAGTGCAAAGCCGTTCGCCCTTACCGGGAGCACGACTCTTCCTCTCAACCTCCAGAACCTGCAATATGGATTCGAGTTCCGGCATAATAAGCAGGCCGCATCGAACGGAATTTCCAATCGGAAGATCGAGGATTACAATCACAGTCTCAGCTACCGGAACTGGGGTTTTGCCTTTGGAGGCGACTACAAGTACCAGTTGACCGATGACGATGTCTCCGCGACGAACGATCGGAGAATCGATAACTGGGGCGTGCGCATTTCCCGCCCCTTCGTCTATTCCGTTTACGAAGTACATTTAACCCCGTTCGCCTCCTATCGCCACGTCGCCGACCGAACGCGCACCGGCTCGAATTTCACCAGAACCCAAACCTCCAACGTCGGATTGAACGCGACTTGGGGCGAGTTCAATGTGAACCTGGGGTACACTCAAGTCGATGTCGACCGAAACCAGAAAAACAACGACTCGTTGAACCGACTCTACAACGCGAACATTTCCTTCCGCCCCTACGCCGTTCCCGGTCTCAACATCACGTTCACGACACGTTATCAAGATCAATTTGAAGAAAACGGAACAGGATTCCGGCAATTGGAGACGAGAGGTCATGTGGATTACACGTTTTAGCGGATTGAAGTTCAAAAGGATGGTATGCATTTTGGTGCTGGTCGTGGCGGGGGCGGTGGTCGGAGCGGTGCTTGCAAGCGGGTGTGCTCAACGTCGCTCGACGGGGAAAGAACCGACCTTGCGGGAGAGAGCGGAAGAATCTTTGCGGGGCCTCTTCGAATCCTATAGGAACGAAGACGGCTTGAACTTCGAACGGTATCTGGCTCCCACGTTTTACGGAACCTCCGACAACGGGCTTTCTCTGACGCGTGCGACGGTGCGCGAAAGCATCGAGGACGATTTCCGAAATTATGATGAGATCTTCTTTGATTGGACGATCGACGCCGTGCGTGAATACGAAAAGGGAAACGTAGTCGAGGTCGAGGTCACGTGGAACGAACGCTTCAAGGACGCGGTGGGAGCCAATGTCGGGCGTGAGACGCGCCGTCTCTCACAGCATTCGACATTCGTTTTCCGGCGAATCAAGGACGCCCTTCTGCTCGAAACCTGGCGCGGAGCCGCGGCTTTTGGTCTGGCGGCTCCCGGCGGGGTGGGCGGCGGATCATGACGAACTCGATGATGCGGTTCCTACCACGACCGCGGTTTGTTGAATTCCGCTGGCATCGTCCCTCGCGCGCCACCGCCTGGCTCTGCCTTGCAGCGATCTTCGTCCAGCTCGTTCCGGCGCCGGTCTGGGCGTTGGGGAACAAGCCGAAGATGACGAGGGAAGTCCGCGCGTTCTCCACGGTTCTGAAGTCCTCACTCGGGAAGGTAGAGATGCGGCATGAGGGTGGAGAGTGGACACCTATTGCCCAAGGCCGAGTAATCGAACGCGGAGACGCGCTACGTACCGGTGACAACGGCACGGCGACGCTCCAAATCGGCGACGTCGGCATCGTCGAACTCTCCGGATCCACCGAATTGATCCTGCGCCAAGCGCGCCAGATGCGAACGTACGAACGGAAGTATCTGATTTTTACGCGAAAGATCGTTCGCGACGATGTGACGATCGAACTGCTCCGCGGCGAAACCAAGCAGAGTTTCTTTGCGGTTGCCGGGCGCGTTCCCAACTATCGGATTATAACGTCCGAAGGCGAGATCGAAGCGCCGGGCGGCTCGGTCTTCTCGATAGACCTCGGTGAGCCGGAGCAGGAAGAGCGGAAATCGTCGGCGGAGACGCCAAGTCTCTCCGCGATTGCGCCTTCCGTACGGGAACCCGGCTTTTCACTCGCCCCGGCTGTCTCTCCTCTCTTCTCTTCCTTCCGTCTGGCCGGGCTGATTACGGCAGGCGCTCTCGTCGGCGCCGTGACTCCGACGAAACTGGCGGTTTCGGCGATGTCACCGAAAAGCCCCTTCGCCGGCCAGGACTTCACCGTAACGGTCACGGCGCAGGATGCGGCCGGCAACACGGTAACCTCATACGACGGCTGGGTGGCCTTGGGTGTCTGGCAGGGCCGGGCCAAAAAGGCTCTTGCCGGCAAAAATGTGAACAACGGCGTGGTCTGGACGCAGGCGAAGAATGGCGTCGCCAGTTTTTCGGGAATCAATGTTCCCAATGCCGGCAAC